>CACKKE010000040.1 GCA_902600635.1 uncultured Pelagibacteraceae bacterium | reverse complement strand
ATTTAAGAATTTCTATTTTTTGTGAATTTCTAGTGTCTGCAACTCCATATTTATATGTAAGACCAATAATACAAATTTTAACTTTATTTTCTTTGATTTTACTTTTCTTTATAACTGAATTAATAAATTCAATTACATATTTTTTCATGAAGTTATTTATATCTCTTCCTGATAAAGTTACTTTTGACTTATAACCTTTTTTATTAGCAATATAAGTTAAGTAATAAGGATCAACTGGTAGGCAATGACCACCAACCAAACCAGGGGAAAATTTAATGAAATTCCATTTAGTTGAAGCTAATCTTATTACTTCATTGAAATTTAATTTTAACTTTTTGCAAATAATTAATATTTCGTTAAATAGTGCTATGTTTAAGTCTCTTTGAATATTTTCTATACCTTTGGCTGTTTCAGCTTCCTTAATTTTATTTGAAAAAATAATTTTTTTACAGATTCTTTTGTACACATTTTTTAATAATTTTTTTATTTTTTTATCTTTACCCTCATAAGCAATAATTTTGTTGATATTGTTTAGATTTTTTTCATTGTCACCAGGATTTATTCTTTCTGGACTGTAACATGTGCTAAAATCTTGATTATTAATTAACTTAGTTTTTTTTTCTAATTTTTTGACAAATTTTTCTGTTACACCTGGATAAACAGTAGACTCTAAAACTATAACGTCGCCATTTTTTAAAATTCTGGATAGTAAATCGAAGCTTTTTTCAATGTAATTTAGGTCAGGTTTTTTATTATTAGTAACAGGCGTTGGAACACAAACTATATAAAAATTACAATTATTAATATCCTGAATATTTTTTGAAAATATTAACTTATTTCTTTTAAGATCTTTTTTTTTGAATTCATTATTGAGATCAATACCTTTTTTTAAAGAGTTTATTCTTTTAAAATTTATATCAAAACCAACAGTTTTAAAATCTTTTGCTAATTTTAAACATATAGGTAGACCTACATAGCCAAGACCAATTACACATATTTTTACCATGAAATATTTATATCGTTTATGAATTAATATTGATATATCAATATTATTTTTATGCAAATATTAATTACAGGCGCAGCAGGTTTCATTGGGTTTAATCTTTCAAAATATTTATTAGACAAATCTAATATCAAAATTATTGGTATTGATAATTTGAATAATTATTATTCAAAAAAATTAAAAAAAGATCGGATTAAAGTAATTTCAAAAAATAAAAGATTTTCATTTTTTAATATCAATTTGTTAAATAAAAAAAAGTTGGAAAAAATTTTTAAAAAAAAAAAAATAAATTTGATAATTAATTTAGCCGCTCAAGCAGGAGTTAGGTATTCACTAATTAAGCCATCTGAGTTTGTTGATAACAATATAAATGGATTTTATAATCTTATTGATGTAGCTAAAAATTATAATATCAAAAAAATAATTTATGCTTCTTCTAGCTCTATTTACGGAGATTCTAAAAATTTTCCATTAGCTGAATCACAAAAAGTAAACCCAAAAAATATATATGCTTTATCAAAAAAAGTTAATGAGGAAATGGCAGATGTATTCTCAAAACAACATGATATTTCTTTTATAGGTTTAAGATTTTTTACTGTTTATGGTGAGTGGGGTAGACCTGACATGTTTATGATGAAATATTTAACCTCAAGTTATAAAAAAGAGATAAATTTTTATTTAAATAATTTTGGAAAACATACTAGAGATTTTACATATATCTTAGATGTGTGCAAAATTATTTCAAAACTAATTTTTATGAGAAAAAATTTTAAGAATGAAATTTTTAATGTTTGTTCAAATGATCCTCAAAAGTTAACCGATATAATTAAAAAGATTAATTCTTTTACAAATAAAAAACCAAAGCTATTTAAAAGAAGATTGCAAAAAGCAGACGTAGTTAAAACTCATGGAAATAATAGAAAGATTAAAAGTTTTACTAAAATACGGAAATTTACCTCAATAGATATGGGTTTAAAAAATACAGTTAATTGGTTTAAAGAATATTATAAGTATTAAATATTATCT
>CACKKE010000039.1 GCA_902600635.1 uncultured Pelagibacteraceae bacterium | reverse complement strand
TTGATTCATTTATTGAGGCTTTTTTTTAACCCCATATAATTCCAATTTATGATCTACTAATTTATAACCGTATTTTTCAGCAACTTTTTTTTGAAGTTTCTCTATCTCATCATCAACAAATTCTATGATCTCACCTGTTTTTATATCTATCAAATGATCATGATGGCTTTCAATCATTGCTTCATATCTGGCCTTTCCACCTTTAAAATCGTGTTTTGTTAAAATCCCAGCCTCTTCGAATAATTTTACTGTCCTATAAACCGTAGCTATACTAATTTTTGGATCAACTTTCGAAACACGATTATAAAGCTCATCTACATCCGGGTGATCTGACTCCCCATACTCAGACTTTGACTCGGAAATTATTTTAGCAATTATCCTTCTTTGTTCAGTAAGCTTAACACCTTTAGCTAAGCACTTTTGTTCAATTGTATCAACTGCATCTGACATAACTAATTTTAACTTATATAATAAGGTTTAATCAAATTTTTTTTGAGCTTAAATTTACTGCAAAGATGCGGTATATTCTCGTATTTAATATCATTTTCATTCTCAAAATCCTTTAAACTAAAGCAATAGTAATCAATTTTTTTAATCATGTGAATTGCTTTAATTGTTGATAAAGAATTTCGAATACCTGCAAAACTACCAGGACCTCTATTTATGTAAATTGATCCAATGTCACCAATCTCTAGATTATTATCTTTTAAAAAATCAATAATTAAAACCATCAGTTTTTCATAATTATTTTTGCTATTTTCATGAGTAACACTATAAGTATTATTATTATTAATGATCATAAAAAAAATTTTATCTTTTACAGCATCTATAATTAATTTATTCATTTTTATAATTATATTGACTTTTAACTCAAACGCACAAGAAAATAATGGAAGGTATTTTTCAAATGATGAGGGTGTATTATCAATTATGTACCATCGGTTCAATGAATTCAAATATCCATCAACAAACATATCAATGGATATATTTAAGGAACATGTTGATCTTATTTTGGATGCTAACTTAACCTTTTATCATCCAAAAGATTTTCTAGATGAGTTCGATATTCCAAAAAAAGAAAAAAAGATACTTCTCACTGTTGATGATGCTTTTCAATCCTTTTATGATAATGCTTGGCCTTACTTAAAAAAAAATCAAATTCCATTCGTATTATTTGTCTCCACTGAACCTGTTGGCAACAATGGATACATGAATTGGGATCAGATTAAAGAAATTGAACAAAGTGAATTTGGGGTTATAGGGCATCATTCACACTCTCATGACTATTTAATTGATAAATCAGAGGAAGTTTTTTTAAATGACATAAAAACATCAAATTTAATTTTTAAAGAAAAATTAGGATATGTGCCAGCTTTATTTTCTTACCCATTTGGAGAATACTCAGGATTTATGAGAGATTATATATCTCAAAATTTCAAAATTGCATTTGGACAACATTCAGGAATTATTGATGTAAATAAAAATAGATTTGAACTTCCACGATTTCCTATAAATGAAAAATATGGAGAAATTAAAAGATTTAAATCAATAATAAACTATTTCCCACTTGAATATAAAAACTTAGAACCACAAGAAAAAAAATTATCGAAAGAAAATAACCCGCCAAAATTTAAAGTAGAATTTTTTGAAAATCAAAAAAATATTGAAAATATTAACTGCTATTCCAATGAAGGAGATAAATGGATGAAATCAAATATTAAACTTGTTGAAAAAGAACTTACAATAGAATTTAGAGAACCATTTTCACCAAGAAGAGGTAGAATTAATTGTTCTGTAAATGACAACGGCAAATGGAGGTGGTTTGGAACACAATTTATTATTAGATAATAATTTTTAAATTAAACTTTCTAGCTCAATACTTGAGGGTAATAGTTTTGCATCATCAAAATCTTTTAAATTATTTTGTTGAATAATTTTTCGTAAAACTTTCACATACTCATTTCCTGTCTCAGCATATTTATCCAAATACTCTGATAAAATTATACTGTCTAATGGTTCACCCAGATCTCTTAATTTTGCTCTAGCCAATCTAAAATCCTCGTAACTTGAATGTGTATTTATATTTCTTTGATAAGCTCTTACAGATGCTTGCAAAACATTAAATTTCATAACTTTATGACCCTCATTTTTTTCAGCATCTTTTGGTTTTAATCCTTCTCCAGACCATGTCCATTGTCCAAATAAAGCGTTTCCTTGTTGTGCAAATCTTGAAGTGCCCCATCCTGTTTCCTTAGCGGCTTGGGCAAGTGCTAATGAAACTGGAACTATATCCATCCTTCTTTT
>CACKKE010000038.1 GCA_902600635.1 uncultured Pelagibacteraceae bacterium | reverse complement strand
ATGATATTATTAAATGCGCTATCAAAAAGTTAGGTTTTTCTTTTAATAATAACTTTCTCAATAAATTAAAATTCAATACAAAAATAATTATTTGTGATAAACGACTTTTTAATAAATTTCCTTTAGGTAAAAATTTATGATAATTTTTTTTATATAATTTAATTATATCAATTCCTGAAATTTTTTCTGATTTCTCTTGCCACTCACCAGTTGAGTCAATTATATGTGCCTCAAATTTATTGTTTCTGCTATATCTCTTTAACGAATTTATAGAGTTGATTACCGCATCTATTGTTGCAATATTAGAGAGAAATGGTGACCAATAAAATAATTTCATTAAGTTTATTTCAAATAGTAAGATTTCATTATATTATAAGTTTTTTCTAAGCCTGTTTGAATATCAAATTTTGGTTTCCAACCTGCGATTTCTGAAATTTTTTTTATATTTGTATTAAACTCCATTGGTCCACTAACCTTGTGATCTTTTGAAATTATTTTTTTTCCAGAAAGCTCCTCTATTATTTCTGAAATAAGTTTTAATGAGGACATTTTTCCTGAACCTAAATTGACAGTTCCAATAAAATCAGTATTTAATAATTTTAATACAGCATCTGCAGCATCTTCTGTAAAAATAAAATCTCTTTTAGGTTTATTTGACCAAATTTCTACTTTTTCCTTTTCGAAAACATCTTGCATAATTGTAGGAATTAAATCTGGTCTTCTTAACTCTGTGTAACCATAAATATTACTTAACCTAACAATAATTGATGGTACTTTATTTTGGTAAAATTTTACTATTTGTTCAGATAAAAATTTACTAAAAATATATTTATTGGCATAAGGATTTATTTCTTGTGATTCATCAACAGGTATTACTAATTTTTTTTGATCATATAAAAGTATTGTTGTAAAACAAATAAATTTTTTTAAATTTCTTTTTGAGAAATAGTCTAGTGCTTTATTTAACGGATAAACATTGAAGTCAATACCCATATCAATATTTATGTTAATATCATGATGATTAGAGCTTCCAATTAAAAAAATTACTTTATCAAAATTTAAATTATCTAATTTTTCTAATTCGTCTAAATTGTTCATTTGAATATGTTGATTATTACAATGTGTCGGTGGTTTAGTTCTACCCACAGAAATAATACTTTTATCTTTCGACAAAATTACAGGTCCAAAAAAACCACTACCTCCAAATAAAAGTGTTTTAGTCATTTTTTAGTTTTTCATATATTTCCTTAATTCCGTCTGATAATCGAATTAATTTTATATTTGAAAATTCTTTTTTAAATATACTGGTATCAATATCTTTTCTCATTTGTCCGTTGGGTTTGTTAGAGTTATATTTTATTTCTAAATGTTCTGCATCGCAAACTTTTAAAGCAATCTTTGCAATTGTATCTATTGTATAGTTCTCATCTGAAGCAATATTCATATTTAAATACTTTTCTTCCTCTATCATATTATAAATTACTTTAGCTAAATCTCTTGCATGCATGAATTGTCTTAAGGGCTTTCCATCACCAAATAATTCAATAAAATTTTTTTTTGAATTTTTAGCTATTATTATTTTATTAATAAGAGCACCAACGAAATGGCCACGTATAGCATCAAATTTGTCAAACTCCCCATATAAATTACATGGAATTAAATAATTATATTTTGTATTATACTTCTTGTTATACATATCAACCTGAATAGCTAAGCATCTTTTTGCGTAAGAATATGAAAATAAATCTTGATGAGGTGCACCCTCAATTAATTGTTTTTCTTTAATGGGATAATCTAAAATTTTGTCAGGATATATACATGAGCTTAACATACCAGTGAACCTTTTAACATTGAATCTGTAACTTTCTTTAAGAACAAAAGTATTCATTAATACATTTTCCTCGAAATATTTTACTGGCTCTTCAATATTGTGGTGGACACCCCCAACCAAAGCAGCAAGGTGAATAACAATTTTAGGCTGAATTTTTTTAAACATTTTTGTAACTTCCTCATTTTTAGTTAAATCATAATCCGATGATCCAACATAAATAGCGTTTGGCATCTCTTTTTGTAAATATTTACCTATAAGACCAGTGCCACCTGTAACAAGAATTTTATTTTCCATAACTTATCCCTTACCTAGTGTAGCAAAAAAAACATACCCGATAGGATAAATCTTTTTAGGATCAGTTTTAATGAATAGTTTAATTAATTTATCAATTAATAATGATGATAAAAGTAACAATTGATAGAAAATTGGTATGTATTTTAAATAACTTCTCAAAAGTGAAATGCAAGCTAAAAAAGGACCAGTGCCAAGTTCTA
>CACKKE010000037.1 GCA_902600635.1 uncultured Pelagibacteraceae bacterium | reverse complement strand
GATTTCTTTTTTTTTGGCATTTTTTTTATTATTTACTCATTTTATTTAAAATCTTCCAGCTTTTAGAGTCAATAGGCATTACAGATAATCTACTTTGTTTAATTAAAGATAAATGGCTTAAATCCTTGTTTTTTTTAATTTGCTCTAAAGACACAGGGTTATTAAGTCTTTTCAAAAACTTGACAGTCACAGCAACAAATCTTCCTGATTTGTCTGTTTTATCAATGTAATGTTCTTTCACAACTTCTACTATTCCAACAATTTCTTTTCCAATATTTGAGTGATAAAAAAAACATTGATCGCCCTTTTTCATAGTTTTTAAATTCTTGGCTGCTTGATAGTTTCTTACACCGTCCCAGGGTGCTCCTTTTTTACCAGCTTTTTTTTGTTGATCAATTGACCAAACGTCAGGCTCTGATTTAAGTAACCAGTATTGCATTATAATTTTACACCTGCTCCTTTTAAGAAATTAGCTTTTTCATCTAGTGGCCATCTTGGTTTTGCTGGATAATCCAAATCATTGAATTGATTTAATTTAAATTTTTCTAAGCCTGCCATCCCTATCATTGCAGCATTATCACCACAGAGTTCTATTGGTGGAAATATACTTTCATAATTTTTTTCTTTACATAAATTAATTAACATTGATCGAATTTTTTTGTTAGCAGCAACACCGCCGGCAACAACAAAAATTTTTTTTTTAAGATTATTTTGTTTTTCGAACTCTAAAAAGGCGATCTTTGTTTTCTTATACAGGATTTCTATTATTGTTTTTTGAAAAGACGCTGCTAAATCAAATTTATCTTGTTCTGTTTTTATCTTTTTTGATATTTTTAAAACTGCTGTTTTCAAGCCTGCAAATGATAAGTTACAACCCCCTCTGTTAATAATTGGTTTTGGTAACTTATAACTTTCAGGATTTCCCTTTTCAGCAAAAACTTCAATTTTGGGTCCACCTGGAAATTCTATTCCTAATAATTTTGCAGTTTTATCAAATGCTTCACCTAAAGCATCATCTATAGTAGTGCCCAATCTTTTATAATTTCCAAGTCCTTTAACATTTAAAAATTGTGAGTGTCCACCTGAAATTAATAAAAATAAATACGGGTAATTTAACGCTGAATTAATTTTTGGACTTAAAGCATGGCCTTCTAAATGATTAACTGCAATAAATGGTTTTTTAATTAAATTAGCAAAAGTTTTACCAAAACTTAATCCAACTGATAAACAAACAACCAATCCTGGTCCAGCCGTTGCAGCAACTGCATCTATTTCGTCTATTTTTTTTCCACTTTCATCCAAAGCCCTTTGAACAATCCAATCAATTTTTTCTAAATGGGATCGGGCAGCAAGTTCAGGAACAACCCCACCAAATTCCTTATGCACCTCTGTTTGGCTAGAAATAATATTAGAGAGAATTATTGGTATTCCTTGCTCATTTTCTGAAATTAAAGATGCTGCAGTCTCATCACAGCTAGTTTCTATTCCAAGAATTAAGGGTTTTTTATTCATACAAATAGTTTTTAATAATTGTACAATCCCAATACAAGTAAGAAATGATTTTTTTATGAAAAAGAAAATAACAATTGGGTCTCGAGGAAGTAAGTTAGCATTATTATATGCACAAGAAGTAAAAGAGAAAATTATTGAAGCAACCAACTTTACTGACAAGGATATAAATATTGAAAAAATTTCTACCAAAGGGGATGAGATACTAGATACCAGATTATCTGATGTTGGTGGCAAAGGCTTGTTTTCAAGTAGTATCGAAAAAGAACTTCAAAATAACAATATTGATATAGCTGTTCATGCACTAAAAGACATGCCAGCAATTGAGACCAATGGTCTTTTAACAGATACATTTCTTGAAAGAACTGATGCTAGAGAAATCGCAATAATTAATGAAAATAAAAAATTTAAAGATTTAAAAAAGAATGCTGTTATTGGAACATCTTCTTATAGGAGACAATTTCAAATTAAAAAAATTAGGCCTGATGTTAATTGTAAACTTATAAGAGGAAATGTTGACACTAGAATAAAAAAATTAGCAGATGGTGAGTATGATGCGATAATTTTATCTTATGCTGGAATAAAGTACCTTAAATTAGAAGATAAAATTTCAGATATTTTTTCTATTGCGGAAATAATTCCAAGTGCAGGACAAGGTATAATTGCTATACAGTGCAGAGAAAATGATGAAGATATGATTTCAATGTTAAAAAAGATTAATCACATAGAAACTTATAAAAGAGCACATACTGAAAGAAATATTCTTAAAATTTTAGAGGGAGATTGTGAAACAGCAGTTGGAATCTATTCTAAAATAGATGAAAATAAAATTACAGTAGAAGCTGAGCTTTTCTCATTAGATGGTTCACAAAGATTTTATGAAAAAAAATCCGACAAATTAGAAAATTTTAGAGAACTCGGAAATGAGATCGGTCAAATTTTAAAAATAAAATCGAATAATTCTTATAAAAAATAAAATGCATATTCTATTAACCAGACCTTTACAAGATTGTTCAGAAATGATCATTAAATTTCAGTCTCTTGGTCATAAGGTTTCACATTTACCTTTATTATCAATCAAAAGGATTCTACATGAAGAAATAGATCTTTCTAAGTTTAAAGGTATTATTTTTACAAGCTCTAATGCTGTAAGATTTTTAAATTCAAACG
>CACKKE010000036.1 GCA_902600635.1 uncultured Pelagibacteraceae bacterium | reverse complement strand
CGATTAAAAAAGCATCAGGTAAACCAACTGGTTTGTTTTGTTCTTTAAAAGATAAATTCAATCCAAGATTTTTTGATTCTGGAAAAAGTCTTTTATATTGATTTAGTTGTCCTTTATTTACAATAATTAAAATATCTTTGATTTTTGCAAGCATAAGTATTGATAGCGGATAATAAATCAATGGTTTATCATAGATTGGGAGTAATTGTTTATTAACAGCTTTTGTAAGTGGACTCATTCTAGTTCCAAGACCTCCAGCTAAAATAATTCCTTTTTTAATCATTTTTTCCCTAATCTTTGAGTGATATCTTTCTTATTTAAAGATTTGTAGTACATTTTATTTTCATTATACCAATCAAATGTAAGTTTAATACCTTTACTAAAGTTAGTCTTGGGTTTCCATTTTAACTCTTTCGTTATCTTTTTGCTATTTAAAGCATACCTCTTGTCGTGCCCAGGTCGATCTGTAATAAATCTTATTTTTACTTTTGTTCCAACATTAATAGTTTTTTTCGCAATTTTTAAAAGTTCATTTGAAACCTGAATGTTTGTTAGATTCTTATTTGAACCAATATTGTAGAAGCTTCCGATTTTTCCTTTAAGATATATTTTGTATAAGGCCTCACAATGATCTTCAACGTAGATCCACTCTCTTGAATTTAGACCTTTTCCGTATATTGGTAGATATTTATTGTTAAGAATATTAAAAATTAATTTCGGTATCAATTTTTCTGGGTGCTGTCTGGGTCCATAATTATTTGAACAATTCGTAACGATAGCGGGAATCTTGTAAGTTCTCACATAAGAATTTACCAAATGATCAGACGCTGCTTTACTTGCTGCATAAGGTGAACTAGGATTGTAAGGAAATTTTTCAGTTGAACGGCCTTTTAAAATATCCCCGTATACTTCATCTGTAGAAATATGAATGAGCTTGCATTTATGTTTTTTGATAAATTTTTTAAAAGTTTCTAATAATTTATAAACATCTACAATATTACTCTTTATAAAGTTATCAGGATTATCAATAGATCTATCAACATGAGATTCAGCAGCAAGATTAAATATACATGAAGGTTTATATTTGTTTAAAATTTTTAAAAATTTATCATTTCCTATACTACATTTAATGAACTTATAGTTTTTAAAAGATTTAAACTCCTTAACATTATAGAAATTTGATGAGTAAGTAATTTTATCAATATTTATAACAAAATAATTTTTTTTAATAAATAATTTGATTAAATTACTTCCAATAAAACCTAATCCACCTGTTACAACTATTTTTCTCATTGATTAATTTATTTTTACATTAGTAAAAAGTATTAGTATAGTTGATTACATTGATCATATGTCAATATCTAGGCAAAATCTAACGGTAATTATTGTAAGCTTTATGAGTGAAAAAGTGATACACGACTGTATAAACTCAATACCGAGGGATATTCAAATCATTATAGTTGATAACTCAAATAATAAATCTTTTAAAAACGACATTGAAAAAAAATATCACAATGTTCGTTGTATTTTATCCGAAAATAATATTGGCATGGGTGCGGGAAATAATTATGGACTAAATGAAATTGATACAGATTATGGATTTATTCTTAATCCAGATGTTGTTTTAAGGAGTAATACAATAGATGAAATAATTTTTGCATCTAAAAAAGTCGATACATTTTCTATTATCGCTCCAATTATGGAGGAAGAAAACTATCCGAATTATAAATTTGAAAAGAAAAAAGGTGTAAAAAATTTAAATGATGAACCTTTTAAAGTAGATAGTGTTGATGGTTTTGCAATGATTTTGAATCTCTCAAGATTAAATAAGCTAGAAAATTTTAAAAGTAAAAAATATTTTGATGAGAATATTTTCCTATATTTAGAAAATGATGATTTGTGCAAAAGAGTAAGTGAAAGTGGTGAAAATATTTATGTTGTACCAAAATCAAAAATTAAGCATCTTGGTGCAAAAGCTGTTGATGAAAAATATAAATATGAAATAGAATTATCAAGAAATTGGCACTGGGTTTGGTCAAAATTTTATTTCAATAAAAAATACGGTGGTTATCTAAATGCATTCATAAAAGTATGTCCCATATTTATTTCAGCTACTTTTAAGATGTTAATGTATTTTTTTATTAACAATAAAAAAAAAAGAATATATTTCTATAGAGTATTGGGATTTTTAAACGCTGCTTTAGGAAAGAAATCTTTTTATAGACCTAAAATAAATAATTAATGACCTGGAAATTCTATCAAATTTTCGACTTTATAGTTTTTCGAAATTAAATTATCCGACCCTCTAAGATCAAATAAATTTATCACAAAAATAAAACCAGCGACTTGTCCCTTTGATATTTTTATTAATTTAGCCGCAGCCTCAGCTGTTCCCCCTGTTGCAATTAAATCGTCAATAATTAAAACTTTATCTTTTTCATTTATAGAATCTTTATGCATTTCAATGGTTGCTGAACCATATTCTAACTCAAAATCTACAGAGTATACGTCAGATGGTAACTTATTTTTTTTCGTCTTCTTCATTTAAACCCATAAAAATAATATCTTCAGGTTTAAGTGTTTCATATTTTTTTCCTGATGGAGTAATTAAGTATCCCTCTTTATCATCTTCTTTACCTCTCAATGATATATTGCCTGACCTAAGAGGTGAAAGATTTGTAGAATTTAATTTTAACGAATATTCAATAATTTGATTTCTTTGATCTAAATTCTTCATTTAAATAATTCTTTTAGTCCTTTTTCTGATGCTTCACATACACCTTTTTCGGTAATTAATCCCGTAATATATTTTGCAGGAGTTACATCAAAAGCTAAATTCATAGCTTTACTTTTTTTTGGATAAATTTGTATTTTCTTTATTTCACCTTTTTCATTTAAACCTTCCATATGAGATAGTTCCTCTGAATTTCTTTGTTCTATTGGAATATCTTTATGATCTTTTATGTTCCAATCAATTGTTGAG
>CACKKE010000035.1 GCA_902600635.1 uncultured Pelagibacteraceae bacterium | reverse complement strand
CAACAACACTTCCTCTTGTTCTAAAAGAGATTGATGAATTAAATCTAAAATGTAAAAAAATTGTTGTAGTACCAAAATATGATAAAGAAACTCAAAAAGTTTTAGAAAAAAGTGATTGTAAAATTATAATTCAAAATGGTGAGGGATTTGGAAACGCTCTTATACAGGGTCTTAATCACTCGACTACTGAGTATTCATGTATTTTTAATGCTGATGGCTCTTTTGATCCTAAGTATTTAGGTGAAATGCTTAAAAAAAATGAGAATAATTGTGAATTTGTATTTAGCACCAGATATAAAAAACCAGGTGGAAGTGATGATGACACAATACTTACACTCATTGGAAATTATTTTTTTACTTTTTTATGTAAGATTCTTTTTAGGTTAGATATTTCTGATGTCCTTTATACTTATGTTATGGGAAAGACAAATGCATTCCAAGATTTAGCTTTACGTTATAATGATTTTACTTTTTGTGTGGAACTACCTGTCAAGGCAAAAACTAGGTCTATGAGAATGTTTGATTTTCCCTCATATGAAAGACCAAGAATAAGTGGAAAAAAGAAAGTAAATGAGTTAAAGGATGGCTTTCTAATTTTAATTTCTATATTAAGATTATTTATAAATAAAAAATGAAAAAAATAGCATTAATAACTGGGATCACAGGCCAAGATGGGTCCTATTTAGCTGAGTTTTTATTAAAAAAAAATTATGTAGTCCACGGATTAATAAGAAAATCTTCAACTTTCAATACGAAAAGAATTGATCATATTTATATAGATCCACATAACAAGACAAACTTTTTTTTACATTATGGAGATCTAACCGACACTAATAGTATTTATAATTTAATTCATAGAATTAGGCCAAATGAAATATATAATTTAGGAGCACAAAGTCATGTCGGTGTTTCTTTTGAAAATCCTGAATATACTTCAGAAGTTTCAGGAATCGGAACACTTAGATTACTAGAAGCAATAAGATTTCTTAAAATAAAAAATATTAAATTTTACCAAGCTAGCACGTCAGAACTTTTTGGTGAAACATATGGAAAAAATATCTTTAACGAAAAATCAAAATTTCATCCAAAATCACCATATGGGGTTGCTAAATTGTATTCATATTGGATCACATCTGTTTATAGAGAGTCGTACGGAATTTTTGCATGCAATGGAATTTTATTTAACCATGAAAGCCCAAGGAGAGGTGAAACTTTTGTTACAAGAAAAATAACAAGATTTTTAGCAAAAAAAAAATTAGGAAGTAAAGATATTTTATATTTAGGTAATCTTAATGCAAAAAGGGACTGGGGACACGCAAAAGACTATACGGAAATGCAATGGAGAATTTTACAACAAAAAAAACCAGATGACTTCGTTGTAGCCACGGGTCAGGCTTTTTCTGTAAGAGAATTTGTTGAAGTTGCGTCTAAATACTTAGGATTAAAGATTTATTGGCGTGGAAAAGGACTCAATGAAATTGGATATTTAAAAAAAGGTTCAAAAAGAGAAATTATTATTAAAATAGATAAAAATTATTTTAGGCCTAATGAAGTTCAATACTTAAAAGGAGATGCTAAAAAGGCTTTTAAATTATTAAAATTTAAACCTAAGTATACTTTCAAGGATCTAGTTAAAGATATGATTGAAAGTGATCTAAAAAAGGCAAAAAAAGAATTACAAAAGTAAAAAATGTCAGAGATTTATGTAATTTTTTTTACATTACTCTTAATATTAATCTTTAATTATCTATCTAAAAAAAATCAATTTTTGATTGATAAAAAATTTAATCTTCATAAATCATTCGCAACAAAAAATACTGTTCCAATCACTGGTGGTGTTTCAATATTGGTTGCAAGTTTATTTTTTTTAAAATTTGATGCTGAGTATTTAAAAATTTTTTTAATCTTAATATTTTTGGTTGGGTTTTTATCTGATATCAATTACTTATTTTCACCCATTAGAAGACTGATTTTACAAATTTTGATTGTTTTTACGTTTATCTATTTTGAACAAATTTTTATAAACTCGATAAGAATAGAAATATTCGATAATTTATTGGCAAATATTTATTTTAAATATTTTTTTACAATATTTTGTTTTTTGGTTTTAATGAATGGTTCAAATTTTATGGATGGGGTAAATACCCTTCTTGTTGGGTATTTTCTAATTATGTCATTTGTAACTTTTATCTCTATTGAAAAATTTGGTTTACTTTATAATGCTGATAATTTTAGAGTTTTAATATGTATTCTTTCAATAGTTTTTTTATTTAATTTTTTTGGAAAATTAATATCAGGGGATAGTGGTGCTTATTTGATCTCATTTATACTTGGGTACTTTTTGATTGAGTTAGTAGAGTCTTCAAATAGGGTGTCACCATACTTTGTAGCATGTCTCCTATGGTATCCGGCATATGAATGTCTATTCTCAATTATAAGAAAAATTAGAGTCAAAAAATCAATTGCTGATCCAGATAGTCGTCATTTACATCAGTTAATATTATTATTTTTCAAAAGAAAACTAAATTTAAAAGGAAATTTTTTAAATACATTTACTGGATTAACTATTAACTCTTTTAATTTGATTATTTTTTACATAGCGTTTGAAAATGTTTCTCAAACCAAGAATCTTATCGTAATCAATTTAGTTTGTTTATTAGCTTATAATTCAATTTATTATTTCTTGAATAAATCTCTCAAGTAGTAATTGTTATAAACATTTTTTATTTATATTGCTTATTGAAAAGACAATCCAAAAAAGTGTCCCATTAAAAGTTGAAAAAAAAGATCCACTTGGTAAAATTGGAATAAGAAAAATAATAAGGTATATACCAGTAGAAAAATAAAAGATATTTTTAGATTTGATGTAATTGTAAAATATTTTTTTTAAACCAATAAACATCATAAAAATAAAAAATATATATCCAATAATCCCATGTTCTGACAATAATTCAAAATGTATTTGATGTGGGTGAGTATTGCATCTTAGTTTTGTCAATTTTATTCCTTCGTCAAAATATTTTTTATTGTGACATTCATGTCTAAAA
>CACKKE010000034.1 GCA_902600635.1 uncultured Pelagibacteraceae bacterium | reverse complement strand
TATTTGACTCCAATTTCATAAATTTTTAAATTTTTTTTTGAAATTTTTGCGGTAATTTCTGGTTCAAACCCAAATCTATCCTCTTTTAAATCAATATTCTTAATGATGTCTTTCTTAAAAACTTTATAACAGCACTCCATATCTGTTAAATTTAAATTCGTAAACATATTACTAAGCAATGTAAGAAATTTATTTCCCAAGGTGTGCCAAAAATATAAAACTCTTGTCTCTTGACCACCAATAAACCTTGATCCATAAACCACATCAGCATTATCTTTTAGAATTGGCTCTATTAACTTTTTATAATCATCTGGGCTATATTCAAGGTCAGCATCCTGAATTAATATTATATCGCCGTTTGCTAATTTTAATCCTTGTCTGATCGAGTAGCCTTTGCCTTTGTTTTTGGTATTTAAAATTACTTTAATTTTATCTTTTTTGTCGTAATTTTTGAGAATTTTCCTGGAATTATCAGTTGAAAAGTCATCAATAACAATTATTTCTTTTTCAATGGAATTCTCATTTATTACATTATCTAATATCCTTGCTAAAGTGCTTTCTTCGTTATAGCAGGGCATTATAACGCTGAGTTTCATTTGATAATAAATGTTAAATCATTTTTCATATTTTTATTACTTTATGTAATAAATTATCTTATAAGATATTTTCTTAAAGAATCTAATGAAATTAACTAAAGAACAATTAGCAGACATCAAGAATCAGCAATCTCAAGTAAATTCAACTAAAAGAGTAACTGTACCTGAACTTGAAAAAATTCTCTATGAAGCAATACCCGCTCTTGACCATGGATTTGTGAGAGTTGTGGATTATATGGGTGACGATACATCAATTGTTCAATCAGCCAGAGTTTCTTATGGTAAAGGAACAAAACAAGTTTCAACAGATGCAGGTCTTATAAAATACTTAATGCGTCATTGGCATAGCACACCATTTGAAATGTGCGAGATAAAATACCATATCAAATTACCAATATTTATAGCTCGTCAGTGGATTAGACATCGAACAGCTAATGTTAACGAATATTCTGCAAGATATTCAATTTTAGACAAGGAGTTTTATTTGCCATCCCAAGAAAATTTAGCTGCTCAATCAACATCTAATAGGCAAGGTAGAGGCGATGTATTAGAAGGCGAACAAGCAAAAAAAGTTTTAGAAATTTTAAAAGATGATGCTGAAAGAACATATGCAAACTATGAAACAATGTTAAATGAAAAATATGATGGATCAACAATAGATGATACCAGAAAGGGCTTAGCCAGAGAGCTTGCTAGAATGAATTTAACTTTAAACACTTACACTCAGTGGTATTGGAAAACAGATTTACTGAATTTGATGAATTTTTTAAGATTGAGAGCAGATCATCATGCACAGTACGAAATAAGAGTTTATGCAGACATAATGTTAGATACTCTAAAAAAATGGGTACCAATTACTCATGAAGCATTTATAGATTATAGGGTAGGTGGAACTGAAGTATCATCTAAAGGAAAAATAATTCTAAAAAAACTTATCAAAGGTGAAAATATTTCTTTGGAAGACTCCGGCCTATCTAAAAGAGAATGGAATGAACTTATGGAAGCTTTTGATCTTAAAGATAAGTTGATTTAATCTTATTTGCTAAACTAACATAAATTTTTGATATTTCATTATTTGGGTCCTCTTCAACAATTGGCTTGCCTTTATCTCCTGATGTTCCAACTTTAGGATTAATTGGAATTTCTCCTAAGTATTCTTTATTGAATTCCTCTGCAGTTTTCTTAACACTACCTTCTCCAAAAATATCATATCTTTTATTATCATCACCAATAAAGTGACTCATATTATTAACTAAGCCTAAAACTTTTACTCCAAGTTTATCAAACATCTTAATTCCTCTTTTTACATCTAATAAGGCAACTTCCTGTGGAGTCGATACGATGATAGCACCATCTATCTTAATCTCTTGGGAAAAGGTAAGTTGGGTATCCCCAGTTCCAGGAGGCATATCAGTAATTATAAAATCTAAATCTTTCCAATTAACTTTTTGTGTAAAAGTCCTTATCGCGCTTGTTACCATTGGTCCGCGCCAAATCATTGGAGTTTGTTGATCAGTTAAGAAACCAATAGACATACACTGAATATCGTATTTATTTACAGGTTCTAATTTTTCTCCATCACTTTTAGGTTTTTCATTTATTCCTAACATTTTTGGGATAGATGGACCGTAAATGTCCGCATCTAATAAACCCACTTTACATCCAATCTTTTTTAAAGCTAAAGCTAAATTTGTTGCAAAAGTAGATTTCCCAACTCCTCCTTTTGCGCTAGAAATCGCAATAGTAAATCTTGCGCCTCTAATTGGATTCTTCTCTGGCAATTTTTTACCCATTTTAGCTCTCATTGCGTCACTAAATTCTGGTTTTTCCTTTGGCATAACCGGATCTTAACTTGTTTTTTCACATAAAGACATTATATAGATCGCCATATGTCAGATGAATATAGACAAACTGGAGGAAGCCCATGGGGAACACCCCCAGGAGGAAGTGGCGGAGGAAGTGGAAACGGCTCTGGCCGAGGGCCAACCCCACCAGATGTTGATAAGATTATCAGAGAGTTCCAAGAAAAAATTAAGAAATTCTTACCAGGAGGTAGCTCTTCTGGAGGTAAGCAGGCAATTTTAGTTTTAATTATATTGGGTTTTGTTTGGTTAGCTAGTGGTCTTTATAGAGTATTACCAGATGAACAAGGGGTAGTTTTAAGATTTGGTAAGTTTGTAAAAACAACTCAACCAGGATTAAATTATCATATTCCTTTTCCAGTGGAATCTGTGCTTACTCCAAAAGTTACAAAAGTTAATAGAATTGATATTGGTTTTAGATCTGAGAGAGATAGTGGGTTTACATCTCAAGGTGGAGTAGCTGATGTCCCTCAAGAAAGCTTAATGTTAACTGGAGATGAAAATATTGTTAATATCGATTTCTCAGTATTCTGGGTAATAAAAGATGCAGGAAATTTTTTATTTAAAATTCAAGATCCAGAAGGTACAGTTAAAGCAGCCGCTGAAACAGCAATGAGAGAGGTAATTGCAAGATCTGATATTCAACCTATCTTAACTGAAGGTAGATCAGTCATAGAGACAGACACGCAAGAAATTATTCAAAAAATTTTAGATGAATACACTAGTGGTATTCAGATTACTCAAGTACAAACGCAAAAAGCTGACCCACCAGATCAGGTAATTGATGCATTCAGAGATGTACAGGCAGCAAGAGCTGATATGGAAAGATCTAAGAATGAGGCTGAAGCTTATGCAAACGATGTTATCCCAAGAGCACGTGGAGAAGCAGAAAAAATTTTACAAGCTGCAGAAGCGTATAAGAAAGAAGTTGTAGCTAAAGCTGAGGGTGAAGCTAGCAGATTCTTAGCAATTTATAATGAATACAAAAACGCGAAATCTGTTACTCAGGA
>CACKKE010000033.1 GCA_902600635.1 uncultured Pelagibacteraceae bacterium | reverse complement strand
AATGTTGTTTTTTTCAAATTCAGAATTAATCTTATTTGCTTTTTCTAAAGCTGAATTATCGTTTTTATTTATCATTGGTATTATTCCAATATCATATGGAGCAACAGATATTGGCCATTTCATGATTTCATTTTTTTCATCATATTTTGCCTCTATAATTGCCCCTACTAACCTTGAAACTCCTATGCCGTATGAGCCCATTTTAACAAAATCTTTTTTACCACCAGGAAGATCTACTGATGCACCCATTGGTTTTGAATATTTGTCACCAAAATAAAATATATGACCCACCTCAATACCTTTAGTTTTCAATCGATTAGTTTCTGAAACTTTTTTTTCAAACTCATTCTTATCAAATTTTTCATCAGTAACTGAGTAAAATTCCTCATATTTTTTTCTCAGGTCTACTAACGATTTTTTTTCTAATTTTGTGCCCTCACTTTTCAAATCAAAAATTCTCTTATCCGTATAAATTTTACTTTCACCAGTTTCAGCTAAAATAATAAACTCATGAGAAAGGTTACCTCCTATAGGTCCAGTATCAGCAGCCATTGGAATGGCAGTAAGATCTAATCTCTTAAAAGTTTTTAAATAAGATAAAAAAAATTTATTATAAGAAAATAAAGCTTCCTCATCAGAAATATCGAATGAGTAAGCATCTTTCATATAAAACTCTCTACATCTCATTATTCCGAATCGTGGTCTAATCTCATCTCTAAATTTCCATTGAATATGATATAAAAGTTGCGGAAGAGATTTATAAGATTTAATTGATGCTCTAAATATATCTGTTACAAGTTCTTCATTGGTCGGGCCGTAAAGCATTTCACGATTTTGACGATCTTTTATTCTTAGCATTTCTTCACCGTAGTCCTCGTAGCGCCCACTCTCTTTCCATATTTCACTTGATTGTATGGTTGGCATTAAAATTTCTTGAGCTCCAATTTTGTTTTGCTCTTCTCTAACAATATCCTCAATTTTTTTCATGACTTTAAAACCTAGTGGTAACCAAGAGTAAATTCCTGCTGATGATTGTTTAATCATTCCCACACGTAACATTAATTGATGTGATTTTATTTTGGCTTCTGAAGGATTGTTTTTTAAAATTGGAATAAATGATTGTGAAATATACATTCTAAGTGATTATATTTCTTAAATTTAAATATTCAAATTTCATAAGTAAGTAAATAATTATAAACAAAACTGTTGTAATTCCAGTACAATAAACAAATTTCTTTAACATTTTTGGATTTTCTGGGGAGCCTGGATCCTCACCCTCAATTTTAATCACTTTATTTCTCTCTACATCTATTGGTAGAATTGCAAAGAAAATTATCCACCAAATAATTATATAGATTATTGCTAATCCTGTGAGGCTCATTAAATCTTAACCAAGTTAATATTAGCGAAAGGTTTTTTTCCAGTTTTTTCTTTAGTAAATTTACGACAAGCAATTTTTAGCGCATCTATTAAATTGTGCTCTTGCTGTTTATTACCAAGTTTAAATGTTCTTGATGTTTTTTCAATTTCATCTTCTAGTCCATATAAAAACTCCTCTTTCTCATAAACAGGCAATCCCCTGAAAGTGATTATGGGACTATTGTGGATATTTCCCTTTGGAGTAATTAAGATTGTTATTTCCAAATAACCATTACTACTCAGGTTTCTTCTGTCTTTTATAGATTGAGAGTCCTCTTCCACACTAACATTACCATCTAAATACAATCTCCCGCTTGGTGCTTTATCGTAGACTTCTGGTTTATCACCAGGAGATAATTTTACAATATCTCCATTTTCAACTTGAACAGGATGGGGAACCTGCATTTCTTTTGCAAAATTGATATGTTCTATCATATGTCTGTGCTCTCCATGAACTGGAATAACACATTGGGGTTTGACCCATTGATACATATCTTTAAGATCTTCTCGATTTGGATGACCTGATACATGAATAAATTCAGTTTCTTCAGAGATCACCTCGATACCATCTTTCACTAATTGATTATGAAGCTTATAAAGTTTTTTTTCATTACCTGGGATAATTTTAGATGAAAAAATTACAGCGTCATCTTTTTCAATAAAAACATCTGGATGAACATAATTTGCTATACGCATCATTGCTCCCATTGGTTCACCTTGACTACCTGTGCATAAATAGAGAATTTTTTCTTTAGAGAAATTTTTTGCATCCCTAGGATCAATAGGTTCAATTGTATTTTTTAAATATCCACATTGTCTTGCAGCCTTATAGATTCTGTGCATTGATCTTCCAACTAAAGATATCTGTCTCCCAGATTTTTCAGCACAGTAAAAAGCTGTTTCCATTCTTGCGACGTTTGACGCAAAAGAAGTAATGATAACTCTTTTTTTTAATCGATTAACTATATTTAACAAATTTTTTCTTACATCTAACTCTGATCCTGATCTTCCGGCACTAAAAACATTTGTTGAGTCACATATCATTGCTAAGACACCCTCATCGCCTATTTCTTTTAACCTTTTAGAATTAATTTCATCACCGATTAGTGGATTTGGATCAACTTTCCAGTCTCCAGTATGTAGAATTACTCCTGCTGGGGTTTTTATTCTCAAACCATTTGGCTCTAGAATTGAATGTGTTAAAGTGATATATTCAATCTCAAACTTTTCTAATGAAATATTTCCATTTAATTCAACAATTTGTAGATCTTTAGTAATATCAATATGTTTTTCTCTAAATTTTTCCTTTATCAAAACAGCTGTGAACGGTGTTGCGTATATCTTGCATTGAAGTTTTGGCCATAAATGAGCAATTGCTCCAATGTGATCTTCATGAGCATGGGTAAGAACTATACCTAATAAATTATCTTTCTTTTCAACAATAAATCCTGGATCTGGATAAATTAAATCTATTCCAGGAAGAGTATCATCTGCAAAAGCAACACCAATATCAACCATGATCCATTTGTGGTTGCCAGGTAAACCATAACCAAACAGATTCATGTTCATCCCAATTTCACCAGATCCACCTAGTGGACAAAATAATAATTCTTCTTTCATCTATTTAATAATTTAGAAATCTTTATAAGACCCTTAACAGTGATATCTTTGTTTTCAATAACTTTTGTTTTAATCGAATTTTTAAATAAATCAGAAAAGCCACCCGTAATAACAACCTTATAAGATTTTCCTGTTTCTTTCTTAATCAAATTAATAATATTGTCAATTAAGCCTGCATAGCCCCAAAAGAAACCTGATCTAACAGCTGAAATCGTATCAATTCCAATTACTTTTTTTATTTTCTTAAGATTAATTTTTGGTATCAGAGAAGCCTTATCAGTTAAAGTATTTAATGAAATACTTATACCAGGAGCAATAACACCTCCTCGGTAAGTATTATTTGCTAATACATCGAACGTTGTAGCTGTGCCAAAATCTAAAATGATGAAATTTTTCTTAGGACTCATTAAACTTATTGCATTTGCCAGTCTATCAGAGCCGACT
>CACKKE010000032.1 GCA_902600635.1 uncultured Pelagibacteraceae bacterium | reverse complement strand
TTTATATAAAGTTCTTTCACCTTTTAAGGAGGTTCCAGAAACTCTTAAAAAATTAAAAGAAAAGAATTTTAAATTAGCTATACTTTCAAATGGAACCCCATCTCTTTTAAAAGAGTTAGTTGAGAGTAATAATTTAGATAATCTATTCGATGATTTATTTTCAATAGAGGAAGTTGGAATTTATAAACCAGACTCTAAAGTTTATGAATTGCCTATCAAAAAGTACAAAATTAAAAGCAATGAAATAGCTTTCTTAAGTGCAAACACTTGGGATGTTTCAGGAGGTGGAAATTATGGTTATCATTCTATTTGGGTAAACCGTAATAATAATATCTTTGACAATCTTGATTACAAACCCAAAAATCAAGTTAAAAATTTAAGCGAGCTTGTTAATTTAATTTAAATTAAAATGCAGATAATATGAACAAAGGACAAAGAGCGGGAGATAGCGCATTGGCCATAGAAGTTGAACAGGGAAAATCTTATTACTGGTGTAGCTGTGGTAAAAGTTCTAAGCAGCCATTTTGTGATGGTTCGCATAAAGGAACAGAATTCAAACCCTTGGCTTATAAAGCTGAATTAACAAAAAGAGTGTTCTTTTGTGTATGCAAACAAACAAACGATCAACCTTTTTGTGATGGCTCACATAACAAAAAGTAATATTGCAAATCGAAATATAACAACTATTTTAATACGATGAAAAATATTGAAGTAAATAAAATTATTGATCCTATTCCAGCTTCAGATGGAGCTGGAGTTAAATTAAAAAGAAGTATTGGTGTGGAGCCAAATTATTTTGATCCTTTTTTAATGCTAGATGAATTTGGTTCAGAGAATAGTGAAGATTATATTGCAGGATTTCCTCCACATCCACATAGAGGAATTGAAACTGTAACTTATATGCTTGCTGGTAATTTTGAGCATAAAGACAGTACTGGCGGTAAAGGTAGAATGACTGCTGGTGATGTTCAATGGATGAAAACAGGAAGTGGAATTATTCATTCTGAAATGCCTGCCATGAAAGAGGGAAGGCTTCATGGATTTCAATTATGGATAAATATGCCAGCAAAATTAAAAATGAGTAAACCAGAATATATTTATATTGATGCAGATAAAATGAGTGTTCACAAAGATAATGATAAACAAGTAAAAGTTATTGCAGGTAAATTTGAAAAAGCTGAAGGTCCAGTTAAAGGTCATAATGTCGAACCCGTTTATTTTGATGTTGAACTAAATGAAAACAAAAATTTTAAATTTAGCCTTCCATCTACGCACAATACATTTATCTATCTCATAAAAGGGGAAATAAAAATTGGTGAAAAAGAACATGAAAAAGTCAAGGATAGTACTTTGATCTTACTATCGAGAGGTGAGGATTTAAAAATCAGTGCACAATCTGATGCAAAATTCTTAGTTATTTCAGGTAAACCTATAAATGAGGAAATAGCTAGAGGTGGACCATTTGTAATGAACACTAAAGCAGAAATCTTGCAAGCTGTTCAAGATTATCATAATGGTACATTTGTAAAGTAGATAATGAAATCAGCTCAAATAGATAAATTTGGTGGACCAGAAGTTTTGGTTATTAAAGACGTAGAATTAGGGAACCCTGGACCAAAAGAGGTGTTGATTAAAAATTTATCAATTGGTTTAAATTTTATAGATATTTATCATCGAACAGGCCTTTATCCTATACCATTACCCAGCGGGATTGGGCTTGAAGCTTGTGGAGTAATTGAAGAAGTTGGATCTGAAGTAAAGTTATTTAAAGTCGGTGATAGAGTTACTCATGCATCAATGCCTATCGGTGCTTATTCAGAAAAGCAACTGATGCCTGAGGAGAAATTAGTATCTGTTCCAGATGGAGTCTCTGATGAGGTAGCATCTTGCATTACATTAAAAGGAATTACTGCAGAATACTTGTTACACAGAGCATATCCATTAAAAAAGGGTGATAGAGTTTTATATCACGCTGCAGCAGGTGGGCTCGGCCAGATTTTATGTCCATGGGCTAATGCATTAGGTGCTGAAGTCATTGGAACTGTGGGCTCAAAAGCCAAAGAGGAGATTGCTAAAAAAAATGGTTGCCATCATGTAATTAATTATTCTGAAAAAAATTTTGTTGAAGAGGTTGAAAAAATTGTTGGTAAAAACGGTATTGACGTTGTTTACGATGGTGTCGGCATCAAAACTTTCAAAGGATCAATCGAAACATTAAAGATTAGAGGTATGATGGTAGCTTTTGGAAATGCATCAGGTTATGTTGACACCATAGATGTTAAAAAAGATATAAATGCAAAAGGTCTTTTTTTTACACGACCATCTATTGCTCATTACACCATAAAAAGAGAGGAGCTTGTCGAATCTGCAAAAAAAGTTTTTGACGCAGTTTTATCAAAGAAATTTAATGTTGAAATTTCAAAGAAGTATTCACTTCAGGATGTTGCTCAGGCTCATAAAGATCTAGAAGCAAGAATATTAACTGGTCCAGCAGTCATTATTCCTTAATCAACATTTACGTCCATATCAGACATGTGTAACTTAAGAGCGTTCGTTGAAATATGAATTTCTCTAATAAAAAATAGTATTGAAATTATCATCGACAAACAACATGACCCAAAAATAATCCTCGCTATAAAAACCTCATTAAAGTAAAGGGCAAATACAGTTAACATGTTAAACAGAAAGCCAAAGGATGCAAATAAAATTGTCCATCTTAAAAGAGTTATCCTGCCACTTAAATTTATGAATTGTTTTTTCCACTCAGGTGGTATGTGCTTTTCATACACATGTTCATCGTGAAGTTGTCTAATAAGGATACTTAATGAATGAAATCTATTACTATAAACTGCCATCATTAATGGTATTGCAGGAAACATTAATGCAGTTACAGTATAATCAATATTCATACGAATCAGTTTGATTATCAATCTTGGCTTTGTTATTTACAAGTAAAATCTTATGAACCAATTAAATCTTTTTGTAGAACTTACCAGACTTAAAAAACCGATTGGATACATGCTATTATTTTGGCCTTGTTCATGGGGTCTTACATTGGCGTATGATTTTTCATCGGATTTAAATATTTATTTTTTTTACTTATTACTATTTTTTTTGGGATCTGTTTTAATGAGATCTGCTGGATGTATAGTAAATGATGTTCTTGATAGAAAATTTGATAAAAAAGTATTTAGGACTAAAGATAGGCCAATAGCCTCAGGAAAAGTATCAGTAAAACTTGCCATTTTATATTCGGGAATTCTATGTTTGATCGCTTTTTTAGTACTAATCAATTTTAATTTTTTTACAATTATTATTGCTTTAGCGTCTATGCCGCTAGCCTTCACTTATCCATTAATGAAAAGGTTTACCTATTGGCCTCAGCTATTCTTAGGCATAACTTTTAATTATGGATTACTGTTAGGATGGACGTCTATTAAAGGGGAAATAAGTCTTATTCCCATAATACTTTATCTTGGCGCCATATTTTGGACATTGGGTTACGACACAATATATGGG
>CACKKE010000031.1 GCA_902600635.1 uncultured Pelagibacteraceae bacterium | reverse complement strand
ATATCTTTACCATTTTTGCCTTTTCCAAATGAGTCTTTGATTAAATCAAATTCCATATGACCAGCAAGAGCATAAGCTACAACAAGAGGTGGAGAGGCTAGATAATTTGCTTTAATGTGAGGTGAAATTCTACCCTCAAAGTTTCTATTACCTGATAAAACAGAGACTGCATATAAATTTTCTTTTTGAATAGCATCAACTATATTTTCAGCTAAAGGTCCTGAATTCCCGATACAGGTTGTACATCCATAACCAACCAAATTGAATCCTAATTGATCTAAATACGTATTTAGACCTGCCTTTTCTAAATAATCAGTTACAACTTGAGACCCAGGAGCTAAAGATGTTTTAACCCATGGTTTAACATTCAATCCTAATTCAACAGCTTTTTTTGCAAGTAGTCCAGCTCCAATAAGAACGTTTGGATTAGAAGTGTTTGTGCATGATGTAATTGCTGCAATTAGTATTGAACCATCCTTAATTTCGTAATCTGTATCTTTTACCTTAGAAATTTTATAATCATTTTTATCTGTAGCTTCTTTAAAAACTTTTTTAAAATTGCTTGATGCGTCAGTTAAAAGAACTTTATCTTGTGGTCTTTTAGGACCTGAAATTGTTGGAACTACAGTGGACATATCTAAAGAGATTTTGTCAGTGAATTCAATTTCATCACTTGCCCACAAACCTTGTTCCTTTGCATACTTTTCAACAATCGCGACTGTTTCTTTATCTCTTCCAGAAAATTCTAAATATTTTAAAGTTTCTTCATCTATTGGAAAGAATCCACATGTAGCTCCATACTCTGGTGCCATATTAGCAATTGTTGCTCTGTCTGCTAAAGTTAAATTTTTTAATCCCTCACCGTAGAATTCAACAAATTTGCCAACTACTCCTTTGTCTCTAAGCATTTTAACAACTGTTAAGACTAAGTCTGTGGCAGTTGTACCCTCTGGCATTTTTTTTGTAACTTCAAATCCAATGACTTCAGGGATTAACATTGAAATAGGCTGCCCCAACATACCTGCTTCAGCTTCAATTCCACCAACACCCCATCCTAAAACTGATAAGCCATTGACCATGGTTGTATGACTGTCTGTTCCAACAAGAGTATCAGGGAATAAATATTTTTCTCCTTTGTAATCTTCAGACCAAACTACTTTTGATAAATACTCTAAATTAACCTGATGACAGATACCAGTTCCTGGAGGAACAATTCTAAAATTGTTAAAAGCGCTTTGACCCCATTTTAAAAAGGAATATCTTTCGCCATTTCTTTTAAATTCGATATCTACATTCTTTTCAAATGAATCTTTTTTGGCCGATTGATCAACTTGAACAGAGTGATCAATAACTAAATCGACTGCAGATAAAGGATTAATTGTATTTGGATCTTTATTTTTTTCTTTTACAGCTTCTCTCATAGCAGCTAAATCAGCCACTGCTGGTATCCCTGTATAATCTTGAAGTAAAACCCTGGCTGGTCTGTAAGCTATTTCAGTTTTTGATTTTTTTGTATCAAGCCAGTTTTTTACTGCTTCTATTTGTTTTTTATTAACTGATATTTCATCCTCATACCTAAGTAAATTTTCTAATAAAACTTTTAATGACTTTGGTAATTTTGAAACACCTTCTAAACCGTTTAATTCAGCTTTTTTTAATGAATAATATTTATAATTTTTACCGTTAACCTCTAGGTCAGATAATGATTTGTAAGAATTTTTATTTCCTGGTTTCATATCTTATATATAAAATGTAATTATGCTCAAAAGAAGAAGCACTGACATAACATAATTAAAGTATTTAATAAATTTCTCATTTGTCGCAAATTTTCTAAGATATTTACCAACAAATGTCCAAAAGGTAATGCTTGATAAAGATACTATAAAGGCAAATAAAACAACTTGAGTCGCATAATTAAGATAATTTTCTCCATATTCAACATATGTTGAAACAATAATAATTCCAATCAAAACGCCTTTTGGATTCAAAAATTGAAAAATAAAAGTATCTAAAAAAGAAATTGGATTTTCGTTTTTGTCCTCATTAGATGGTTTTGAGAAACTAATTTTATAGGCTAGGTAAATTAAAAATAAACTTCCTAGATATTTCAAAATAGTTTGAATAATCGGAAATAGTTTAAAAACATTAACTAAACCAATTGTCAAAGCAAATACCACTGAAGTAAATCCAAATGTAACCCCAAAAATGTGAGGGATTGTTTTTCTTATTCCAAAATTAAAGCCAGAGTAAGATGCAACCACATTATTTGGTCCTGGTGTATAAGCGGCTACAATCCAGAATAGTGCCATAGATAAAAATTCAGGATGCATACTTATGCTATAGGTAAACCATTCTCTGCTTTTTGTGAGGGATGTACTAATGTTACTTTTCCTTCTGAGTCTATCGAGCCTAAAAGTAAAAATTGCGATTTTACACCTGCAATATTTTTTTCTGGAAAATTACAAACACCAATCACTTGTTTACCGACTAAATTTTCCTCATTATAAAAATGAGTAATTTGGGCGGAGGATGTTTTAACACCTATTTCTTTTCCAAAATCGACTTCAACAACTAAAGATGGTTTTCTAGCTTTTTCATTTTTTTTGACTGAAAGTACTGTCCCAAGTCTAATGTCTATTTTCTCAAATATGTCGTAAGTAATTTGTTCTTTCATAAATGAGATATTTATATTAATTATTACTAATGAGTACAGAAGTAAATTTAGATAAATTATACGAAAATTCTATTAAGATTTTATCTGATTTAATTGGATTTAAAACTATTTCTGGAGAAGATAACAATGATTTGATTAATTATTGTGAAAAATATCTAAATAATTTAGGTGCAACTTCATTTAAAACATATGATGATGAAAAAAAAAGAGTAAATCTTTTTGCAACAATAAAAGCAAAAAAATCAAATGGAGTTAAACCAATAATTTTATCTGGTCACACTGATACAGTCCCTGTTTCAAAGAGTTGGAGTACAGACCCTTTCAAAGCAACAATTAAAGAAGATAAACTTTATGGAAGAGGTTCCTGTGATATGAAAGGATTTATTGCATGTACTTTAGCGTTTGCTCCAGTTTTTTCTAAAGTTGATTTAAATAGAGATATTCATTTTTCTTTTACATTTGATGAGGAAACAGCATGCTTAGGTGCTCCAATATTAATTAAAGAACTCAAAAAAAGAAATATTCAAGATGGAATTTGTATTGTGGGTGAACCTACAAAAATGAAAATCATAGATGCACATAAAGGTTGTTATGAATATACTACTTATTTTGAGGGATTAGCTGGACATAGTTCAATGCCACATAAAGGTGTTAGTGCCGTTGAATTTGCATCAAAATATGCAAATAAGTTAATCGAGCTTAGGGAAGAATTAAAAAAAAGAGCTCCGAAGGACTCAATTTTTGATCCTCCTTTTTCAACATTACAAGTTGGAGGAATATTCGGAGGTATAGCTCACAATGTAATAGCTGACAAATGTCGAGTTGAATGGGAGACAAGACCAGTCATCAAAGAAGATGGTATCTTTTTAAATCAACAAATAGATAAATTTGCAAATGAAGTTTTATTACCAGAAATGAAAAAAGTTTTTCCCAATTCAAAAATAACCAAGGAAATAATAGGTGAAGTCACAGGTTTCGATCGTATAGATAATTCAGAGGCATGTGAATTAGTCTCAAGTTTGACCGGTGATAATTCTAGAGAAGTTGTATCCTTTGGAACTGAAGCGGGGTTATTTCAAGAAATTGG
>CACKKE010000030.1 GCA_902600635.1 uncultured Pelagibacteraceae bacterium | reverse complement strand
TTAATAATCAAATAACAAGTTCATGGTTAGAAAAAGAAATCAACGAAATATCTAAATTAGAAAATTTAGAAATAAAAATAAGAACTAGCGTTGCAGCATTTCATGGATACAACTTTTTATTGGCCCGTGAAAATCTCACTGATCATTTACCAATTAATCAAAGAGAAAATAAAGTAAGACAAAGATTATTAAAAATTAGAGCTAAAAAAGTAATCACAGCAACTGGCTCTATAGAAAGACCTTTAATATTTGATAATAATGATCGTCCAGGGATACTGTTATCCTCAGCAATCAAAAAATATATTGATTTATACGGTGTGGCTTGTGGTGAAAATAATGTTCTTTTTACCAATAACGATACCGCGTATGAAACAGCCATGAGCTTAATTCAAAGAGGAATTAAGATTAATGCAATAATTGATAACAGAGAACAAATTGACTCTAAAATTTCATACGAAGTTGAGAAAAATAATATTAAAATTTACAAAGGTTATACTGTCGTTGATACTTACGGATATAGAAGAATTAATAAAATATCCATCATGAAACTTTCAAAAGATGGTCAAACAGTAATTGGTGACAAAACAAAGTTGAATTGTGATTGTTTAGGTGTATCTGGTGGTTGGACTCCAGCAGTACACTTGTTTACACAATCAGGAGGTAAATTAAAATTTAGAGAAGAAGACCAAGTATTTATACCTAATGTTTATCCTTCAGATCAAATAAGTATTGGATCTTGTAATGGAGACTTTGGTTTAGAGGAAATAATAAAGAATACCTTGTCTTCTATTAAAAAGTTTCTTGATATTGATAATTCTGAATACAAAACTGTTGAAACAATCTCAGGTTTAAATCAATCAAAGAGAAATATTTGGTTACTACCATCTGATAAATCCATAGGGAAAACTAAATCTTTTGTTGATTATCAAAACGATGCAACTGCAAAAGATATTAAATTAGCTTTAAGAGAAGGTTTTAGATCGATAGAACATGTAAAAAGATACACTACTACTGGTATGGGTACTGATCAAGGTAAACTTGGTAATATGCATGCTCTTGGAATTATCTCAGAAACAGCGGGAACTAAAATGGGTGAACACGGAACTACAACTTTTAGACCTCCTTATACACCTCTTACTTTTGGAACTATTGTTGGAAGAAATGTAGGAGAATTTTTTGATATATTTAGACGTACTCCAATACATGATTGGCATGTTGCCAACAAAGCTGAATTTGAAAACGTTGGTCAATGGAAAAGAGCTTGGTACTATCCTAAGGATAATGAAAATATGCATCAAGCAGTGCAAAGAGAAAGTAAAGCTGCCAGAGACTCAGCAGGTATTTTAGATGCATCTACATTAGGAAAAATTGACATTCAGGGAACTGATGCCTCAGAATTTTTAAATCGTGTTTATACTAATGCTTGGTCAAAACTTGCAGTGGGTAAATGTCGTTATGGTTTAATGTTAAATGAAGATGGAATGGTTTATGATGATGGAGTAACTACTAGATTGGGTGAGAATCATTATATCATGACCACTACTACTGGCGGTGCGGCTAACGTTTTAGGAAAACTTGAAGATTATCTTCAAACAGAATGGCCTGAATTAGATGTTTATCTATCTTCTGTAACTGATCATTATGCAACAATAAGTGTTTGCGGTCCTAATAGTAAAAAAATTGTCTCAAAAGTTATTCCTGATTTAGATCTTTCTGATGAAAAGTTTCCACATATGTCATTTAAAAATGCAAAAATAGACAACATTAAATGTAGAGTAATGAGGATTAGTTTTACTGGAGAACATAGTTATGAAATTAATATTCAAGCAAACTATGGTAAATCTGTTTGGGAAAAATGTATGGAAGCCGGTAAAGATTTTAATATTACGCCTTATGGAACTGAAACGATGCACTTATTAAGAGCAGAAAAAGGTTTTATAATAGTTGGTCAAGACACTGATGCAACCATGACACCAATAGATTTACAAATGGATTGGATAGTAAGCAAAAAGAAATTCGATTTCATTGGAAAAAGATCATTATATAGATCTGATACAATTAGGGAGGATAGAAAACAATTGGTTGGTTTATTAACAGAAAATCCTGAGGAAGTTTTGGAAGAAGGTGCACAGATAGTTGCTGATATAAAAAAAACACCTATTGAAATGCTTGGCCATGTAACCTCAAGTTATTACAGCCCAAACTTAAAAAAATCTATTGCATTAGGTGTAGTTAAAGGTGGAAAGAATATGTTTGGACAAAAATTAATTATACCAATGGAGAATAAAAATATTAATGTGACTGTAGCTGATCCAGTTTTTTTGGATAAAGAAGGTGAAAGATTAAATGCTAAATTATAATCATACAATTAAAGAGGAAAAATCATATCAAGGTCTACAAATGACCGAGGTTAAACCTGTCATGAAATTGATAGTAAGAGGTAAAAAAAGAGAATTTTTATCAGCTGTTGGTAAATCTTTAAATATGGTTTTGCCTACAAAAGCAAATACTTCTACTCAAAGTGAAAAATTGACTGCTCTATGGTTGAGTCCTGATGAATGGATGATCTTTTCAAATGGTGTTGTTAAAGAAAATACAAACTCTTATGAAACTGAAACACTTTTAAATAAAAACATATCTAAATTAAATTTAGGAGCTGTGGTAGATGTAACAGATCAATTTGTTAGGATTAATCTCAAAGGGGATAAGATTTATGATTTGTTTCAAACAGGCTCTCCTTTTAATTTTAATGATTTTAAAGGTAAAATTGGCTCAGTGACCCAAACAATTCTCGCAAAAATAGATGTAATCATTCATAATCAAAATAAAAATGAAGTGAATTTATTTGTAAGACGCTCATTTTCTGAGCATTTATTCGCATGGATGAATGATAGTGCGTCAAGATTATAGTCACATTTAGATCTCAAATAAGTTAAATAAAAATATGAAAAAATTATTTTTAGTAGCATTATTTGCTCTTTTACCCTTCTCAGTTAACGCAGAGTCTAATCTAGATAAAATTTTGTCTTCTGGAGTACTTAAAGTTGGTACTACTGGAGATTGGGATCCTATGACAGTCAAAGATCCTGCAACTAACAAGTATAAAGGCTTCGATATCGATGTTATGAATCAATTAGCTAAAGATATGGGTGTTAAAATTGAGTTCGTACCTGCAGAATGGAAAACTATTGTTTCAGGAATAACATCTGCAAGATATGATATTTCAACTAGTGTTACAAAAACTCCGAAGAGAGCTGAGGTAGCTGGTTTTACCGATACCTATTACAAATATGCTACTGTGCCACTTGTTCTAAAAAAGAACCTAAAAAAATTTCCTACTTGGGACTCGCTTAATAATTCAAATGTAACTATTGCAACTACTCTTGGTACTTCTCAAGAGGAAAAGGCAAAAGAATTTTTTCCAAAATCAAAATTAAATTCAATTGAAGCACCAGCAAGAGACTTTCAAGAAGTTTTGGCAGGTAGAGCTGATGGTAATATTACAAGTTCAACAGAAGCAAATAAATTGGTCATTAAATATCCTCAGCTAGCAATCGTTCCAGATGGTGGAAAAAATCCAGCATTCTTAGCAATGATGGTGCCAAAAGGTGATACTAAATGGAATAATTATGTAAACAAATGGATTAAGGATAAAAAATCCTCAGGCTTCTTCACTAAGTTGTTAGCTAAATATAATCTAAAAAGTTTATAATAAATTAGTAATTAATTTTTTATTCTTTATAAGTTAAGTAGTGAAAAATCTACTTTTATTAATTCTAATTTTTCCATTAACTTCATGCGGTAAAAGTGAATTAAACTGGTTGATCTTATCACCAAACAATATTG
>CACKKE010000029.1 GCA_902600635.1 uncultured Pelagibacteraceae bacterium | reverse complement strand
AAACCTGCAGATTTTCTAATAAAGTATTCATACTTTTCCCAGAAACTTGCAGGCCACATAAAAGTTTTATAATAAAAACCTGCAGGTAAAATAGGAGATAATAGATTATTAATTCCTCCAATATCAAAATTAACGCTAGGCCAACAATTTTGACTAGATGCAACTAAACCTTCATATATTTCCACTTCTGTAGCTCTTACATTAGGTTCAGTTCTTGAGGAATTATCATGCAATTGAATAATTGCATTTGGTTCTTCAGAACCTGATGTCATAATTCCTCGAGGTCTATGATATTTAAAACTTCGTCCAACAAGATGAATGCCATTAGCTAATAAAGCTGATGCTAGAGTATCACCTTTAAAACCATAATATGTTTTGTTATTAAATTTAAAAGAAACTCGATAAGTTTCATCAATAAATTTGCTTGTTTTAAATCTTAAATTATTAGTCATTCTACTTTACTGGTGGTTTTTCACCCATTTTGTATACAGCTTTTATTTGGTCGTTTGACGTATCCCTAACCATATTGAACCATTTTCTACAACCATGAACATGATTCCATCTTTCAAACTGAATTCCTTTTATATTTTTTCTCATGAACAAGTATTCTGCCCATTCATCATCACTTAGTTCTGTAGGTTGTTTTGGCCTTACAATATGTGCTTCACCACCAGCTTTGAATTCGCTTTGCTCTCTTTCACCGCAAAAAGGACAATTAATTAAAAACATTAGTGTGCAACAGCGGCTGCACCATGTTCATCAACTAGATCACCACTTACAAATCTATTTATATTAAACGCAGCATTTAATTTATGAGGTTCGTCATTTGCAATTGTGTGAGCAAATAAATCTCCTGAACCAGGCGTAGCTTTAAAACCTCCTGTTCCCCAACCACAATTAAAGTACAAACCCTTAATTGATGTTTTACTTATGATTGGACTCGCATCAGGACATATATCAACTATTCCACCCCACTGACGAAGCATTCTCATTCTACTAAATATTGGATATAGTTCTAAAATTGCATTTAAAGTTCCTTCCACAATATCATGACTTCCTTTTTGAGAGTAAGATACATAATCATCTGTTCCTGCTCCGATAACCAATTCTCCCTTATCAGATTGGCTGACATATGCATGAACAGCGTTAGACATTACAACTGTATCTATTATCGGTTTTACTGGTTCAGACACTAAAGCTTGAAGTGGTTTACTTTCCAAAGGTAATTTCAGTCCAGCCATGTTCGCTATTACACTGGAGTGACCAGCTGCTACAACTCCAATCTTTTTTGTTTTGATAAATCCTTTAGTTGTTTCAATTCCTTCAACGGTATCACCATTTCTTTTTATTCCTTTAACCTCACAATTTTGAATTATATCAACACCCATTTCATCAGCACCTCTTGCATATCCCCAAGCAACAGCATCATGCCTAGCTGTACCGGCTCTTCTTTGAAGGGTACCGCCTAAAACTGGATAACGAATATCCTGTGAGGTGTTTATAATTGGACAAAATTTTTTAACTTCTTCGGTATTTAAATAAACTGCATCAATACCATTTAATCTATTTGCGTGAGTTCTTCTTTTTAAGTCTCTTACATCTTGCAAATTATGTGCAAGATTCATAACTCCTCTTTGACTAAACATAACATTATAATTTAATTCTTGAGATAAACCTTCCCAAATTTTAAGTGCATGGTCATATAGACCTGCACTTGCATCCCATAAATAATTAGATCTAATTATTGTAGTATTTCGACCAGTATTTCCTCCTCCTATCCAACCTTTTTCAACAACAGCAATATTTTTCATGTTATGTTTTTTTGCTAAATAATAAGCAGTTGCAAGACCATGTCCTCCACCACCAATTATTACAGCGTCATATTCTTTTTTTGGCTCAGGATCTTTCCAAGCTTTCTCCCAATTTTCATGATAAGAAAAAGCGTTTTTAATAAGTGAAAATATTGAATACTTATTTTTCATAATTATTGAATAATTACTTTATAAATATTGATTATTCAATACAATCAGAAGTGACAAATTTATTGGAAGAGTGGGTGAGAGGCTGAAACCAGTCGTTTGCTAAATGACCGTGCGAGGAAACTTGTACCGAGGGTTCGAATCCCTCCTCTTCCGCCATTTTCAGTATAAAGGATCATCCTTAAAGAAGTTTATCATTGTAACTGGTTTTTGAGCTAAAATATAACGATAAACGTTATAGTTCTCTAGCACTCTTTGCACATAATTTCTTGTCTCTTTAAATTTGATTAATTCAATCCAATTTACATAATCAATTTGGTTCTTTTGTGGATTTTTATTAATTTTTTTCCAATATCTAACTCTTTTAGGTCCAGCATTATACGCTGCTATTGCAAACGGATAAGCACCGTCATACTCTAAAATTAGGCCAGCTATGTAGTGAGAACCTAAATTAATATTATATTCTGCATCTCTTGTTAATCTAGATTTTGAATAAGGAAGTTTTGCTTGTTTAGCAACTACTTTTGCCGTGTAAGGCATGAGCTGCATTAATCCTTTTGCTCCTGCGTGACTGTTAGCACTTAAATCAAATTCACTTTCTTGTCTTATTATTGACAGTATAAATGCAGTATCAGGAATTTTTCTTCCATTTATATAATTTGGAGTACTTATGATTGGATAATTATATTTGTTATGAAATCTTTTTTCATATGATGCAATTTTTGCTATTTGAATAGCAAAATCAAATCTATCAATGCTTGTTGCTAATTCTGCTGCTAAAACTTCACTACCATTATTTATATCATCATTAGCCAAATGTCTTAAAATATGTTTTGTATATTTATCTTCGTTAAGCTCATCAAGAAGATAAACTGTTTTGACTAATTCTTTTTTAAAAAAGTAGTCTCTATATTCTTTTGAAACTTCAATATCTCTAGATAGTTCAAAAGGCTGATTGGGATTTAACTCCATAAATGCTAACTGACCATAATATGTAGTTAGAAAATTAGATGCTTTACCAAACCATTCATTAGCTAATTCATTTTTACCAAGTTTCTGATAAGTTTTAGCTAACCAATAGGCTCCTCTCGAAGTACTTATCGGGTAACCAACATTATTATAAAAATTTTCAAAATGATCCTTAGCTAACAAAGGATCATCTAAGAAACTTAATGCTATCCATCCACTCATCCATTCCGCGGCCGCATATTCGGGTCCATCGGTCAAAGCATGATTACTTGCAATTTTATAAGCTAAAGCATATTTCTTTTTATAAATTAATGATCTTGAAATGATTTCTCTTTCAAACCACCACTTATCTGGTCTGACTAAATAATCTTTGGTATTTTTAATTTTTACTAAAATTTCAACAGAACTATCAACCCTTCCTCTTTTTCTTCTCCATTTTAATCTGTCGTAATTTAAACCCGCATCGTTTTTAAATTTTGCTGGAACTTTAGAAATAGCATTATCTACACCATACGATTTACTCATTAACAATTGACGTGCTGTATAAAGCAACTCATAATCTTTAGGTAAATATCTTAATAATCTTTTTAAATCCCAGTATTTATTATTCCAAGCCAAGTAATCTGCTCTTTTAATATAATCATCCGCATTGAGATATTTTTTGAATTTTTTTCTATAGAATCTTAATTCAGATTTGCTTAATTCGGCAGTAATCCATCCTTCTTTAATATATGAAATACCTTTTTGTGTATTACCATTGAGAATTATACTTTCTCCAAGTATCATTTTTCCAAAACCACTTAAAGGTTCATCAACACCGAACCAATCGATAATTTTTTTGGGTGAAATAGTGTCTGTAGAAAGTTTATGCTCTGCTAAATATTTTACTCTTCCCAATCGTGGATAATCCTCATTTTTGTCTATAAAAGTTTTATAATCGTAATATGATGCTTTATTTCCTTTAGTTAGTAGATGTCTCCATTGTATGAAATTATAGACTGATTTATCTCTTGCTTTTTTTGCTGTTTTCAATGCGGCAGGCCATTTTGCTTGTTTCATTTCTGAAATAGCCTTTTTCGCAATTTCGAAATCTTTCTTGTTATAATATTTGGATTTTTTCGCTGTATCAGTTTTTTTGGTTCCAGCTATTAAAGGTTTCTTTTTTGGTAGAATAATACCTAAGTCTTTTTCAGCTTTTAACTTTATTTCACCTTCTGGCTTTTTTTTAATTTCCTCTACTATTTTTTTGGGAATTGGTTTTGGCAGAGGCTTCATTACATCAATTA
>CACKKE010000028.1 GCA_902600635.1 uncultured Pelagibacteraceae bacterium | reverse complement strand
CTCAATTTTCTCATAAAATTTATTGCTCGAGGAAATTTTGTGTCATCTAAACTTTCTTCTGTAATTACTTTAACAATATCGTGATTTTCAAAAACTTTTTTGTTGCTAATTTTTGCTGCTAAAGTTCCCAAATCACGCTTGGTCTGGATCATATGCTTATTTAATTTTTGGATATCCTCAATATTCATCAGTGGTTCATCTCCTTGTAGGTTCATGATTAAATCTATATCTGTTCTACCTAGCTTTACAAAAGCTTCGTAAATTCTATCTGTTCCTGTTTTGTGATTATTATTTGTCAAAATTGCTTCTCCACCATTTTTCTTCACATCTTCGATAATTTCTTGATCTTCTGCAGCAACAAATACCTCTCCAATATTAGCTTCTTGAGCTTTTTTATAAACATGAGAAATGATTGATAACCCCTTAATTTTAAGCAAGGGTTTACCTGGTAATCTTGATGCTGATAATCTGGAGGGGATAATAACTAATGTCTTCATTTTTCTTTTAATTTTTCATTACAATATAAATAGAGGCAAAAATGTACATTAAAAATATAAGCAATTTTATATTTATAGTGCTATATGTTCGAAATAATTTTTTTATAAATGGATTCTTTCGAGCTAAATAAAATAATAGCTGCAATATTAATGGTAGCACTTCTAATAATAGGTATTGGAAAGCTTTCAGATGTTATTTTTCATGTTGAAAAGCCTAAAACACCTGGTTACTCAGTTGAGATAGAGCAGGCTACTGTGGTAAGTTCACAAACAAGCTCGGAACCGACTGAGGATAAAGTTGATATTGCTGCATTAATCGCCATGGGAGATATTGCTTCAGGAGAAAAGGTTTTTAAAAAATGCGCTGCATGTCATTCTATTGTAAAAGGTGGAAAAAATAATATTGGTCCAGCATTGTATAATGTTGTTGGAAGAGATGTTGGTGCTGTAGATGATTATAAATATTCTAAAGCTCTTGCCGCCTACGGAAAAGCTTGGACTTTTGAAGAACTTAATGGCTATCTACTTAAACCAGCTAAATGGATTAAAGGAACTAAAATGGCCTTTGCTGGATTAAGAAAAGAAAAGGATAGAGCTTCTGTTATTTTGTACTTAAATCAAAATTCAGATAATCCATTACCATTACCTTAATTTACCAAAACAATAAAGTAATATTGATTTTTGAACATGTACTCTGTTGAGAGCCTGTTGCCAAACTTTAGATTGTTTACTTAAGAAAACATCCTCTTCTACCTCTTTTCCTCTCGGTAAGCAGTGAAGAAAAATGCAATCTTTCTTTGCTAAACTCATTAATTTTTTATTTATCTTAAATTTTTTAAATTGATTCAATTTTTTTAACTTATTCACTTTATCATTCATAGAAATTACCTTATCAGAAAAAATAACATCAGCCCCTTTTGCTGCTTTTTTTGGATCGTGTAATATACTAATCTTATTATTATTACTTTTAATATATTTAATTATTTTATTATTTGGTTTGTATTTAGTTGGACACCCAATACTCAATTTAAAGGAAAATTTAATTGACGCAGCAATTAAAGAGTTCAAAACATTATTTGAGTCACCAATCCAAGTTACATTCAGTCTTGATATTGGTTTCATCTTAATCTCCTCAACAGTAAAAATATCTGATAAAATTTGAGTTGGATGAGAACTGGGGCTAAGACCATTTATTATAGGTATAGATAAATATTTTTTAAATTCTTCTAATTTTTTATCATCACCAGTTCTAAGCATAAATGCATTCCCAAAATTTGATAAAATTTTTGCTGTATCTTGAATACTTTCTCCACCCTTTGATAAATGGAGCTCATCTGGTCTAAGTGTTAAAGTGCTTCCACCTAATTGCTTTATTGCTAAATAAAAACTTAATCTAGTTCTCAGACTGGATTTTTCGAACATTTGTATTAATAATTTTCCTCTTAAAGGAGCACCTTTATCAACCTCAAGATTATTTAATTTTTTTCTTAATCTCTTGCGTCTTTTTGCATCTATGAGGATTTTTTTTAAATCCCTTACTGGAATATCTTTTAAATTTAGAAAATTTCTCATTTTAATTAAATTCTCTGCAAACTTTATCTATAATTTTTAAAGAAAGATCCAATTCACTTTTTTTTACATTTAATGGGGGAAGTATACGAATAACATTTTCTGAGGCTTTAATTGTAAGCAATTTGTTATCCATTAGTCGATTAATGAAAGTCGTTTGATCTTTATGAAGTTGAATTCCTATTAAGAAACCTCTTCCTCTTATACTCTTAATTAAATGTGGATACAGATTTTTAATATTATTTAATTCAAATAAAAAATATTTTGATAAATTTTCAATATTCTTCAAAAATTTTTTATTAGAAACTATATCCATTACAGTGTTCCCAACAGCCATAGCTAAAGGATTTCCACCAAAAGTAGAACCATGAGTTCCAGGTATCATACCAGAAGCAACTTTTTTACTCATTAAAACAGCTCCTATTGGAAATCCTCCACCTATTCCCTTTGCGATTGGAACGATATCAGGTTTAATTTTGGACTTTTCAAATGAAAAAAAATTACCAGTTCTTGAAATTCCACACTGTACTTCATCTAAAATCAACAATATTTTTTTCTTATTACATAATTTTCTTAATTCTTTTAAACACCAGTCTGGTATTACCTTGATGCCCCCCTCACCCATTATAGGTTCAATCATTATGGCAGCTGTTTTTTTTGTGATCTTTTTTTTAAGAGATTTATGGTCTCCAAATCTGAAATGGTCAAATCCTACTACTTTTGGGCCAAATCCCTCGGTCATTTTTTTTGATCCACTAGCATAAATTGCAGCTAATGTTCTGCCATGAAATGAGTTTTTTACACAAAGAATTCTATTTTTATTTGGCTTTCCAATAGAATAAAAATATCTTCTAGCTACTTTGATTGCTGCTTCTGTGGCCTCTGCTCCACTGTTTTGAAACATAACAAAATCTGCAAATGTTTTCTGGCATATTTTTTTAGCCAATTTTTCGCCTTCTGGAATTTGAAATGCATTTGAGACATGCCAAAGTTTTTTTGATTGATTCTTTATTGCATTTACTAATTTTGGATGTGCATGACCAAGAGAGTTAACTGCTATACCCTGCACAAAATCTAAATATTTTTTATTATCTACTGAATATAGGTAGCTTCCCTTTCCATATTTAAAAGAAATTTTTTTTCTATTATAATTTTTTGCTAAGTAAGTCATAAAATTTATTTATATACCTCTATATTTGAAGATTACACTGATACAAGTCTGGATTGAAATTTTTTTAGTTTTTTTTGTGAATAACTCCAATAATCACCTTGTTATTTATTAATCTAAACCTCTATATAGTTATATAAAACTTTATTAACACATTATGTAGTTTAAAAATGAGCTGGACTGACGAAAAAGTTGATAAATTAAAAGAACTTTGGGGCAAAGGAAATACGGCTAGTCAAATTGCCGAAATAATTGGAGGTGTTAGCCGAAATGCAGTTATAGGAAAGGCCCATAGATTAAACCTATCTGCAAAAATTAAGACAAGATCTGCTAATGCAAATCAAAGTTCAAAAATATACCAGGAAAAAAATAAATTTAAGTCAGGAAGAGGGAAAAGAAGTAAGTTTAAGTCTTTAATAATTGAAAAAGATTTTGAACCTGAAAATCCAAAGCAACTTGAGGAATTAGACGATAATTCTTGTAAGTGGCCAATCGGCCATCCTGACGAAAAATCTTTTTATTTTTGTGGAAGATCATCCTTAAAAGACTTTTCATATTGTAAACTTCATTTGCTTTACGCTTATCAACCAAAAGGAAAGAAAGAAGATACAAGTGATAAAGAAGATATTCAAGAATATATCGAAAAGAAAATACAAACGGGATAATTAAATTTTATGCTTTTATTTATTTTCTAAATTATATTTATCTGTTGAAAACTGACCCCCATCTCTCCACATGTGTGAATATTTTTTTACTTCATCTTTAAAATTAAGCTTACTGGGTAAACCAAGATCTGAGTTAGTTTTGTATTTTCCTGAGGGAATATTATCATACTTCAATAGCCTTAGTTGATCTTCGGTGAGTAACGGTTTTGGAAATAACTGAAAAAATTTAGCAGAAAATTTAGCAACTGGGAGTGGGAAAGGTATCAACAATCTTTTTTTATTTATAAGATCTAAAAGAATTTCTAAAATATCTTTTAAGGATAAAATTTCAGGACCTATACATTCTATTA
>CACKKE010000027.1 GCA_902600635.1 uncultured Pelagibacteraceae bacterium | reverse complement strand
TATCTTTAATAACAAGTTTAATAAAACTTTTTAAATCATAATCTTTAAGATTATGATTTTGTAATTTGAAAAATTCAATTAAGTGATATATTTGCCCTGGTGTTAAATAGTAGTTTATCAAATCTTTATTAATAAATTTCATAATATCATCATCTAAAATCTTATTAATAACCGAGATCGAAGTTTTGTGATCTAAAGATATTTTGAAATTGATACATCTGGATTTTAAAGTTGGTAAAATGAATCTGTCATTATTTACCAATATAAAATAAGTGTTTGGTGGTGGTTCCTCTAAAACTTTTAAAAGAGCATTAATAGAGGAAATATTTAATGTTTCGATATTATCTATAATTATAAATCTTTCCTTAGTATTAAAAGATGATTTATTTAAGTTATTAATCAATTCTCTAATTTGATTAATATCAATATTTTTTTTTTCACTTAAAATATCAACTAATAATAAGTTGGGATTTGATCCATTTATTACAAGCTTATAAGATTTATTGTCAGGATTAATCTTAAATTCTTTAACAATATAAGGATGTTCTTCGTTAATAGACAATATATAGTTTACTAAATGAAATGCTAAAGTTGACTTGCCCAAACCTTTGACACCACTAAGTAAAATTTTCGTAGGTAATTTTTTTTTCTTATAAAGTTCTATAAATTCTAGCAAATAGTTATCGAGTGAAAACAAATTAGTTTGATTTTTTGGACTTAAGCTCATTTTATCAATTTTTCAATTTTCTTTAAAACTAATTTTTCATTCAACTTAATATCTAAATTTGAGTCAATTATTTGATATTTTCTTTTATTCTTATTTGATAGCTTTATAAAACCTTTTTGAACTTTTTTGTAAAAATTTTTTTTGAAATTATCATACCTATTAGTAGATTTTCTTAATCTAAGTCGCTTTACCATATTTTTATGATTTACTAAGTTTAAAAAAGTAAAAGAGACTTTAAAGTCTGATAAAATGTGTTTGTTTATTCTATTAATTAAATCTAAATTTACACCCATGCCATAATGTTGATATGAAATAGTTGAGTCAACAAATCTATCTATTAATATAATTCTTCTTTTAAAATATTTTCTTAGTAGATAAATATTCTCACTTCTAGAAGCTAAATAAAGCAGTAAATCTGTATTTTTATTAAAATTGGATTTTTTATTGAGGATCAATTTTCTTATTTTCTCTGAATTTAAACTTCCTCCAGGTTCTCTTATCTTGATAAAAGAAAGTTTTCTTTTTTTAAGATATTTTGAAACTCTATTTAAATGATGAGACTTACCACTTCCTTCAATGCCCTCGAAAACAATAACAGGTTTTTTAGACATCGCCCCAGATTAAATAATTCAATGATTTTATTAATCTAGTAAAAATATTTACTTTTTGAACATCGTTAGATGCTAATAGATCATATTCACCTATCAATTCTTGATCATATACTACTCTGTAAGTTCCAATTTTTTGATTTTTTTTAATCGGCGCTTCTACTGGTCCATCATATTTCAAGGATATCTTTAATAATCTCTTTTTTGCTTTTTTAATTGTTTTATAAATATCAGTATCAACATGTACATTAACATGGCTTTGTTTACCAAGCCATACTTCTACTTTATCGATAGGTTTATTAGCTTTATTTATCTCAACTAAATCAAAATTTGTTAATCCATAAGTTAATAACCTTGAACTTTCTCTTGATCTTGAACTTTTAGTTTCAAATCCACTTCCAACAGCTATTAATCTTCTACCTTTTCTGTTGATTGACGAAGCTAACGAATATTTTTCAACAGCTAAGTAACCTGTTTTAATACCATCGGCACCAATATTTTTATAAAGAAGAGGATTTCTATTACCTTGTGTGATTGGATCACCTCCAGTCCTATTCCACGTGAATTCTTTTTCAGCAAACCACTCATAATATTTTGGGTGTTCCTTGATTAAATGATTAGACATAATCAAGATATCTCTAACTGTTGAATAATTGTCTGGATCATTGATGCCAGATGAGTTAGCGAAGTTTGTATTTTCCATACCAAGTTCTTTTGCTTTAGAAGTCATTAAGATTGCAAATTCTTCCTCTGTACCAGCTATACCTTCAGCAAGTGCAATACATGCATCATTGCCAGATGCAATGATTATACCTAATAGTAAATCTTCTACAGAAACTTCATCACCAACCATTATAAACATAGATGAATAACCTGATGTAGACAATCTCCAAGCTTTTTCAGAAATTATAAATTTATCATCTAAAGATAGATCACCTGATTTTATCAAATCAAATGCGATTATAGCTGTCATTATTTTAGTCATTGATGCTGGATAAATCGATCTATCTGGATCTTTTTCATATAAAATTTCTCCAGATAAGAAATCTTGTAATATTGCTGTTCTAGCTTTTATGTCAATATTTGCACCAGCAGAAAAAATTAAAGATAAATATAATGAGATTATGATAGAAATTTTTTTAAACATCTTTTATTATTTCTAGATTTTCAAAATACAAAGAATTCATTTTTTCAAATGAGTCTTTAAGTGACTGTATATCATTAAAAGGTCCCAATAATAACCTATAATTAGTTCTAGTAAGTTCAATGATTTTAATATTTTTCAATTTAACCTCATTTTTAATTTTATTACTCATATTTTTAGCAGATTTTTTATAATAAAAATCAGCTACCTTAATATAGTAAGAAAACTTATTATTTTTCTTTAATTTTTTTTTAGTTTTATTGGATGAGTTTAGATCACTTATTTTAATTCCATCTATGGGTGCCTTTTCAGCAACTGTTTTTTCTTCCTCAAAAGTTTTAGTCTTTTTAGCAACATATGTAGAATTTTTCGAAATCAAGACTATATTTATATAGGGTTCATTTATATCCAGTTCTAGTGCCTCAGCAATTCTTTGTGTGATAATTGAATTGTAAAAAGGTGAAAATTTTACTCTATTTGATTTTACTTCTGCAATAAGTGATTTTCCATTTAAAGGATTAGTAATTTTTACAGATGATTTTTTTTTTAAATTCTTATGAAATATTGTTAATGATCTTTGATCAATTTTTTTGATCTTTAATTGATCGTTATAGATTAGGGTAAATCCACTATTTTTGTATTTTTTTTCAAATGTTATGTCTATTTTTTTACTTTGATTAATAGTGGCTTGATCACAACTTAATAATAAAAAAAAAGTACTAAAAATAATATAAATATTAAATTTCATTTCTAAATTTATCTTTCAGAGTACACACAGCAAGTGCAAATCTTAAAGATCTATTCCATTGTAAAATAATTTCGTAATTTTCAAAAACTATATAAGCTGGACTCAAAGTTTGAGCATTAGGGATAATATCTTTGTCAGGTGTTATTATAGCTATTTTCTGATTTTCGTTATTTATGTTTAAATCAGAATAGTTCTTAATATATCTTTTAAAAGATTTAATTTTCTTTTTACTATGCAATTTTCTAGCTGATACGTTCAAAAATTTAATTGGAATATTTTCATCTAATTCAATCTTCTTAAAACAAAGATCATTTTTTTTCCACCCGATCTTATTTAAATAATTAGCAGCGGATGCATACGCATCTTCGGAATTTTTCAAATCAATAAAATTGTCCTTATTGTAGTCAAAAGCATAATTTTTTATTGTTGATGGCATAAACTGAAAAAAACCAAATGCACCTGCCCATGAACCATACAATGTTTTATAATCTATCTGATTATCTTCAATTAATTTCAATAAAGTTAAGAGTTCATTTGAAAAAAATTCTGATCTTCTTTTATCATAACTTAATGTCGCTAATGATGATATTATATCCATTTTTCCTACAAAAGTACCAAAGTTAGTTTCAATACCCATCAAAGATAAAAGTAATTCTTTTTCTACTCCAAATTTTTTTTCAACTAAATTTATAAGATTTGAATTATTTTCATAAAAGTCTAAGCCCCTTTTTAATTTTTTAGTTGAAGTACGTTTGCCGATATATGTTTTTGTATCCTCATAAAACTCTGGTTGAAATCTATCGTATTCAATAACTTTAGGAAGAAATCTTGCATTTTGCATTGCTTTATCAAAAGTTTTTTCTGAGATATCATTCGCTAATGCTACTTTTTTGAAGTTTTCTTTCCATTTATTGAAATTGGTATTTTCGCTTGAATAACAATTCAATATTGTTATTAAGAATAAAAAAAATATTTGACTAATTAGTTTCATAAAGATCTTTAAGATATATAATTACAGCAATCCAGATAATAATAAAACTCACTAATTTAATTAGCGAAAAATCCTCATTATAGTAAAAGTAACCCAAAATAAACTGCAATGTAGGTGTAATATAAAAAATCATACCAGTGGCCCCAAGACCAATTAATTCAACACCTCTAACATATAAGAATAAAGGAATCACGGTCATAGGTCCTGCTAATAATAGAAATATACTAAGACCAGGGTTCATTAGACTAAAGTCATTTAATCCCTTATCGAAGATGAAGTAAAAAGCAATAAGAGCAAAAGGAAAAATATATAAACTCTCTATTAAAAGTCCTATATCAGTTTCAATACTAATTTTTTTTCGCACGAGATTATAAAATGCCCAACTTAAAGCAACGATTATTCCAACCCAGGGAAGTGTTTTTATATTTAAAAAAATCATTATTAATATAGATATGATTACTAATAAAATTGAAAAAATTCTTTTTTTATTAAGTTTTTCTTTAAAAAAAATGTATCCCAACAGAACACTTATAATTGGCATAATGAAATACCCAAAACTGGCATCTATAATCCTTTCTGTGGCTACAGCATAAATCCAAATAGCCCAATTAATAAATATCAATAAACCAGATACAAAAAGATAAAAAAGATTTTTTTTTATTGAAATACTTTTAATAAAAAGTTTCCATTTTTTAAAAAAAAGTGTTGTTAAAACTAACATAACTGCAGTCCACAAACATCTATGAACTACTAGCTCAACATGTCCTATAAAAGCCACATGTTCGAAATATATAACCCCAATAAAACCCCACCAAAAAGATCCTAAAGAAGTTAAAATCAATCCT
>CACKKE010000026.1 GCA_902600635.1 uncultured Pelagibacteraceae bacterium | reverse complement strand
AAGAATATCTTAATAAAAGAAAAAAATAATAAATTTGAAATCCAAAACTTATCATTATCGAAGAAATATAAAATTAAATCTTTAGGCAATGTAAATTTAAGTTATTTTGATAATGATTTATTAAAAAATGATTTATCAATTAAAAAAAAAAACAAAGATTATTTATTAAAATCTAACAGTTTTAATGCCACTAAAATTATAGATGATTTATTGATAGATGATAAAAATCTAGACAGCAAAAAAATTTTTTCTAGAAATTTTAAACTAAATATAAATATAAAGGAAGCATTCCTTGATAAAGATCATCTAATAGAAAATTTAGGTGGATATTTAATATTCAACAATAGTGAGGTAATTGATGCTAATTTAGCTGGAGATTTTTCCGATAATCAGAGGATTAATTTAACTATTAGATCTACTGCAAATGAGAAAATTACTACTCTTTATTCTGATTTAGCTAAGCCTTTTGTTAATAGGTACAAATTTATAAAAGGTTTTGAGGAAGGTAATTTAGATTTTTATTCCATTAAACAAAACAATGTTTCTAATTCAAAATTAATAATAGATAATTTTAAAGTACAAGAAGTACCAGCTTTAGCAAAATTATTAACATTAGCATCTCTTCAAGGTATCGCTGACTTATTAACCGGCGAGGGGATAAGATTTACAGATTTTGAAATGAAATTTTCCAATAAGAATGATCTTATGAGAATAGAGGAGTTATACGCCATCGGTCCCGCTATTTCTTTATTGGTTGAAGGATATATTGAAAGTGATGATTTGGTTAGTCTTAGAGGAACCATGGTTCCAGCAACAACAATTAATAGAACTATATCCTCAATTCCTCTTCTTGGAGATATTTTAGTAGGAAAAAAAGTTGGAGAGGGTGTTTTTGGTGTGAGTTTTAAGATAAAAGGTCCCCCAAATAAACTAAAAACAACTGTAAACCCTGTGAAAACTCTTACACCAAGATTCATCACAAGAACTCTTGAAAAAATAAAAAAAAATTAGTTTATTTCAACTTTGATATGTCTTTTCTTACCCAAGGAGAGTTTAATTGTATTATCTTCAAATAATTTTTCACTGACTATTAGTTTCTCATCATTGATAATTTGATTATTAATTCTAACACCGCTACCTTTAATCAATCTTCTTATCTCACTTTTAGATTTTTCTAACTTGGAAAGAACTATTAAATCAACAATACTTAACTTGTCATTCAATTGATCTTTTTTAATTGAAACAGAAGGTAATGCAGAACCAATTGAATTTTCTGAAAAAGTTTTTTTTGCAGTTTCTTCACTTTTTTTTGCTTCTTGTTCACCATGAAGCATAGAGGTGGTTTGATTTGCTAAAACAATTTTTTGTTCATTAATATTTTTTTCTTTAATTATCTCTATTTCATCAATACTTAAATCTGTGAAAAATTTCATGAATTTAGACACATCTCTGTCATCTATATTTCTCCAAAATTGCCAATAATCGTATGGTGACAAAAATTTTTCATCCAACCATATTGCTCCATTTTCAGTTTTTCCCATTTTAGCACCTGTCGCTAACGTAATTAAAGGAGTAGTTAAACCATATGTTTGTTGATTAGAATGTCTTTTAATTAAATCTACACCATTAACTATATTACCCCATTGATCAGATCCACCGATTTGCAATGCACAATTTTCTTTTTTATTAAGTTCTAAAAAATCATAAGCTTGTAAAATCATATAATTAAATTCCATGTAACTCAGAGATTGTTCTCTATCCAACCTTGTTTTTACACTTTCAAATGTTAACATTTTATTTATTGTAAAATGTTTTCCAATATCTCTCAAAAAAGAGATATAATTTAAATCTTTCAGCCATTTATAGTTATTAACAAATATTGGTTTTACACTCTTATCACTTGTATCTAAAAATTTTTTTAAAATTCTTTCAATATTTTTAGAATTTTTTTCAATTTCATCTTCACTTAAAATTTTTCGTGTTTTATCTTTACCAGATGGGTCTCCAATTCTTGTGGTTCCTCCACCTAACAATACAATTGGTTGGTGTCCATGTTTTTGAAGCATTCGCAAACACATAATTTGCAGGAGACTACCAACATGCAAACTTTCAGCTGTACAATCAAAACCAATGTAGGCTTTAATCTTTTTTTTATCTAATAAAGAAGATAACTCATTCTCATCAGTACATTGATAAAAGTAACCTCTGTCTTTAAATTCTTTTAAAAATTTATTCATAAGCGTATAATTCTACAATATACAAATTTTTTTAAAAAAAAATGATAATGAAAAAAAAGATATTCACCTCAGTTGGTTTGATGAGCGGTACATCGATGGATGGAGTGGATTTATCTATTATTAAATCTGATGGTAATGATCAATTTTCAAGTATTTATAACACTTATAAAGAGTTTGATGATGGACTTTACAAGCAATTAATTAGTTTAAGAGATAAAATCAGCAATTTTAAAGATTTGAAAACTCATTCTATAGAGATTAATGATGTAGAAAAAAAATTTACATTATTCAATAGTCATTTAATAAACGAGGTAATTAGTGATATTAATGAAGATATTGATTTAATAGGTTTCCACGGTCAAACAGTTTTTCATGACCCAAAAATTCAAATTTCAAAGCAATTAGGAGATGGAAGACTTTTATCAAGTTTATTTAAAAAAATTGTTATCAATAATTTTAGACAAAATGATTTGAATAACGGGGGCCAGGGTGCTCCACTTACACCGATATTTCATAGTTTGATCTCAAAAATTATCCAAAAAAATTTTAAACTTAAATTGCCAATTAACATAATTAATATCGGTGGTATTACAAATATCACTCAAATCAAGGAGGATCTCAATAATTCTGTAAACTTTTTTGCTTATGATGTAGGACCAGGAAACTGTTTGATAGATGACTGGGTAAGAAATAATAAAGATCTAAAATTTGATAAAGATGGAAATTATGCAAATGTCGGAAAAGTTGATGATCTAATTTTAAATCAAGCAATAGATAACTTTGAGTTTAAATCTTACGAAACTTCTTTGGATGTAAAAGATTTTGATACATCATTTGTAAAAGGTTTGTCGTTTGAGGACGGTTGTGCGACTTTAACAAAATTTACTGCATATTTAATTGCTGATGGTTTGAGAAAAATTGATAAACAAAATAATATTAATCCTCATCATTACATAATTTGTGGAGGTGGAAGAAAAAACAAATCTTTGATGCAATCGATTGAAAATTATTTGGTAAATAAGAATGTAATTGTAAAAGATATAGATGATTATAATTTTGATGGTAATTTTATTGAGTCTCAAGCTTTTGCATATCTAGCTATAAGATCATTTTTAAAATTGCCAATCTCATTTCCAAGCACTACAAGAAGTAAAAAAGCTATTTCAGGCGGCGATATTTTACAAAACTTTTAATAAAGTGCAGTTTCTTTTTTAATATACTTATTCAAACATTTATTTAATTCAGACTCACTTTTTGTAAAAAAATGATTTGCTTCAGATATAGTTTGAAATTCTACTTTTATTCCTTTTTGTGCGCTAAGTTTATTATCTAAATCTTTAATAAATTCAAAAGGCACTAATTCATCTTTTTTTCCATAAACCATTAATCCAGATGATGGACAAGGTGATAAAAAAGAAAAATCATAAACATTTGGCTGTGGTGAAATTGCAATAAATCTATTTATCTCAGGTCTTCTCATTAATAACTGCATTGCAATTAAAGAACCAAAAGAAAATCCTGATACCCAACATTGTGAATTGTCAAAATTTTCTCTTTCTAACCAATCTAGTGCAGCAGCAGCATCTGCTAATTCACCTTGTCCATTATCAAATTCTCCGTCACTTTTACCAACACCTCTAAAGTTTACTCGACACACGGAAAAATCATTCTCCATAAAAGCATGAAAAGTTTCTACAACAACTTTATTATTCATTGTTCCTCCATATTGAGGATGAGGTTGTAATACTAAAGCAATAGGAGATGTACTTTTTTTACTCTTAAAATATTTTGCCTCGAGTCTCCCGGCAGGACCAGGTATAAATATTTCTAAAATTTTATTATCCATAATTGATATTGATAATTATTCTCAAAAAAAAATTACGTTTAACACATGTACGTGACAAAATGTTAGTGTTTTTTTCTGTTAGATACTTGACTATTTTAGTCGGGTTTATATATACCCCTGTAAAATAAAGGTTTTATGAAATTAACATCTAAAGGCAGATATGCGGTAATGGCTTTAGTGGATCTGGCAAGATTTAACAATATTAACCCAGTATCTCTAAGAGACATCTCGCTTAGACAAGGTATTTCGCTTGATTACTTAGAGCAAATTTTTTCTAAATTAAGAAAAAAGGAGATTGTTCAAAGTGTTAGAGGAAATCAAGGTGGCTATGTTTTAAATAAAAAAGCTAAAGAGATCAAACTTACAAATATTTTTGATGCTGTTGATGAAAAAGTTAAAACTGTTCAATGTAAAAAAGAGTCTAAAAAGGGCTGTAACGGTAAATCTACAAAATGTTTAACCCATAATTTATGGGATGAACTTGAAAATCATATTAATGATTTTTTTGAAAAAAAGAGTTTAGAAGATCTTATCCAAGATAACATCGAGAGAAGAATTTAAAAATGGATACTAGAGAAAAAGATATAGAAAAATTAAAAGATTATAAATACGGTTTTACAACTGATATTGAAAATATTAAAGCTCCAAAAGGCTTAAATGAGGATGTGATCAAGTTTATTTCTAATATTAAAAAAGAACCAAAATGGATGTTAGACTTTAGATTAAAGGCTTATGAGCGATTAAAACTTTTAAAAGAACCTGAGTGGCAAAAACCAAAATATCCAAAAATTGATTATCAAGATTTATATTATTATTCAGCACCAAAAAGTATGAAAGATAAGCCAAAAAGTTTAGATGAGCTTGATCCTAAACTTTTAGAAACATATAAAAAACTTGGAATTCCATTACAAGAGCAAGCAAGATTAAACGGAATTGCTGTAGATGCGGTATTCGACTCTGTTTCAGTTGCTACTACCTTTAAAGGTGAGCTGACTAAACATGGAATAATTTTTTGTTCAATGTCAGAGGCAATTCAAAAACACCCTGATCTTGTAAAAAAATATTTAGGTACAGTTATACCAGTAACTGATCATTTCTTTGCCACACTGAACTCTGCTGTTTTTACAGATGGATCATTCGTCTATATTCCTGAAGGTGTTAAGTGTCCTATGGAACTATCAACTTATTTCAGAATTAATGCATCAGAGACAGGACAGTTCGAAAGAACGTTAATTATTGCTGATAAAGGAAGTTACGTGAGTTACCTTGAGGGATGCACTGCTCCCATGAGGGATGAAAATCAATTACACGCAGCAAATGTTGAATTGATTGCTTTAGACGATGCAGAAATAAAATATTCAACTGTACAAAATTGGTATCCAGGGGATGAAAATGGCAAAGGTGGAATTTATAATTTTGTGACTAAAAGAGGATTATGTAAGGGAAAAAATTCCAAGATTTCTTGGACGCAAGTTGAAACAGGTTCTGCTATAACTTGGAAATATCCAAGCTGTATATTAAAAGGTGATAATTCAATTGGTGAATTTTATTCAATAGCAATTACCAACAATCATCAAAAAGCAGACACTGGAACAAAGATGATTCATTTAGGAAAAAATACTAAAAGTAAAATTATTTCAAAAGGTATAAGTGCTGGATTTTCTGATATGACTTATAGAGGTTTAGTAGATATTAATTCAAAAGCTAAAAACTCTAGTAACTATACACAATGTGACTCTTTATTAATGGGAAATAAATGTGGTGCACATACAGTTCCGTATATAAAAAATAAAAATTTTGACTCAAATATTGCACATGAAGCTACGACATCAAAAATAAGTGAAGAACAATTACATTATTGCCAACAAAGAGGACTTAATCCTGAAGAGGCTGTGGGATTAATTGTTAATGGTTTTTGTAAGGAGGTATTACAACAATTACCAATGGAGTTTGCAGTT
>CACKKE010000025.1 GCA_902600635.1 uncultured Pelagibacteraceae bacterium | reverse complement strand
CACGAGAAGAAAAAAAAAAGATACCTTTTTTCCATTTAGGTCCAAAGAATAATTGGCAAAAAAACTTTGATAAAGAATTTGTTAAGAAATTAAATAATATTTTCAAAAAGAATTTAATTGAATTAGATTATAAATAACTTAATTTCTTGAAATAATAATTTACTTTCTCTATATTAAATTATATTGCGGGCATAGCTCAGTGGTAGAGCGTCTCGTTGCCAACGAGAAGGTCGAGGGTTCGACCCCCTTTGCCCGCTCCAAAATTAAAATTGTCTGTAAATGAATATTGAAAATATATTTGATGACATAAGTTTCAAAGTTAGTCCAAAAGATGATTACAGATCTTCTTATAAATTTAGATTTATAAAATCTTTTTATAAAATTTTTAAAAAAGAAAAAAATTACGTTTTTGATAATTGTATTATAAACAAAGAAAAGATTGATTTAGATTTAAGAAAAGAATTAATTAAGATAGATAGCATGTCAACATACGCTATTGGATACTTGATAAATAGAATATGTAAAAATTTGTCTAAAAATCAGGTTTACTTAAATATTGGATGTTGGAAAGGCTTTTCTTTAGTTGCAGGGATGATTAATACCCAATGTAAAGTAATTGGTGTTGATAATTTTTCTCAATTTAAAGGACCAAAAAATGATTTCATTAAGAATTTTGAAAATTCAAAAAAAAGTAATCATTTTTTTTTTGAGCAAGATTATGAAAAATATTTTGAATCTTTAGACCATACCAAAGATAAATTTGATTTTTACTTTTATGATGGAGAACATTCTTATAATAATCAATTTAAGAACCTAGAAATAGCTGACAATTTCTTAAATGTTGGATCTTTGGTATTAATTGATGACATAAATTTTGATGAAGTGTATGAGGGCACTTTAGACTTTATAAATAAAACTAAGTCTAAATATAGAATTATAAAAGAGATAAAGACTGCTAATAACCATTGTCATCCAAGTTTTTGGAATGGAATAATGATGTTAAAAAAAGTATAATTTTTATTTATGAGTGATTTATTAGACAAAAAATGTGTTCCTTGTGAAGGTGGTGTTAAGGCTTTTGATATTTCTGAAATTCATAAATATCAAAAAAAAGTAGATGGCTGGGAAATTGTTCAAAATGATAAAAAAGTTTATCTTTTGGAAAAAAAATTTGAGTTTAAAAATTTTATAGAAAGTCAAAAATTTGTAAATGAGGTAGGAAGAGTTTCAGAGAATGAGGGACATCATCCAGATATTATGTTTGGATGGGGATATGCTAAGATTAATATTACAACTCATGCTATCGAGGGTTTATCTGAAAACGATTTTATATTAGCTGCAAAAATTGACAAAATTATTAATGTCTAAAATGACGAGTTTTTGAAAAAATCAAAACAGTATTTGTTTCGTCAGCAAATTTTATAATTTCCTTATCTCTTATTGATCCAGCAGGCTGAATAATGGCACTAACTCCTGACTGGACTAGTTTTTCTACCCCATCAACAAATGGAAAAAAAGCGTCTGATGCAGCTACAATATTATTTTTAATTTTTGAAAACTTGTTCATTTTATCTATTGCAATCTCACAACTGTCTAATCTACTGGGTTGACCCGAACCTATACCAACGGTAGACTTATTACTAGCAAGAACGATAGCATTAGATTTTGCATAACGACAAACATTAAATGCAAACACTAAATTATCAAGTTGAGATTTATTTGGTTTTTTTTTCGAAACAATTCTAAAATCTTTCTTTGAAAAAATTTTTCTATCTTCTGATTGTATTAGTGTAAAATTATCCACAGAGTTAAATTTCCAAATTTCATTGAAAGTAATTTTTGATGAATCTATAAGCCTTAAATTCTTTTTAGATTTTAATATTTTAAGAGCTTTTTTTTCAAAACCCTCTGCCACGATTACTTCAAGAAAAATTTTATTTAAAATTAATGCGAGTTTTTGAGTAATTTTATAGTTACAAGAAATAATACCACCAAATGCGCTTATCGGATCGGACTCTAATGCTGATTTATAGCTATCTAAATTATTTTTTAAAGCTGAGACCCCACAGGGATTTCCATGTTTAACAATAGCTGTACCTGTATTTTTTGGTAGTGATTTTGAAATAGTAAGTGCAGCAAAAATATCACTGTAATTATTATAACTTAAAGTTTTTCCATGTAATTGCTCTAATTTATTTTTCATATTTTGAGAATAGAAGGCGCCTATTTGATGAGGGTTTTCTCCATACCTAAGATTTTCTATCAAATTAGTATAAAGAATTTTTCTTTTAGGAAAATTGATATTGTTAAACTTGTTGAAATAGTTAGAAATTACAGCATCGTAATAAGCAGTTTCACCAAATGCTAATCTAGACATTTTTTCTCTAAATTTGAGAGAAGTGCTACCCTTGTTTTTCTTTAATTCATTTATAAGTCCTGAATAATGATCAACAGATGTAATTACAGTCACATCATTATAATTTTTTGCAGCAGCTCTAACCATAGTAGGTCCACCAACATCAATATTTTCTATTATTTTTGAATGGTTTTTAGTTTGTTCAATCGTTTTTTCAAATGGATAGAAATTTACTATTACTAAATCAATATTCTCAAAATTATTTTTTTTAATATCACTAAAGTGAGATTTGTTATTCCTTTTGTTCAAAATTCCTGCATGTATTTTTGGGTGTAAAGTTTTGACTCTTCCGTTAAGTATTTCTTCAAAGCCTGTAAAATCTGAAACGTCTAAACATTTAAATTTAAGTTTCTTGATTGCTTTAAATGTTCCACCAGAACTTATTATTTTGATATTGTTTCTTCTCAGTTCTTTTAATAAGGGTTTAAGATTAGATTTATCAGATAACGATATTAAAGCTGATCTAATCTTTCTCATTATACCTGTTTTATTTCCCATTTAACGTTCTCTTCATTATTATTCAATATTCCGGATACGAAAATATTCTGGTTCTCAATATATGAATTTTTATTACCGAAGTATAATCCATTATCAATATTAATTTCATAATTATCACAGGTAAATTTCCAGCCCTCATCCTCTAACTCTATTAAAATGGATTTATTATCTTGAGTTTTCATCAATTTAATATTTGGTTCCAAATGAAATCGAATATCAAACTTGAAATTATAATTATTTTTTTTTCTAATAATCTTATCATTTCCAACAAATTTCATTTGATCAGGAAAAAATTCAATATTTCTCTCATGAATTGATTTAAATCTTTTTAAATATCCGTCATGAGCAGCATTAATTTTCCAATAATTTTTCTCAAATATAGAATTTTTTTGAGTAATTTTTAAACCTGTTTTTAAAATTAACTTATCTTTACTTTTTATAAATTTGCACGAGGAATTGTCATCGATTATTAATGTGCTGTGTGCAGCTGAAGATTTTGATATTTCATTAAGATTTTGATTATTTTTTTTGTAGTAACCACAATTAGTTATAAGTTTCTTTCCGTTAGAAATTATTTCAAATGAAAGAGCGCCTGACTGATAATCCTGAGTATACTTGGGATTTGGTGAAGATCCTGTGTCCATTGCTAGGCAAATTTTTTTATTCTTTAGAACTATATATCCACCACAATCTTTACTTTCATTTTTAAATTTATAACCAAGCCTCCTTAAGTAATGATCAAAATCTTGAGTATTAGACTTATTATTACCATTAAACAAAAGATCTGCGTTTATATTTTGTCTTATGAAAGCATAACTTTGTCCAAAATAATAAATGTTCTCTTCTATGTGATCTGGAACTTCAACCTGAGATTCTTTAAACCATTCTCTTATAATTATAAAATATTTTAAAAAAAATATTAACTGTTTTATGTTCCGTGAATTTGTAAATCCTTGATTATCTATTGAGGAATTAGTAATTTTTTTCAGAAAATTTAAACCAGTATCTAAATAGCTTTTTTCAATTTTGTAACATAGCCCTGCTAAAATTATTGCTGAACAACCAATTATTTTGTTTTCCAAATCTTTAGAGTTTTTTATTTCGTTTAATAAGTGATTTGTTTGCTTTTGGATCATGTGATCGAACATTAATCTGTATTCTTTATCATTATCGTCATAAGTAAGTGGGTGATTTGATAAGCAGGAAATAATACGTTTAGCGGTCATATCAAATTCCCAACTTTCTTTTTTAAAGTGACTGTTATTAGTTATCCAATTTGTTATGACTTTTTTCACAGATTTTTTTGAGGATTTAAGGTCAAGACTGAATAACCAAAAAAAATTATTTAATTTTTCAAAATCTTTAGGTTTAATTTGGTTATTCCAAACTGTTTCTAGTTCAAAATCTTCAATTTTATATTTCTTATTTTGATATTTGATTATCGATGAAAGTAAGTGAGGACTTGGTTTGTATATGAACTCATTATCAAATGTTTTAGAAATTTTTTTTTCGTATAAACTTGAATTTTGATAAATACCTCTGAATTTTTTTTTTATTATTTCTGCAAACTTATTTAAAGTTTCAAAAAATACATCTAACAGCATTCTACACTTCTTTAAGTGTTTCTATATTCTTTTTAATGTTTCCGTTGTTTTCTTTAAATATTGTAGTTCCTGATACAAGAATATTTGCACCGGCGTTTATTACATCTTTTGAGTTTGAAAAATTTATTCCACCATCTACTTCAATGTCGTACTCATAATTTTTATCATCTTTAAGTTTTTTTAATAGTTCAATTTTTTTAATAACGTCAGGAATAAATTTCTGCCCTCCAAAACCCGGATAAACACTCATGACTAAAATCAAATCCACATTTTTTAATTCATTCTCAATTATGTTGATCTCTGTATTTGGATTTAGAGAAACACCAACCTTTTTCTTAAAACTTTTGATATGTTTAATTGATTCTGCTAAATTATCAGTGGCTTCAGGGTGTATAGTAATTATATCAGCTCCTGCATCTGCAAAATCTTTTATATATTTATGGACAGGTGAAATCATCAAATGCACATCAAAGGTTAGTTCTGAATGCTTTCTAAGTGTCTTAATGACTGGAGGTCCAATAGTTAAATTAGGAACGAAATGACCATCCATTACATCAACATGTATCATATCTGCACCTGCATCCTCGAGTCTCTTAATCTCATTTCCTAGCTGACTAAAGTCAGCAGATAATATTGAGGGGGAAATTTGTATTTTTTTCATAGATTATTAAATTAACTAGTACCAAATTTTAAAATCTAATTTAATTAAAAAATTGATAAATTTGTCTTGAAATCTCACTTTCTAATGGAAATGACAACATACCCATCACCGAGTATCCTAGAACCCAAGGCATAAAGTAAAACCTTATCATGAAAAAAAACCAAGCAACGTAAAGAGGCACGATTGGTTGTATTATAAAAGATGGAGTTACAGGTTTAAATAAATTGATTAAAGGATTAGTAAATTTAACAAAGACTCTCATAAAAAAAAATTGAGAATCTTCTCTTTGAAAAATATTCATCGCAACCCTTCCAATCAAAGTCCACATGATTACCCCAAGAATATAGTCAATTATATATACTAAAGGATGAAAGTTAGCTGACATTGAGAAATTTATATTGGAAAAAGTTCGAAATTAAAAGGGGCGAAATTAATCGCCCCTTAAAAAGATTATTTAGTGTTGTTTGCCTAGGATCGATTTACCAGCCGGTACACGAACCTCATCAACCATTTTCTGCGTTGCAGCGTTTGGTGCTTGAGTCATTAAACTCACTACAACCATAGCTACTAAGCTGACAGCTGAACCAAAGATACCAAACGTTAACTGAGTAATTCCTAAGAATCCACTTCCACCTGTTCTTACCCAAACTAGGTAAGCAGCACCAGAAACTAATCCTAAGAACATACCAGCTATAGCACCTTCTTTGTTAGCTCTCTTCCACCATACACCAAGTACAAGTGGGAAGAATAGTCCTGACATCGCAAAGTCAAAAGCCCAGATTACTGAACCTAAGATACCTTGGATCTCAAGAGCTGCGATTGTTGCTCCTGCAAAACCAATTACTACAAGTAATACCCTTGCAACAACTAGTCTTTTCGCAGTCTCAGCTTTTGGATCGATGATCTTATAGTAAACATCGTGTGAGATTGCGTTTGCAATTGCTAAAATCAAACCATCAGCTGTTGACATGGCAGCAGCCATACCTCCAGCAGCAACCAGACCAGAGATTACATATGGTAATC
>CACKKE010000024.1 GCA_902600635.1 uncultured Pelagibacteraceae bacterium | reverse complement strand
TGATAAATTTCTAAAAGCTAAATTTGGATCAAAGAGATGTTCAAGGACATTAAAAATAACAATGCAATCATACTTTGTTTCTACTGTGATTTTCTTTTGCAGATCAAGATTAAGAAATTCTTTGTTTGAGGAATTTATATTTGAGTATGTAATATTACAATTCTCTAAATTAGAATGACAAAAATTTTTATGGATCATATCAGATGCTCCAAATTCTATTACATTGCCCTCAATTTTAAACTTTTTAATGATTTCCTGTTGAAAAATTCTAAGAATAGATTTATTTGAAAAAATTAATTTAAAATAGTTCATTTTTTATCATTTTATGGATTATGCTTTTAAATTTAATATTAGGTTTCCATTTAAGAATTTTTTTTGTTTCTTTTATATTTGCTTTATATCCTCTTAAATCTATTTTTCTTTGATATTTTTTTACATTTGTATTTAAATTTTTTTTACTTATCTTCAAATAATCAAAAACTTCATCTACAAATTCTTTTAGGGAGTGTGTTTGGCCAGATCCAATAATGAAATCTCTTGGATTATCTCTTTGCATCATTAGCCAAATAGCTTTTACATATTCCGGTGCCCAACCCCAATCTCTAAATATGTTAACATTTCCAAGATTTAGTTTAGCTTTTTTATGTTTTTTTATTCTCAAAGCTGTATCAACAATCTTTTTAGTAACAAATTCTTCAGATCTTAAAGGAGATTCATGATTAAATAAAATTCCTGTACAACAATAAATATTATATTTTTCTCTATATATCTTAATAAGCCAATAAGCAGCTGCTTTTGATACTCCGTATGGACTTTGAGGTTCTATTTTAGAATTTATATTATAGAAATTTTTTTCATTATCCCCATAAAATTGACCTGATCCCGCATTAAATAATTTAATTTTAAATTTTTTATTTTTTAAAATCTGTAAAATATTTAAAATGCCCTCGGTATTACTCTTTAATGAAATATCTGGAGTTTCAAAAGATTTTATTACGGAGGAGTCTCCAGCTAAATAATAAATCTCATTGATCTTTGAATTAATAACCTTGTTACAAAATTTTAAGTCTGTAGCTACACCTGTTAAGATTTTAATTTTTTTATCTACTTCTAATTTCTTTAATCGAAACAAATTACTGTCAGATTTATTTCTCGTTATCCCAATAACTTTGTATCTTTTTTGTAATAAAAGATGAGATAAATATGCACCATCTTGACCAGTTATTCCAAAGATAATTGCAGTTTTTTTATATTTCATATACTAAGTTTGAATTATTTTTATTACTTTTGATATATTAATTAAACCAATTTTTTGATGAGTAAAACATTAATATTTACTGCTACTTACAATGAGAAAGAAAACATAAAAAAATTAATAGAAAATTTAAATAATCTTGAAACTAATCTTGATGTACTAGTTATAGACGACAATAGCCCTGATAAAACTTGGGAAATTTTACAAGAGTTAGAAAAAAATTTAAAAAATTTAAAGGTTATCATACGGAATAATAAATCTGGTCTAGATACAGCTCATAAGTTTGCATTTGATTATGCTAAGAAAAATAATTACGAAAAATTCATTTCAATGGATGCAGATCTATCTCATGATCCAAATGAAATACCTAAAATGATTGAAATTTTAGAAAATTCTTCTTTTGTGATTGGATCAAGATATATCAAGGGAGGTAAGTGTGAAATGTCAGGTTACAGGTTAGTTCTTAGTATTATAGGTAACAAATTTATAAAGAAAATTTTAGGCCTAAATTGTAACGAATTCACTACCTCATACAGAGGATTTAATCTTTCCAAACTTAAAGATTTTAATTTAAATATAGTAAAATCAAAAGGCTATAGTTTTTTTATGGAAACAATTTATAGGTTAAATAAACACGGCGTAATCATTAATGAAATCCCGATTCATTTCAAAAATAGACGGCATGGAAGTTCTAAAATTCCCGGTATTGAAATTTTTAGAACATTAAAAAATCTATTAATATTATATCTAGAAAAATAGAAATTTAAAAAAATAAAAATTTAATCTAAATGTTTAAACAATTTCTATATCTGGTAAAGGGAAAATTAATTTACCGCCATGCCTCAAATAATTTCTTTCCTTTTGCAAAATAAAATTTTTAAAATGCCATGGCAAAACTAGCATATAATCTGGTTGATATTTTTTTATTTCTTTTTCACTAACTATATTTATTAAGCTGCCTGGTGTATATTTGTTATTTTTATCTTTATTCACATCGACTATAAACTTGATATTTTTAGAATTTAAATTGCAATATTGTAAAATTACGTTACCTTTTGTTGAAGCACCATAACCAATTACTTTTTTTTTCATATCAGCCAAATTTAATAATAAATCTCGAAGAAGTTTTTTATGTTGTTTAACACTATTGAAGAATTTAAGATGAGTGGCTATAGAGTTATACTTATATTTTTCCTCTTTTGATAATAACCAGTTCACTATTTTAGAATATTCAGAATACTTGGAATTCTTTTTTGAAACAGTTAATGCGAAACTTCCTCCATTAATATCATTAAATTCCAAATCAATTATTTTAAAACCCACTTGGTCAAAAATATACTTTATAGTTTTAAGGGAATAATATTCAAGGTGTTCATGACAAATAGTATCATATGAAATATTCTTAAGCATAAGTGGCATATAGCTCTGCTCTAAATGCCAAATTCCATTTTTGTCTAAACATTCATAAATGTCTTGTGCAAATTTAATAGGTGAAGGTAAATCATAAAACATTGAGATTGATGTAATTATTTTAGCTTTTTTATTTTTTAAATATTTGAAAATTGTTTGTGAACTAAAAAAGTCAGATATTGTAATTATATCTTTCCGATAATGTTTCTTAAGTTTTTTAATAGTTGGGTCAATTCCGATCAATTTATTTGATTTTTTAAAATTAGATAAAAATGTTCCATCATTGCTTCCAATATCTATAACTATATCGTTAGTTTTAAGATTAGAAAACTTTTGTAATTTTTCTGATTTTATTTTTAAATGCCTTATCATATGCGGATTTAAAGATGATAGATAACCATAATTTTCACCATACATAATTTTTACATCAAAAGAATTCTCTAATTGTAAAAGATTACATTTAGTGCATATAACCATATTTAACTCTCCTTTGGGGACTTTTTGAGATTTGTTTTTAGGAAATATACCAGTCAAGTTTTGGCTACCTAAACTATAAAGTTTCTTAAGAGATACACTTGCACATGATCTGCAATTTTTTATTTTCATATTAAAATGAATAATTATATTTAATATTAATATAACTATTATGTCAGCCTTTTATAACTTTTAATATTATTTTTTTTTTGGATAATTACATAGGCTTTAAAAAAGCTATTAGTGGAGTATTTTCAAGAATCATAACCACTCTATTAATTCTTTCTACATAGAGTATATCCCTAACTCTCTCATCTACAGGTATAATTCTAACTACCTCAGCTTTAGTAAAATCGTCATTAAATCTAATATGATGTAAAGATCTTCTTCCAGGTGCTGGTGTATTTCCCATTGCCGACACAAAAAAGTCTCCTTCTGAATTTTTAAAAAATCCGTCTGCATTTATTATAGCACTTGGTGCTATCGAATTTTTTTTATACCAATATGCAGGTTCTTTAAAACCATTTTCTGCATGGTTTTCATATTTTAACTCTTCAATTACATTATATTTAACTTTCCCATAACTTGCTACAGGCCATCCAAAATTAACATACTGATTAAATTCAGATTCCAATAAGGTATTAATCTCATCACCACCCTGGGGTCCGTGTTCTGTCATAACTAAAACTTTAGATTTTTTATAAAAAGAAGCTCCTTGGGTATCTCTCATACCTTTTGCTATTAAATCAACTTTTCTCGTAGAATAATTTATTTTTACAATTTTACCAAATAATGAGTCATCTTTTTGTACACTTGAAAACATTTGGCTATCACCAATAGTGAATAAAAAACTATTTTCATCATATGGCACCATTTTTCCACCAGTATGATTAGACATCTTTACGCTACTTTCCTTGAAGGAATAAAAATCCTCAAATTGTAAGTTATCAAAGTTTAAATCAGCTGATATAATTGAGATATTATAACTGTTTTTCTCGATCTTTTTTTGATAACTAACATATATTTTATTTTGGTTAATCATTATGCCTCTAAATCCAAATCTATGTCTTGAGTAAACTTTCTGGTCGTCAACTATCTCTGTAATGTTTGAGTTAATTTTATTTAAAATAAGATCATTTTTTTCATCAATTGATTTAATATCAATGTAACCAATTTCACCATTACCAGTTAAAGTAAATATTTTATCGTCATATTCAAATAAATAACCGCCAGGTTTTCTATCATTTAATTGCCAAGAAATAGATGGGAAAAAATACTTTGAGATTTTATATTTAGAATTATCATTGCCGTTTATTTCTTTACTCTCAAGAAAAGATAAATTGTAATAATTTTTTTCATTATCATAAGCAAGATTATTTTGAATTTTTTGAATTCTATATGCATTCATTTCCATTAATTTTATTTTATCTTCTAGCTTAAAATTTGTTTTTTTTAGCTCATTAATTTGGTCTTGTTGTTTAAACACAAAAAAGATTTTGTCATTTAAAAAGTTTTTCACACTCTGAGGAAATATATTTTTTATACCTAATATTAATCTGTTATCTGTTTTTCCAATAAACAAAGAGCCAATTGAAACAAATAAAAAAGCTAAAACAATAACTATATAAGTTTTTTTCATAAGATTAATATTATAAGGTTTAAACTGATAATATTAATCTCTACTTCATTTCTGAATAAATATCAAAAGTCTTTTTAGCACATGTTAACCAAGTAAAATTTTTTGAATATTCTAGAGCGCTGTAAATAAAATTTTGGTCTTCTGAATTTAGCTTTCTCTCTAATTCGTTGATTAGGCTATCTAAATTACCATTTTCAAAATAACTAATTTTATCTTGCCCAATTTCTTTAAAAACTTCAATATCGCTTGCTAAAACATCGCACTTATTTCTCATACTCTCAATAATTGGCAAACCAAAGCCTTCTATTTCAGAGGGTAAAACTAAAAATTTAGCGTTTGTATATAAATGTTTTAAAGTGGAGTCATCACAGTTTGTAAATAATTTAATATTTTTTTCCAACCCAAAATTCTTGATAATTTCATGTTCATTTTTTGAAAATTTACCTCCACCAAAACAAACTAGATTTAGATTTTTTTTAATCTTTCCAAGTTTCGAAAAAGCTTCTAATAAAAAATTGAATTTTTTATATTTTGACCTTTCACCAATGTAAAGTAAAAATTCTTTGTCAAATTTGATGTTAAAATCTAATGGTTTTATGTTATCAAGATGGTCGGCTCCGTGGTAAATAACTTTTATTTTTTTTTCATCAATATTGTATAAATCAAGTAAATTATTTTTAGTTGTATTTGAAACACAAATAATAAAATCTGATTTTTCAATAGCAAGTTTTTTTTCCTTTAATTTTTCGTCTATTTTATGTGAGTAATACTTTGAAAAATTTTCATATATTAAATCATGAACAGTTATAACTTTTTTTATTTTTAAATCTTTATATAAATTTTTGCTATAGTATGTGTCATGAATGATATCAGGCTTAAAACTTTTAATATAAATTTTTTCAAAATAGTTGTTTAGATCTTTAATAAAATTATAATTAGGAAATCTTTCTAGGAATATACCCTTTATATTTTTTTTTTTTAATTCTTTAAGATATAAATTCTTATAAATTGGTGTTATTACTGAATAATCCAAGTTAGTACTTTCAAGGCCTTTAAATAAATTAACAAAATATCTTGAAATTCCACCAAATCGTTGATTAAAAAAAATTGTGTTATTAAAAAGAATTTTCATGTATAAAAATTTCGATTTTTGATTATATATCTATTATGTCCGAATTTTATCAAATCATAAATTCTTATGCTGATAATAAACTTATTGTATTCATTTTATCAGGTATTTTTGGCTATTTAGTAAATCTATCTTACTCATTTTATGGATTTAAATGGGTTGATAACATCAATCAAAAAATAATTTCTTTAATAATGGCACCAGCCATGACTGTAATTGCATGGACAATTGCTGGAAATCTTGGATTATCATTAGGGATGATTGGAGCATTATCGATAGTTAGGTTTAGAACGCCGATCAAATCCTCTTTAGAATTAATCATATATTTCATATATATAGTAATAGGAATATCAATTACTGTTGCACCTGTTTACACACTTTTAATTTTTATTTTAACAATAATCGCACCTGCGATATTTATTTTTTTCAAAAGAGATAAAAATACAAATTTGGAATATATCGATACTTATATGAATGAAATGCCATCAGCAAATTTTGTTGTAATGGGAAATACAAAAAATCTATTTGATGAAAATATTTCAAAAAAAATTACTCATTTTAAGACTGATGATGATGAAAATAATTCAACTTTTACGTTAAGAGTTGAAAATATAAATGATTTTAATTATGTTAAAGATGAATTAGAAAATAAAGTTAAAATAATTTCTGCTGAATATATCTCATGATAAAAAACTTTTTTTTTTTAAAAAAAATTTCGTATTTTTTTTAATAATTTTTTTTTCTATAAACGCGAACAATGCTGTTCTATCAGAGAATTATTTATTCGAAAAACTTAAAGATCAGAATGAAATTCAAATAAATCTTAGTGGAAATAACTATGTTAGATATCTAAAGCAAATTCAAGTTGTTGGAAAAAAAGATAACTTAATTAATAACAGTCTTATTAATACCTCAAAAAAAAGATGGATTAGATCAAGAATTAAATTTGAAAATGAAGATCTACCAGTTAGAATTAAATTGCACGGAAATAATTCAGATCACATTTCAATACCTTATAGCTCTTTAAATATCAAAAAAACTTTTGATAAATTTGATAGATTAAATTTATTGAGACCTAATACTAGAAATAATGAAGCTGAAATATTTGGTACTGTTTTCTTAGAAAATTTTAAGATTATAGTCCCTGATACAAAATACATTAATTTAAAAATAAACAAACATGATACTGAACAATTTTTATTACAAGAAAAAATTGATGATAAACTTTTAAAAAGAAGAGATTTAAAGAACGGACCAATTTTAAAATTTTCAGATAAGGATGAAAAAATTTATGAGGCTAAAAGAATTAGGAAAGATAAAATTTCTTTTTTTGAGATTTATGAAAATGCAAATGATGAATTTATAAAGAATACTGATAATTCATTGATCACCTATAAAGCAATAGGTTTAGTGAATAATAAAAGTTTATTTAACAATTACTATAATTATAAATTCCAGGCTCTCATATCTATCTTAGATGGATGCCATGGTCTGTCTGGAAATGATCCTATATTTTATTATGATGTAATTTCTAATAATTTTTATCACATTTATTATGATGGTATGTTTTTTAATCAAAATAATTCAAACTATTTTTGTGAGGAATTGAGATTTATTATTGATCCTAAATTTAAAAATAGGTTTATTAATGAGTTTAATGAAAAATTATCTCGAAATGATTACAAAAAAAAACTTAAGAGTATTTATAATTCAAAATTAATTAAC
>CACKKE010000023.1 GCA_902600635.1 uncultured Pelagibacteraceae bacterium | reverse complement strand
AAACTCAAAAAGATACTGAAAGACTTATAGAAAATACTCATGAAAGTGTAAAATTAACATTAGATACAGGACACATGTTATTTGCAAAAGGGGACTCAAAATACATATTACAAAATTATCATGAGAGAATTTTGCACGTCCATTGTAAAGATATAAGAAAACAAGTTATTGAAAAATCTTTAAAAGAGGACTTAAGTTTTAGAGGTGCTTTCTTAGAGGGTGCGTTTACAGTACCAGGAGATGGTTGTATTGATTATCAACCTTTATTTAATGTATTAAAAAATAATAATTATTCAGGATGGTTGGTGGTTGAGGCAGAGCAGGATCCGGCAAAAGCAAATCCGTTAGAGTATGCAAAAATTGGTTATAATTATCTTACAGATACATTAAAAAAATCTGAAATTGAAATTTATAAAAATTGATTATCTATAGAGTGAAGTGAGTTCATTATTTCCGGCAGCAACACATGGAGATTTAAAACAAGTACCCACAACCCATTCAGATCCAGGATCAGGTAAAAAATTTGATGACATCAAAAATATAACACCCATCTCAACTGATTGCCCCGCCTTACCTTCTGCTTTAATTCTAGGATCAGGATCAGTTTTTACTTTAGTATCCTCTGAAAAAGGATTCTCTATATTAAGATTTTTGTTTATATAATTAACAACTTTGAATGAGGACCACTCGCCATTACACGGATCACCCCAAACAGTCAATTTACCTTCATCATTATTCCCGCAATTATTTATTTCTCCATTGATAAAATCGACTACTTTCTTATGATTTTCTTTTACTAAGTTAGCTTTTGCTTCAACTGCGGGCCTTGTACTTGCGGTCCAAATCAACATCCCAACCACATATGCTAATGATAAAAATACTAATGCTTCTAATAGTCCAAAATTTTTGAAATTTATTCGCATAATTAAAGTTTAATAATTTTTGATTTGTCTAATTTTTTTTCAAAAAAATCAATTATATTTTGTATTGTTTCTTTTCCCATTCTTATCATGCATTCCTCAGTAAATGCAGCGGTATGAGGACTTAAAAAAACTTTATTGTTTTTTAGCAAAGGATTATCCTCTTTAGGTGGTTCTGTTTCAAAAACATCTAAACCTGCACCGAATATAAGACTTTCATTTAATGCTTTATCTAAGTCATTCTCATTAATCATTCCACCTCTTGCAGCATTAATAATTATACAATTTTTCCTCATTGTTTTAAGTAAGTCATAATTAATAATATTTTTCGTTTTTTCATTAAGAGGCATATGTAAAGAAATGGCATCCATAGATTTTACTGCTTCTGTAAGATCTTCAACTTTTTTTCCACCCAATTCCTCAATAATATCTTTTGAAACAAATGGATCATAAACAAAAACATTCATTTCAAATCCTTTGCATCTTCTAATTAAAGATTGACCAATTCTACCAAATCCAGCAATTAAAATATTTTTTTTCCAAAGTTCAATTGTTTTTGGAAGTTTGTTTCTATTAGAAAAATTTCCTGTTTTAACAGCCTCATCATACATGTTTTTTCTCTTTGATATATTGAGCAACATAAACATAACATGTTCTGCCACCGCAACAGCATTTGCTGTAGCCGTAATTGCCAAGGTGATATTTTTTTCTTTAGAAGACTTGAGATCAATATTGTCGTACCCAACGCCATGGCGAGATATAATCTTAAGTTTTTTTGATATATTGATTAATTCGCTAGATAAATTTGCTGTTCTAATTGATAGACCATCACACTCCAAAATTTTTTGTTTAATATCTTTGTCATCTATATTTTCAATAATCTCATAATCATAGTTTGGGTTATTCTTTATGAGATCTATCCCTGCTTTATGAATAGGTTGAATTATCAAAATTTTTTTTTTATCTGACACTTAAATTTAGTAAGCTTTAGAGTCTTCTTTTGATTTGATTGATTTTAATTTAGATACAGCATCTTTTGCACCTGCACTCATATACCTTTGATCGGATCCAATGGTTACCAAATTAAATCCTAAATTAAGCATTTTTTTTGCATACTCTGGACTAGCATTATGAATACCTGCAAAAATTTTATTTTTTTTTGCATGTTCCAATATATTCAAAATCTTTTCATAAGTTGGACTTCCTTCAGGATTATCAAAAGCTGGTTTTTGACCTATAGCCAGACTTAAGTCAGCAGGTCCAATATAAATTCCATCTATTCCAGGCGTACTCATAATTTCATCTAATTTATCTAAGGCTTCTTTTGTCTCTATCATTGCCATTTTTAAAATCTCATCATTTGCAAAATCTCCATAATCTGAACCTCCATAAATTAATCCTCTAATTGGTCCAAAACTTCTATACCCTTTAGGTGGATACATGCATGCTTGAACAAATTTTTCAGCTTCAAATTTGTTGCTCACCATTGGACAAATTACGCCGTAGCACCCTGCATCTAAAATTTTCATTATTTGTCCTGGTTCATTCCAGTTTACTCTTGCTAAAGGAGTAACATCTGTAGATGAAATTGATTGCAGCATTTGTAATGCATTTGGATAATCTATAACACCATGTTGCATATCAATTGTGAGCGAGTCCCAACCTTGATGAGACATTACTTCCGCTGAAAAAGAGCTAGGAATTTGTAACCAGCCATTAATTATTTGCTCACCATCTCTCATCATCTTTTTTATTTTATTTGGCCTCATTTTAAGATTTCAAACCAAGGTGAGTGTACTTTATATTAAGATAATCTTTAATTGCCATTGAACCACCTTCACGTCCATATCCAGTTTGTTTAATTCCGCCAAAAGGTGCCTCAGCTATCGCAACTGCAGGAGTATTAACCGCTACAGTACCAGTTTCCATTAATTCTGAAGCTCTGTGAGCTTTGTCCATAGAATTTGTATAAATATAACTACATAATCCTAAGTCATTATCATTAGCTCTCTCAACTACTTCATCAAAAGTTTTAAATGACAACATTGGAACTAATGGACCAAATGGTTCTTGTTTCATTATTGTAAAATTGTCTTGTACATTGTCAAAAACTGTTGGCTCATAAAAATATCCTTTGTTAAAACCTTGAGGCCTTTTTCCACCCAATAAAACTTTTGCTCCTTCCTTTTTAGTTGTTTCAACTAATTCTTCAATTTCTCCTAATCTTTTTGCAGTTGTTAGAGGACCCAACTGAACTCCTTCATCTAAACCATTACCAATTCTTAATTTTTTTGTTCTTTCAATAAACGCATTAATGAATTCGTCTTTTTTATTTTCTTGTATATAAAATCTGTTAGGTGAAATACAAACTTGACCATTATTTCTAAATTTTGCAGTAATTGCCATATCTGCAACTTTATTTATATCAACATCATCAAAAACTATAAAAGGTGAGTGTCCACTAAGCTCCATAGTGACTCTTTGAACTTTGTCTGCGGCCTTTTTTAAGATTAATTTACCTACTCTTGTTGATCCAGTAATAGAAACCTTTTTAATAATATCAGACTCTAACAACTCATTTGAAATACTTTCAGGGTCTCCTGATAATAAGTTTACAACTCCAGGAGGGACTCCCGCTTCTTTACAAATATCTACTAACTCCATTACTGTTCCTGGAGTAATTACATCAGGCTTACAAATTACTGAACATCCGGCAGCTAATGCTGTTGAAATTTTTCTTGCTGCTAGAATTAAAGGAAAATTCCATGGCACTAAAGCTGCTACAACTCCAACTGGCTGATAATAAACATGAACTCTGGTATCTGGAAATCGACTTTCGACTGTTTGTCCATAAATTCTTTTTGTTTCTTCAGCATTCCACTCAAAAATATCAGCAGCCCCACCAGTTTCGCCAATTCCCTCTGCCAAAGGTTTTCCAACTTCAATCGTTAACCATTTTGCTAAAACATCTTGTTTTTTTCTTAAAAGATCAGCAATTTTTCTAATAATATATGATCTCTGCCAAGGTAAAGTGTTTTTCCAAACTTCCAAACCTTTCTCCGCAGATTTAAGAGCTTTTTGAACATCTGCTGAAGACGCTTTAGACGCTTGGCCAATAATTTCTTCCGTAGCAGGATTTATAACATCGTAAGTTTCTTTTTTTTCCGCTTGTTGCCACTTACCATCAATGAACTGCCCAAATTTACTATACATAATTTTTATTTTATGGTTAATTAAGCGAAATTTTAAGAGAATATATCTACAATTATGAAAAAAATAAAGCTTACATGTGCTCATGCAATTGTAAAGTTCCTGACTTCTCAAAAAATTCTTATCGATGGTAAAAAAGAACCTTTATTCGCTGGTACTTTTGGAATATTTGGTCATGGTAATGTAGCTTGTTTAGGACAAGCTTTAGAGGAAAATAAAGATAAACTTCCAACTTATAGAGGTCATCATGAGCAAAACATGGCTTTAACAGGAATTGCTTACGCTAGAGCAAAAAGAAGAAAACAAGTATTTGTAGCAACAAGTTCTGTAGGCCCTGGTTCTACAAATATGGTAACAGCTGCAGCAGTTGCGATGAGTAATAGACTGCCAATTTTATTTCTTCCAGGTGATACTTACGCAAACAGGATGCCTGATCCAGTTTTACAACAAGTAGAACATTTTAATAATCCGGGAATTACTCAAAATGATGCTTTTAAACCAGTTACAAAATATTTTGATAGAATAACTAGACCAGAACAAATTTTACAAACATTTCCCCAAGCTGTACAAGTTTTATTAGACCCAGCTGATTGTGGTCCAGTATGCATATCTTTATGTCAGGATATACAAGGAGAAATTTTTGATTATCCTGAGGATTTTTTTAAAGAAAAAATCCATAATATACGAAGACCAAGACCTGATGATTTTCAAATTAAAGAGGCGGCTGAAAAAATTAAAAAATCAAAAAATCCAATCATAATTTCTGGTGGAGGTGTTTTTTACTCAGATGCAATGGAGGAACTTTCTACTTTTGCAGTTAAACACAATATACCTGTAACACAAACTGTAATGGGTTATTCTTCTATGAAAAGAGATCATTCTCATTTTTTAGGACCTATTGGAGGTTTAGGAGGAAAAGCAGCAAACAACTTTGCAAAAAAAACTGATTTAGCGATTGCTATTGGAACTAAGTTAGGAGATTTCACAACCGGGTCATGGTCCAATTTTGAAAATCCAAATTTTTCATTAGTATCAATTAATGTTGCAAGATTTGATGCTAGTAAGCATATGGCACAATCAATTATTGGAGATGCAAAAGTTTCTTTAAATGAACTATCGCAAGCCTTAGGTGATTGGAAAGCATCCGAGGAATGGCATAAAAAATCTAGAGATGAACTTAAATCTTGGAATGAATATGTTGATAAAGAAAGTGGGCCAACTAATCAAAATCTCCCAAGTTACGCTCATGCAGTTGGTGCGATTTATAGAAACTCTGATCCAAGTGATATCGCTGTCACTGCAGCTGGAGGTTTGGTAGGTGAAGTTGTTCAAATTTGGAGACCAAGAGAACTTAATACTCATGAAACAGAGTGGGGCTTTAGTTGTATGAGTTATGAAATTTCTGGAGCTTTAGGAATTAAAATGGCCAACCCAGACAAAGAAGTTATCACATTTGTAGGTGATGGATCATATTTACTTTATAATTCAGATATATATTCATCTGTAATAACTAATAATAAACTAATTGTAATTGTCTGTGATAATGGTGGTCACGCTGTCATTAATAGACTTCAATTATTTAAAGGTGGAAAAGAATTTAATTGTTTGTTTGAGAGTTCAAATGTTTCAAATTTAGTAAAAGTAAATTTTGCAAAACATGCAGAAAGTATGGGGGCAAAGTCTGAAGAGGTAAGTTCTATCAGTGAATTAGAGGAAGCTTTCAAAAGAGCGAAGAAATCAAAAGTGACTTATGTTATTTCAATCAAAACTCATTCGTATCAATGGCTTGAAGGATCAGCTTATTGGGAAAGTCCAACTTTAGAAATTCCCAAAACCAAAGAAAATGAAAAAGCTCTAAAATTACACAAAGAAGGTAAAGCAAAACAAAGACAGGGAGTATAACCCTAATGAGCAAAGTATTTAAAGTTGGCTTAATTGGTTGTGGTCATATCGCAGAAACATATTTCAGAGCTCACAAATATTTCAAAAATTTTAAAATCATTAAATGTGCAGATGTTAAAGAAAAAGCAGCTAAGAAATGTGCTAAAATTTATAAAATTAAAGCAGTTTCAGTAAGTAATTTACTAAAAGATAAACAGGTTGAAATAATATTAAATCTAACCCCTCCAAAAGTTCATTACCAAATTGCAAAAAAGTCTTTGTTAAATGGTAAACATGTATACTCAGAAAAACCACTAGCAATTAATTTAAAAGACGGAAAAGAATTACTAAAGCTCTCAAAAAAAAAGAAATTATATTTAGGAAATGCTCCAGATACTTTTTTAGGAGGAGGCAATCAAAAATCGAAAGAATTATTAGAAAGCAAAAGTATAGGCAAAGTAAATTTAGGTAATGCGATTTTTGCTTTTCCAGGGGTTCAATCTTACCATCCAAACCCAGAACCATGGTTTGCAAAAAAAGAAGGTGGTCCAGTAATTGATATGGGACCTTACTATCTCACTGCATTAGTAAATTTATTGGGTCCAGCCAAAGAGGTAAAAGCAGCAAGTTTAATGAAAGGTTCACGATTTAGAACAATTGGTATTGGTCCTAAAAAGGGAAAAAGAATTAAGGTAGAATGTCCAACGACATATTTTACAACAATCATATTTGAAAATGGAAGCATAATCAGACTCACTTTATCTTTTGATGTTATAGCCCATCAAAGAAATCATATTGAACTTTATGGAACCAAAGGTTCAATGATTGTGCCAGATCCTAATATGTTTGGTGGTTCAGTTTATGTTTGTAAAAAATTAGGAAGCCCATGGAAAGAATTTAAAACAAATCAAATGCCGCTAGGAAAAATTAATATTAGAACGCAAAGTTCTAGAGCAAATGAGTCACCTACTAACGCTAATTACAGAGGAGTTGGTCTTGCAGAAATGGCTTATTGTATAGATAAACAAAAGATACATAGATGCAATGGAGAAGTATCTTTGCATGTTCTTGACTTGATACAATCAACTATGCAATCTGCTAAAACAAATAAACCAATTAGACTTAGTACAACATGTAAAATTCCAAAACTTTTTATTAATAAAGAAATAAATAAATTAATGAGATAAAATATGCAGATTGGTATTGATCTTGGGGCAAGTAAAATAGAGTATGTATTATTAGATGATGTTGGCAATGAGCATCATAGAGAAAGAACCGAAGTTCCCAAAAATTATAAAGATACATTATCCATAATTAAAAAAATAGTTATCGAACTTGAGCGTAAAGCTGGTAAAGAATTACCAGTGGGTGTATGTCATCCAGGGATTCATTCTATTCAAACAGGACTAGTTAAAAATGCGCCTAATTCTTTTTGGATAAATGGCAAACCTTTACAAAGAGATTTACGGAGTGAGATTGGTAAAGAAATTTATTGTGAAAATGATGCAAACTGTTTTGCTTTATCAGAGGCAATAGATGGTTCTGGAAAACATTATAAAATTGTTTTTGGGGTAATTCTTGGATCTGGTGTTGGAGGCGGTTTAGTTATAGATAAACGAATTGTCAATGGACCTAATGGGATTACTGGAGAATGGGGGCACAATCAAATACCGAGTGCTTGTATTGAAGGTGTTCAAATAAAAAAAACTAATTTAAGAGCTGGAGAAATAGAGAACTTTGTTGCAGGTATAGGCATTTCTAAAGCGTTCAAAAACGAGTTTAAAAAAGATTTATCTGCTCAAAAGATATTTGAAAT
>CACKKE010000022.1 GCA_902600635.1 uncultured Pelagibacteraceae bacterium | reverse complement strand
TAAAGCATTGGCCAATCCATCCAGTTTGGAGAAAAAGTATTTCCTAATGAGTAACCACAAGCGTTCATTCGTGCTTTTTTAAAACCAAGTTCATCAAATGTTTTTGCATGAATATCAAAAACTTCTCCAACTTTATTCCCAGGTTTTAATTTACTTTCACAATTTTTAAGAGCTTCAACACATGCTTCATGCATTTTATGATGTTTAGGATCTGCTTTACCAATAGGAATAGTTCTAAACATAGCAGAATGGTAATGTCTATAAGTACCAGCCCATTCAACAGTTAATTGATCTTGTTTGTCTAAAATTTGCTTTTCTGATTGATAACGACAAAGCAGTGCATTTTTACCAGAACCAATTATAAATTCATTTGCAGGATAGTCTCCACCACCTTCAAATATAACTCTGTTCATTTCTGCTAATATCTTAGATTCACTAACACCAGCTTTTGCATGTCTCCATACTTCGTCTAAAGCTTTATCTGCAAGTTCTGCAGCTTTTTTAACACAAACAATTTCCTCTTTAGATTTTACTACTCGTAATTTTGTTATTAGGTCTGATTTATCTTCAAGAGAACAATAATTTTCTAAAGATTTGTTTAATCGAAGAGCATTACGACCAGTTAAACCATAAGCTTCATATTCAATTCCTAACTTTTTTCCTTTAAGATTTAATTCATTCAAAATAGCTTTAAGATCATCTGTTGGATTTGATCCATCTTTATCAACCCATATCCTAATATCTTCTATGTTGGATGTATTTTGAGCTTGTCTTAAATCAGGAGCTCTTGTGAGCAGTATTATATTTCCGCTTTTATCTAAAACCAATGTCTGAAAAAAAACATAACCAAAGGTATCGTATCCAGTTAACCAATACATGGACTCTTGTCTAAACATTAAAAGAGCATCAAGATTTTGCTCTTTCATCGAATTTAAAACTTTATTTTTTCTGCTAGAAAACTCTTCTTTTGAAAAATGAAGCGCCATTAGAATTATTTAGTAACTAGTATATTCTTTTATCTCTTTTATAACTGAACCGGTGTGATTATTAATTTCTAATTTTATTTTTGCACGATCATCATTAAGAAAATGGACGTCTCTTGAAAGTTTAATAAATTTTTCGCCAAAATCTTTATCTTTTTCACATTGTCTTTTATCATCCTCAATAACCCATAGTTTAGAATTTATTTCTTTTAATGATTGATAAAGATCATTAAGTTTATCGTCAGATTTTACATTCTTATCCAACTGATCTTTTAAAATAGAGTGTTCATTGTTAATAAATTTTAGTTTTTCCGAATCTTTAATTTTTCCTTGTTTGATTTCTAAAATTGAAATTTTATCTAAAAGTTCACCTATCGAAACTTCAACTATAATTTTATTCATAAAATTTAATACTGTGCTATCTTGTTATAAATATGTCTAATATTTTAATTATTAAACACGGATCATTAGGAGATATAGCTCAAGCAAGTGGTGCAATTCAAGACATATCTGAAAATCATAAAAATGATCGAATTTATTTACTAACTACAAAAGCTTATTTAGAAGTTTTTAAAAAAAATCCATTTATTCATGAAGTAATTCTAGATAAAAGGTTGCCAAGATATAATCTTATATATTTATATTTCTTAATGAGAGAACTTAAGAAAAATAGTTTTTCAAAAGTTTTCGATCTTCAAAATTCTTCAAGAACAAATTTTTATAAAAATATACTTTTTCCTAAAGCAAAAAAAGAAACTTGGTCCAGCTCAATTACAACTTTGCCTGAAGTAATAGATAAAAAGGAATTTGATAAACATTCAGTTTTAGACAGATTCAATCACCAATTACAAACCTCAGGGTTAAAAACATCTTATACGTTAAATCCTGATTTTAGTTGGGCTTGTTCTAATATTAATGAAATTAAAAATAACTTTGAATTGGATAAATATATTTTATTATTTCCTTTTTGCTCGCCTCACTTACATACTAAGAAATGGCCTTATTATAATGATCTTATAAAACTTATTTTAGATAAATTTGGTAACGAATATAAAATTGTTATAGCTCCAGGCCCGTCTGAGATAAATGATGCAAAAGAAATAAACGCTCTAGCTTTATTAGATAACGAAAAAGCACTTGATATTTCTCAACTAACTTCATTGATAAAAGAGAGTTCTTTTGTTATTGCAAATGATACTGGACCTGCTCATATTGCAGCTCATGTTGGAGCTAAAGGTTTAACTTTATTTGGAAAACATACTACTGCATACAAAGTCAGTATTGAAAGAGACAATTTTAAAGCAATTGAAGTAACAGACTTGAATAATTTAAGTGCAGAAAAAGTTTTTGAAAGATTAATTGATTCTTTAAATTAATTAAGAATTTTTTTGTATTCTTCTATAGTTTTATCCCATTGAAATTTTAAAACATACTCTTTGGCATTTTTTCCAAGTTCAATATATCTTTTATTTTCAATCATTGAATTTAATGATGAATAAATCTCATCAAGATTGTTCCCATCACAAATTAATCCAGTCTTATCGTGGTCAATAGCATCTGATGCACCACCATCTTTTCCTCCTAGTGAGGGAATTCCATATTGTGCAGCTTCGACATAAGCTATCCCAAAACCTTCTACAGAAGTCTTATGTATAATAGAAGGCATGACAAAGATGTTAGATTTAGCCACTAAAGCATTTTTTAAATCAGAACTTATATCTTTAAAAAACATTACTTGTGAAGTTAGATCTAATTCTTCAACTAATTTTTTTATATTCTCCTCATCATCGCCATAACCAATACAAATATAAACAATATCAGGATATAGTTGTTTTAAATTTCTTAATGCCATAATTACTTTTTCATGATTTTTTCTTTTATCAAATCTAGAAACTGTAATTAGTCTTGGTGTTTTGACTTTTAATAAACTCTCAACTTTCTCAAGAGATTTTTTATTTAATTCTTGAACTGGATCAGCTCCAGGATTTATTACTATAATTCTATCTTGGTCTACACCATTATTTATTGCTAAATTTTTTGTATACTCAGAATTTGCAATCACTTTTTCAACATTATTCAGAACTTTTACAACTCTTTTATTTAATGAACTTCCTACAGGATGGTTAATTTCTTTACCATGAATTAAACAATACTTTTTTTTATTAGTTTTAATTAATTCTAAACTTTTCCAGTGGTCTGCAACGATCCCCTCAACTTTATTTTCTTTTAAAAATTCATTTATCAATTGAGCTTTTCTTATTTTTCTTAAAAATTTTATTCCACCAACTCTTTCAATTGAAAAACTTGCTTGTTCATCAAAATTTTTGTGATTTTCGTGATAATCTGCAAAAACTTTAATCATAAAATTTTTGGACATTTCACGGGATAAACCCCACATCAAACTTTGCATTCCACCTAATTCTGGTGGAAAAGTTCTGGTAACGATAATAAACATTAATTAGTTTTCCACTTAATACCGCATCCAGCACTAGGAATTTGGTTTTCAGGTCCTTTATTAGTTTCAGCAATTTGTATCATTGCTTTTAAAAGATCACTGTCACCATCTCTAACTGGAATTAATTTTTTAAGTTCTCTTACTCTTCCTCTATATTGAAGTTCCAAATCTTTGTTATATCCAAAAAAATCTGGAGTACATACTGCATCATAAGTTTTTGCAATTTCTTGAGTTTCATCAACTAAATAAGGAAAACCAAATTGATTTTCTTTTGAAAATTTAATCATATTTTCAAATGAGTCCTCAGGATAATTTTCTGCATCATTGGCACAAATGGCTACTGAATTGATACCGATCTCTTTTAATTTTTTACAATCTTCAACAATGTCTTTCGTTACTGCTTTAACATATGGACAGTGATTGCAGATAAACATAATTAATGTTCCTTTTTCACCTTTGATATCTGCTAATGAAAGAATTTTACCATCTGTTGATTTAAGCTTAAAGTCATGAGCTTTTTGACCAAAATCACATATTGGAGTTTGTATGGGCATAATGTAATAATATATAAATTATGTTTTACGATTTAAAAGATAAAAAACCAAAAAACTCTGGCGAAAATTGGGTAGCTCCTAATGCAACTGTAATAGGTGACGTTACTTTAGAAAAAAATTCTAGTATCTGGTTTAATGCAACTTTAAGAGGTGATGTAGAAAATATTCATATTGGTGAAGGATCTAATATTCAAGACGGAAGTGTTTTACACACAGACCCTGGCTATCCATTAAAGGTAGGAAAAAATGTTACGATAGGACATATGGTTATGCTTCATGGCTGTACGATAGGGGACAATAGTTTAATTGGAATTGGAGCAGTAATTTTAAATAATGCAAAAATTGGAAAAAACTGTTTAGTCGGTGCAAAAGCATTAATTACAGAAAACAAAGAAATTCCAGATAACTCTTTAGTTATTGGCTCACCAGGCAAGGTTATAAGAGAAATTACTGAGGAAGAAAAAAAAGCTATTATCGAAAACACAAAGCACTATCAAGATAATTGGAAAAGATATTCTAAATCTGTATTTTAAGGAACTAACCAATCACTCTTTTTTGTTTCTAAATCAAACTTTGCTCTTCGATGTCCTTTAGCCGCAAGATATAGCCATTCAATACATTTAATTTTACATTTTATAACTGTAAAGTTTTTATAACCTTCTTCACTTTGCTCCATCGTGTAATCAAAATCTTCTAATTTAGATATCATTCCAGATGTTGGATTTTTTGATCTAGTCCCTGGAGGACTGTCGGTCAAATAACAACGTCTACTTATATGCTGAGTTTTTTTCCATGACTCTTCAGTTGTAGAATTTTGATTATTTACTTCACACTCAACTTTTACTCTTAATTGTATTTTTTCCTCTTTATCGTAGAAAACTAAAGAGGCGTTCTTATTTTTCTTTATAATATTCACTTTTGGAGATCTTAAATCAGTGTGAAATTGTAACAGATTATTTTTCCTATCTGATTTACGCAAAACAACAATCCTACCATCAACTTCGCTCTGATGAGCACAAATAAAAACTGGAATTCTAAAAGGTGAGCCTCTATTGGTCACAGCATCATCTAACATAGACCAATACTTATTTTGAATTTCTGCGAAATCTTCATAGTATGCTGGTTGCATACTTTACTTTCTAAATCTTTTTATTAAGCTTGAAGTATCCCAACGATTACCACCCATTCCTTGTACTTCACCATAATATTTATCAACAAGTTCAGTGACGGGTAATAATGAACCATTATTTTTAGCTTCTTCCATTGCAATCTTTAAATCTTTTCTCATCCAATCTACTGCAAAACCAAAATCAAACTTATCATCTATCATTGTTTTATATCTATTCTCCATTTGCCAAGATTGAGCTGCACCTTTAGAGATAACTTCAATAACATCTTCCATATTCAACCCAGCTTTCATTCCAAAATTAATAGCTTCAGATAAACCTTGAACTAAACCTGCAATACAAATTTGATTGACCATTTTAGCTAGTTGTCCATTTCCTGGCCCACCAAGTAATTTCATTTTTTTGCTGTAACAATCAATCTTATCTTTTGCTTTATCAAAGTCAGCTTGATCTCCACCAATCATTACTGTTAACGCACCATTCTCCGCACCAGCTTGTCCACCAGATACAGGAGCATCTAATGCACCAAACCCATTTTTTTTTGCATATTTATGTATCTCTCTTGCAATTGTTGCAGAGGCAGTTGTGTTATCAATATAAACAGCACCTTTTTTAATTGTTTTAAATACACCGTTATCTCCAAAAGTTACCTCTCTTAAATCATTATCATTTCCAACACATGTAAATATGTATTCAGCATCTTTTGCAGCTTCAGCTGGAGTATCAGCCATATTACCTTTGTATTCTTTAATCCATTTTTCAGCTTTCGATTTTGTTCTGTTAAAAACAGTTACATTGTGTCCACCTTTTGATATATAACCAGCCATTGGATAACCCATGACACCAAGACCTATGAAAGCAACATTACAGCTCATAATTAATTAATATGTTCAAAAGTTTAAGTTTAAAAGTAATTATATTTGGATTTATATTTACATTTTTTTCTAGTTTTGGACAGAGTTTTTTTCTTGGTCTTTTTAATTCTAGCATAAGAGAAGCATTATCTATCACCCAGGGACAATTTGGAACAATTTATGCATCCGCAACTTTGCTAAGTAGTTTTTTATTAATTTGGGTTGGAAAAAAAATAGATGATATCAATATATTTAAATTTGCATTTTTTGTAACGATACTTTTATCTTTTTCGTGTTTTTTCTTTTCAAAAATTTCTTCAATAACTTTTTTATTTATTTCAATTTTTCTCATGAGATTTTCAGGTCAAGGTATGATGTCTCATACTGCAACAACAACAATCTCTAGATATTTTACGAAATCTAGAGGAAAGGCTCTAAGTACAAGCTGGTTTGGTCTTTCTACAGCTGAGTTTATATTACCTGTTTTGATTGTATATTTACTTACCATTACCTCTTGGCAAAATTTATGGATATATATATCAATATTGGTATTAATATTTCTTCCAATTACTTCTTTTATTCTAGTTAAAAACTTAAACTTTGAATCGAGAGAAGAGACAAACCAAAAAGAATTTAATCAAAAAATAAAACAATGGAAAAGAATCGAAGTTCTTAAAGACTATCGATTTTATATCGTTTGTTTGAATATGTTAGCGATGCCGTGGATTGCAACAGGTGTATTTGTTTACCAATCTTTTATTACAGAATCTAAAGGGTGGGGTGCTTATATAATTGCCCAATCTTTTATGGTTTATTCAGTTTTATCAGTAATAACTTTGCTAGTCGCAGGTTTTTTGATTGATAAATTTACTAGCAGAAAACTACTTATTTTTATGAATATTCCATTATTAGTTTCGACTATAGTTTTAATGTATTTTGATATTTCATTTTCAGCTTTCTTATTTTTAGGCTTAATTGGGATATCAAATGGACTTGCAAACGTACTGGGTTCCTCAACGTGGGCAGAAATTTATGGTGTTAGATACATTGGTTCCATAAAAGCACTTACCACAGCATTAATGGTTTTTTCAACGGCTTTTGGTACTGCATTATTTGGCCTTTTAATTGACACAGGATTTTCAATAGAACAGGTTGCTCAAGTCTCATTTATCTATATTGCAATAGCCACAGTCTTATTATTTTTTGTTAGAAATAAGCTTAATCCAAAGTATTTATAAAATTCTCCTTGATTTTTTAAAGATCACTGTATAGATACTCCGCATGGCTAGAGTAACAGTAGAAGATTGCATCGATAAAGTAGAGAGTCCTTATGAATTAGTGTTAGTTGCTAAAGAAAGAGCAACTCAGTTAAACACTGGAATAGAACCAACTTTAGATAGAGATAACGACAAAAATACAGTTATAGCTTTAAGAGAAATTGCAGAAGAAAATGTTAAAGTAAATGAACTTACCGAAAGTGCAGTTTACAAATTAAGAAAGCATGTAGAGCAAGTTGATGATGGTGCTGAGGATGATGAAGATGTAGGTGATGATTTTGAGAGTTTATATAAAGGTGAAATTTCAAAAAGTGGTACACCTATTTTGCCATCTAAGAGAGCAAGAAAAACTCCAGAAAAAATTCAAGTTTCTAATGAAGATTTAGCTGAACTATCTCAAACTGCTAAACCAGATGTAGATACCGCAGCAACAGATGAAACAGGCGATGAGCAAGGGGACGTTTCATTAGATGAAGTAACTGAAACTGAAAATCAAGCTATTGACCAGGAAACTTCAAACGAAGCTGATAATAATTAAGTAAATTCTTTTAAAATTTTTTCTCTATGTTCGTCTAAATCAGGGATATCACCCCTAGTTTTTTCATCTTTATAAGTAGACATTTTAATTGGATTACCAGCTAATTTGAAATCTCCAATTTCTTTATGAAATGCTTTAACAATCATGTTTCTTGCATCTACTTGAGGATTTTCTACTGCTTCTTTAATATTGAAA
>CACKKE010000021.1 GCA_902600635.1 uncultured Pelagibacteraceae bacterium | reverse complement strand
CACATCAAAATTTGCAGCTTTAGCTCTTTCTAAACAAGAGTCGTTTAGACCTCTATCTTTATGAAAATAAAACTGAAACATTTTAGGAGTATCAATCATTGAAGAAATTTCCTCAACGCTTACTGTAGCTAAAGCAGAAACACCAAACATTGTATTAAATTTTTTTGCAGCTTTTCCAACTGCTCTTTCTCCATCGTAATGAAAAAGTCTCTGTAAAGCTGTTGGTGATAAATAAAAAGGTAAATCTAATTTTTTTCCAAATATCGTAGTAGACAGATCGACTTCTTCAACTCCCCTCAAAACATTAGGAACTAAATCCACATCGTCGAATGCACTAGTATTCCTAGCATATGTAACTTCATCATCTGCTGCACCATCAATATAATGAAAGATTGGTGACGGTAGTCTTTTTTGAGCTAATTTTCTAAAGTCACTAAAATTATGGCAATCTTTTAAATTCATAAATTTTATTTAGAACTTTTTAAGGAAGTTAAACATATAACTATTTGCCCCAGGATTTTTATCCCCTAAACTAGCATTAGATACATGATTATATGATACAGCAAAATTTGTCGTATCTGTAGTTTTATAAGAAAGTTGTAATTCTGACTTAAATTCAAGAACATGTCCAAGATCCTTTCCATCGCCTTCATGGTAAAGTCCAGGAGTAAAACTTGGAGTGAAGAAAAATGGGCCCATATCCATATTCCATTCTACACCTGTGTAAATATATGCTGCAGAATTTTCAGTTATAAAACCTCCTGTTACAGGAGAAATATTCCCTAAAAATGTATTTCTATTTAAATTTTCATTTTGGTGCTGGAAACCTAGCAATGTTGCTTTTTGTTTGTCATCACTAAAATCAAAATTCCCAAAGTATAGATTGAATTGATGGTTGTTATCATCAATATCAGTATCTCCAATTAACTTTGAAGGTAAAGTCAAAATTAATAAAACTAAAAAAATTCTTTTTAAACTCATGGTTCCTAATTAAGATTATTTTTTATTATAAAACCTTTTAATGATTATTGCACCACCAGCTAAGAATATCAAGATAGGCAATAACCATAAAAAATAGGTATTTCTGTTGAAAATAGGATCATACAATATCCATTCTCCATATTTCATTTTTAAAAAATTATATATTTGATCCTCACTTAGACCTTCTTGAATTTTATTTTTAATAACTAACTTAAGACTTATCGCGAATTCTGAGTCTGAATCATACACTGACTGGCCTTGACAAATTAAGCATCTTAAATTTTTTGCTATTTTATTTTCAGTTTTAATTTCATCTGCCTTTAAGAAATTAAAATTTAAAATTATAGCTACAATCAAAAATATATTAATAAATTTCATCTAATTATTTTTTGAATTTCTAATAAATCCTCATTGTTTATTGGTCCAATAAATCTTTTTATAATTTTATTTTGATATACCAAAAAACTTTCTGGCACCCCATAAGCACCCCATTCAATTGAGGCTGTACCATCCTTATCTGATAAAATTATATCGTAGGGATTCCCCAAATCTTTTAAAAAATTTGAGGCATTTGTAAATTTATCTTTATAATTAAATCCTATTAATTCAATTTTGTCGTCTTTTTTTAACTCCATTAAAAATTTATGTTCCTCCTTACAGGGGATACACCATGATGCCCAAATGTTCATAAAATAATAATCATTATCTTTAAAAATTTTTTCTGAGATAACAATTGAATTATCTTCAAAAGATTTTAACTTGAATGATGGAACTTCTTTTTTTAAATTGGTGTCGGGAGTATAAATGTTTGAATTTTTTAAACCTTTGAAAAAAATTACAAAAGTAATTAAAAAAATTAAGATTAAAATTAATGAAATAAATTTAGATTTCATATCTTTTTTTAAAAAAACTTAAAAAACCACCTAAACTTATTAATATTACTGAAATCCATATCCAAATCATAAAAGGTTTAACTTGATATCTAACATTAAAATATTCCTGGTTTTGAACATAATTCATCGTCATAAATTTATCTGTGAGTAAGTTAGTTTTAATATCAGCCTCACTCGTAATTATATTTGGTTGATTATATATTCTTAACTCAGGATTGAGGATATCTGATGACCCATCCAAATTTTGTACATTAAATTTTCCTATAATTGCTTTGAAGTTTTTTTTATCTTCTTGCTCAATGTTCTCAAACTTTATCGTGAATTTTTCAGCCGTAAATGTTTCACCAATCTTTAGGTTAGTAATTACTTCATTAGAAAAAATATTGTTAAATAAAATACTCAGAATTAATAAGCTAAAACCAAAATGAGCAATGTTCTGAGATAAATTTCTAAATCTTTTGACAAAAAATTCTCTAGAAGTGAAAAAAAATAAAAAGAAAGCAGAAGTAACCAAAATTGTGTTTATCAAGAAATTTATATCAAATAGTTTAATTATTACTGCTGATAACAAAAAAGATATTATTAAAAATATGGTCATATAAAACTTATCTTTAAAATCAGATTTAACCCAATTAAGATTGGGTCCAATTGCCATAGCTATTAAAAATGGAATTAAGAAAGGCAATATGAGTTTGTTATAAAAAGGTGGTCCGACGGATATTTTATTTGCAGTTATAACTTCTAAAAATATTGGATAAATTGTTCCTATTAAAACTACTGATAAAAAATACATCATAAACCAATTATTAATTAAAATAGATGTCTCCTTGCTTAGCCAAAAAAAATTATTTTCTAATTTTTCTTTTTCTGAATGAAAAAAAATGAAAATAAAAATAGATAAAAAAATAAGTGTAAAAAGAAAAATTAATATAAATAAACCTCTCTCTGGATCATTAGCAAATGTATGAACTGAATTTAAAATTCCAGATCTTACTAAAAAAGTACCACTCATACTCAAAGCAAAAGTTGCAATTGACAGTATCATGGCCCATGAAGTTAATATTTTCCTCTTCTCCAAAACTAAAATACAGTGAAGTAAAGTTGTTAGCGCAAACCATGGCATTAAAGATACATTTTCAACTGGATCCCAAAACCAAAAACCTCCCCAACCTAATTCATAATATGCCCAAATAGATCCAAGTAAAATTCCTAATGTAAGAAAAACCCAAGACGCTAAAACCCATTTTTTAATATGCTTTGCCCATTCTTTTGAAACATATGATGTAACCATGGCAGCAAGAGCTGACGAGAAAATTATTGAAGAACCTACATAACCTAAATATAAAATTGGTGGATGTATTGCTAAAGCAGGGTCTTGTAAAATTGGGTTCAAACCTAAACCCTCATTTGGTGTTGGAAAAATATAATTAAATGGGCTTGAAGTTTTAATCAAAAAAATAAAAAAACCTAAAATTATTATTTGTTGAAATAATAAGGTAAAAATTCTGTACTTTTTTGGCTGTTGATTAGATTTAATTAAAAAAATTGAAATAAACAAAGTTAATACTAGCAACCATAACAATAAACTACCCTCATGATTACCCCAAGTTCCTGAAATTTTATAAAATAATGGTTTAGTTGTATGAGAGTGATTAAAAACAGTTTCGTTGCTAAAATCTGAATTAATAAAAGAAATAATTAATCCAAAAAAACTTATGACTACAAAGAAAAATTGAATAAATGTAAAAGTTATTATCTTTTTATCTAAGATTTCAGCTTTTAAATTTTTAACTGAAAAAAGAATAATTAAAATTGAAAAAAGAAGTCCAAAACTTAATGAATAAGAACCTATTAAACTCGCCAAATTTATTTCTCCTCTAATGCCGCCTTAACTTCTGGTGGCATATAATTTTCATCATGTTTAGCCAAAATTTTTGTAGCTAAAAAAAAATTTTTATCTTTTAAATATCCCTCAGCAACAACACCCTTCTCCTCAGCAAAAAGATTCGGTACGACCCCAGAATAAACAACATTTATCTCGTTTTTAAAATCTGTAACAATAAATTTAATTTCTTTTGAAATCATAGTTATAGAGTCTTTTTTAACCATTCCACCTATTCTAATTTTCTTTTTACCAATTTCACTTAAAGTTTTAATTTCTGTTGGAGACTTAAAAAAAATAACGTTTTCTTCTAAAGACTTAACTAATAAAAAGACTGATAACGCTAAGGTAGTTATTATTAATAATATAAAAAAAAATCTTAATTTAACTTTTCGCCCATACATGTTTCAAAAGTTAAATGTTTGAAGTATTTGACAAAATTTCTTTATTTATACTTTGAGATTTTGCAAAAGCTGCTTTCTCAGAATCTAAAGATCCAAATTTTGCTAAAAATTTATTTTTTTCTTTTTTGTATTGAATTTTGATAACCAAAAAAAGTGTCAAAAAACTTACTAAAGTAAACGAAAATGCTGACCAAACATACAGCCCATATCCATTCATAAAAAATAAATTTTCAATCATAATCTATCTAACCCTTTATTCTTAATTTTTATCAGTTCTGTATTATATTTCATTAAAAAAATCAGTAGAGAAAATAGGGCAAATGCCGCAGTCATTGTCATTAATGGAAACAGCATTGATATGTGAATTGAAGACTTCGAGAGTATGTTGATTGAAGCTGGTTGATGCAATGTATTCCACCAATCTACTGAATACTTAATTATCGGAACATTAATAATTCCTAAAATTGTGATAATTGATGTAACTTTAAATGCTTTGTCATTATCTTCAAAAATTCTCCATGCAACAAGATACATTATGTAAAACAGTGCTAGTATTAACATTGAAGTTATTCTTGCGTCCCAAGCCCACCAAGTTCCCCATGTAGGTTTACCCCATATGGAACCAGTAACAAGAGCAATTATATTAAATACCAACCCAGAGGGTGCCAAACTTTTTGCGATTAAAAAAAAATTTCTTATTTTAAAAATGTATCCAACTATAGATAAAAAAGTAATAGCTGAAAAAATTCCAAGCGAAATCCAAGCTGCCGGAACATGAACATACATTATTCTAACAGAGTGACTTTGCTTGTAATCCTCAGGAGATAATATTAACGCCTCTGTTAATCCTATTGAAAGAATGACAATAAATAAAAATAATACATACTTAGGAGCTTTTGATGTTATTGCAAAAATTTTATTCGGTTCAAAATATTTAAACATATATGAGATTATATTTATTATGAAAAAACTGCCTGATCAAGAATGCCAGAGGGAGATAATAACGAAGGGTAAATAAGTAGCACCCTTGATCAGAGTTAATCTCATAAAAGCAAATTGCTGTGTCAAAGGTTTGAGCTAAATGTGTTAAAAAAGTGATTTATTTAATTAGATAGCTTGAAATAACTAGATCCCTTTTTTCCAGAGAAAATTTCTTCAATTAAAGGATGTTTAATTGGTTCATCTGAGTCATCAACAAGAAGATTTTGCTCAGAAACGTATGCCTCGTATGTGATTTCATCATTTTCAGCTAACAAATGATAAAAAGGCTGATCTTTTCTTGGCCTTACATTTTTTGGGATCGATTGATACCATTCTTCTGAATTATTAAATTCAAAATCAACATCATAAATTACACCTCGAAAGTCGAAGTGTTTATGTTTCACTATATCTCCAATTGAAAATTTAGCTTTTTGAATTGCCATCATGTTTAGTATGGGTATTTAAAAACAAAAATCAATAAGAAAAATTAAAAGTTTTTATGAAAATATTATTTATGTTAATATCTTGCCTGTGAACAAATCTTTTTTAAAGTTTCTAACAGATTTTGGACCTCTAATAATTTTTTTTTACTACTACTACGATAGTGGAAAAGACTTAAAAATTGCAATTCCCCCTTTTATTATTGCGACAATAATTGCATTAGCTATCGTTTGGTTTTTAGAAAAAAAAATACCAAAGATTCCTTTATTAAGTGGAGTTTTAATCACTTTATTTGGAGGCTTAACAATTTACTTCGATAATCCAGTTTTTATCTATGTCAAACCAACAATTATAAATATTCTCTTTGCATTCGCTCTGATATTTGGAAGGTACTTCACAAATGAACCTGTTTTAAAAAAATTAATGGGTAACTCTGTCTCACTCACTAATGAAGGATGGGAAATATTGAACAAAAGATGGATATATTTCTTTTTTGGTCTTGCAATACTCAACGAGATAGTTTGGCGAACTCAAACTGAGGAATTTTGGGTAAATTTTAAAGTATGGGGACTATTACCAATTACATTTATATTCACTGCTTTTCAAATAGGTTTAATAAATAAGTATAAAACAAATGAATAATAATCTACGTCTAATAATCAATAATGTTAATAAAAAGAATATTGAAGAAAAACATTTTTTTGAAAAAGATGAATTAAAGATTATTTTAGACTTATACGCTAAAATGGTTTCTGAAGGATCATGGAAAGACTATGGACTTAATATTTCAAGCAAACAAGTTGGTTTTAGTGTTTTTAAAAATACTACAGAAAATGCTCTGTATAAGATTTGCAAAAATTTTAAGCCAAAAAATAAAAATCTTAAATACTTAATTACCGATGCAAATGGAAAAATATTTAGAAATTCGTCTGATTTAAATAATCTATTGAAAAATATTAATTGGAAAAAACTTTAAATTATCTTCTTTGACCAAAAAGTCTTAGCAACATGATAAATAAATTAATAAAGTCTAAATAAAGCGTTAATGCACCCATTACAGCTTTTTTGCCCATTAATTCACCCGTGTCACTAGCTGCATACATGTTTTTAATTTTTTGTGTGTCGTAAGCAGTAAGTCCTACAAAAATTAAAACACCCAAAATAGAAATTACGAAATACATCATTGAAGACTTCATAAATATGTTAACTATTGATGCGATAATAATACCAATTAAACCCATCATTAAAAAAGATCCTAATTTTGTTAGGTCTCTTTTTGTTGTATATCCATATATGCTCATTGCTCCAAAAGTTGCAGAACAAATGAAAAATACTCTTGTGATACTCATGCCAGTATAAACTAATAAAATTGACGAAAGAGACAGACCCATTAATGCAGCAAAAATCCAAAAAGTTGTTTGCGCTTTAGCTGCACTCATTTTATTAATACCAAAACTCATGTAAAATACGATTCCAAGCGGAGCTAACATTACTAGCCATTTTAGCCCTGACATATAGATCGCGTTACCCACTTGAGTTAGTCCAACTATAGATCCTGAGCTATCAGTCACAACTGACATTTTAAAAGTTATAAGGGCAATTATCCCTGTCATAAGGATTCCCGTTGCCATGTAGTTATATACTTTTAACATGTAGGCTCTTAAGCCTTCATCTGTTACTGCTGTTGATTGTTGTGCAGCCTCTTTTGCTCTGCCTAGTATACCTTTTTTATTAAATTCCATGGAGTAATATATATAATCTTTTATTAATTATTCAAGATATCAAAAAAAACAATAAATGACTAATATTGTAAAATATTAATGAATTATAAAAAATTAGGAAATACTGATCTAGATGTAAGTACAATTTGTCTCGGTACAATGACCTGGGGTGAACAAAATTCAGAGAAAGAGGGTTTTGAACAAATGGATTTTGCTTTAAGCCAAGGAGTAAATTTTTGGGATACGGCTGAAATATATTCAATTCCAATGAGAGAAGAAACCTATGGAGAAACTGAAAAAATAATTGGTAATTGGTTTCAAAAAACAAAAAAAAGGAATGACATTATTCTTGCTACTAAAGTTTGTGGAAACACATCGAACAAATATATTAGAGGTGGTGGAAATAGTTTTGGTAAAAAAAAAATTAAAGAGGCACTAGATGAAAGTTTAAGGAGATTAAAAACAGACTATATTGATTTATATCAACTTCACTGGCCTGAAAGAAGCACAAATTTTTTTGGTGATTACGGTTATGAGCATAACGAAAATGATAAAGATTGGACACCTTTTGAAGAAATTTTAGAAAGTTTAAAAAAATTTATTGAACAAGGAAAAATTAGATATGTAGGTTTATCGAATGAAACTGCTTGGGGTTTATCAAAATTTCTTGAACTCTCAAAGATGAAAGGGCTTCCAAAAATGATGTCTGTCCAAAATCCTTACAACTTACTAAATCGAACGTATGAGGTTGGTTTAGCCGAAATTTCCATTAGGGAGCAAAGCGGATTATTGGCTTACTCTCCATTGGCGTTTGGATATTTAACAGGAAAATATAGAAATAATAAATTACCAGCAAAATCAAGAATGCAATTATTTAAAAATTTTAACAGATATAAAAATGAAAATGGTCAAAAAGCCATTGATGAATACTACAAAATTTCAAAAAAATATAATTTAGATTTTACTCAAATGTCTTTAAAATTCTGTGAAATTCAACATTTCACAACTAGTGTTATTATTGGGGCAACGACAATGGAACAGTTGAAAACAAATATAGAAAGTGTAAATGTAAATTTAAACAGCGATATAATAAATGATATTAATAAAATTCAACAGAAATACCCTAATCCATGTCCATAACTAAAAAATTTATCTTCACATTTTTATTTTTTATCATTCCAATTTCATTTAGTTTAGCTGATATAAAAAAAGTTGGTAAGTTCAAAGATTGGGAAACATTAGTAATCCAAGAAAGTTCTGGTAAAGTTTGTTTTGCTCAATCTACCCCTGTTTTACAAGCACCAAAAACAAATAAAAGAGATGCTAGATTATTTGTTACTTTCAGACCGAATGAAAAAATTTCT
>CACKKE010000020.1 GCA_902600635.1 uncultured Pelagibacteraceae bacterium | reverse complement strand
ACATATAGGTCAATTTAATCTTAAAATTGAAACATATAAATAAACAAGGAAGAGGAAAAATGAAAAAAATAATTAGTTTTATTCTTGGATGTTTTGTAGCTCTTAATCTTTCAATTTCAGTTGCTAACTCTGCAGCTAATGAAGTTAGAGTTGCATACTTCTTAGAGTGGCCAAGCCCAAATCTAGAGGATATGATGAAGAAAAACTTCGCTAAAGCTCTAGGGGTTCCTGTTAAGTGGACAAACTTTACTAACGGTGGTGCAATGACTGATGCTATGTTAGCGGGAGATATTGATATCTCTTACTCTCAAGGTTTAGTTCCATTCATTAATGCTGTTAAATCAAAAGCTCCTATCAAACTTGTAGATATTGCTATGGAATACGGAATGGGTGGTACAACATGTGTAACATCTAATGCTTCAGGTATAACAAAAGCTAACGCTACAGAACTTGAAGGTAAAAAAGTTGCTGTTCCACTAGGTACAATGGCTGAATACGTTTTTGATGAAAGTATGAAAGTTGTTGGTGCGGACAGAAAAAAAATGGATATCATTCAAATGGACCCTGAAGAAGGCGCAGCTGCTTTGGTAAGTGGTGATGTTGTAATGGCATGTTTATTTGGTGGTAACTCAATTAAAGCTGCAACTGCAGTTGGATCTAGACTACTTACAGTTCAAGAAGCTAGAGACGCAGGTATCTTAGGTATTGATATCACTTCAGTAACTACTAAGTTTATGAAGGAAAATCCAGGTATGCTAAGAACTTTTATTGAAGTAACTCATGAGGCTAATGCGAGATATAGAGCTGGTAAAAGCGATATGAACTCAATGTCAAAAGCTTCTGAAATGAAAGTTGCTGATATGAAAGAAACTTTAAGTGGCTTTAAATTTCTAACACCTGAGGAAACTAAACAATCTATGGAAAGTGGAAATCTTGATGCATTCTTAAAAGGAATGGGAACACCAAGAGGAAACGTAGATACTAGTTTCTTACCTTTATAATCTAAGGGTAGTTTAAATTTTAATAGGCGCCAATTGTAATAAATTGGTGCCTATTTTTTTATTAAAAATTCAAATATAAAGTCTCTTTATGAGTGATTTAGTTTCACAAAATCTAAACATGATTTTTAAAACTCCTAAAGGAGAAACTGTTCACGCATTAAAAGATTTAAATTTTACTCTCAAAAAAGGAGAGCTTCTCACAGTTCTTGGGCCGTCTGGTTGTGGAAAGACCACATTGCTTAACATTACTGCAGGATTTATTAGACCAACTTCAGGAAGTATTACTCTTAATAATAAAGAAATAGATGGACCAGGAGTTGAACGGGGAATGGTTTTTCAACAAGGTGCTTTATTTGAATGGCTAACAGTTGCTGAGAATGTCAACTTTGGATTAAGAATGAAAAAAGAAGATCCAATTGAAACTCAAAAAAAAGTTGATGAATGGTTAGAGATTGTTGGATTAAAAGGTTTTGGAAACACTCCAACTTATCAATTATCTGGAGGAATGCAGCAGAGAGTTGCCCTTGCAAGATGTCTAATCAACAATCCAGATTTGATTTTAATGGATGAACCATTAGGAGCCCTTGATGCTCTTACAAGAGAAAAAATGCAGTCCCTTGTTTTAAAAATTTGGAAAGAAACCGGTAAAACAATTATTCTTATTACTCACTCAGTTGAAGAAGCCTTACTTCTAGGTGAAAGATTATATGTGATGGCTCCAAGACCAGGAAGAATACATAAAGAATATAATCTGCCATTCGCTTCAATGGGTTTAAAAGAAGATTTAAGAGAAATCAAAAAAAATAAAGAGTTTTCACAAAAACGAGAAGAAATCCTTGAAATGATCTGGAACATGGAAGAGGAAATTATGGGTAAAGATAATTAAATGTTAACTCAAATATTAACTTTTCTAATATTCTTCGCTGTAATCGGCTGTATTCTTTACGGAAGAAGATTGATAAAGACTGAAAAAGTAGATGCTGTATTTGGAAATCCAGAGAGAGCATTAGGGGGTACTCACTGGGTAATTGTTGGAAGTAGTTTTTTACTTTTAATTTGGCTCTATTATTCTTGGGATATTGCTAAAGGATTTTATCCAAAATCTGCCAACGAGTTATGCCAAGTTGCGAAAGTTAATGACTCTTTGCTTGGATTAAAATATCAATTTCCAATTGAAGAAAGAGAGTTCAAAAGTACTTCACAAATCAAAAAAGAGAATAAAAATTTAAAATTAATTCAAAATGAGATTCAAAATTCTGAGGAACTAAATACCCAACAAAAAACGATACTAATTAGTTATATAAGTAAAACTAATCAACTAATCCCTTTACTTACAAATGAGGATTTGTTGGAGATTGAGACTCAACAAAAAATAGATGATATCACTGGAAAAATTAATCTATTAACTGAAAATTTCCAAAAACCTGATTATCCATTTGAAAGTGAGCAAGAACTCAATGAGCGACTTAAAGCAGTAGAAGAAGAAGGTGGTTGGGGTATAACTAAAGTAGACGCAGGCTCAGGTTCAATTGAAAATACATTAGAAGTGCCTTTAGTGCCTGCAACGTATAGAGGTTTAAAGTTTCACACTGCCGCTCAAGAATTAAATTTAATAAGTGATGAATTTTTTAAGTTAAGAAATCATAATCCTCAATTCAAAAATAAGATTAAAGAGCTTAAAGAGGAAATTAAATCATATAGAAAAAATTTAATTGATAGTGAGGAAGTAGCTTCAACATACGCAAAAAATATTGTTAAGATCGCTAGAAGAATAGAATTTGCAAGTATCTACCCTCCAAATGCATTAGATAAAATGCAGACAGCAATTGTTAAATTTGATAATGCTCAAAAAAAAGAACAAGGTGGATTGAGATTAATTGATATTTTTTTATTTCCTGCAGGAACTATTGTTGCTAGTGGTCCAAGTTGTTCAGAACAGGGATCGGGTAGGTGGTTGCCTAAACCATCCGATACATTCAATAAATTTATATTAATGTCAAAACCCAGTGTAGGGTATAAAGATATTCCTTTATTGTGGATACAAATGGTTGATGTGAGCAAAATGATTGGCTTTATTTTGCCAGACTGGATTGCAGATATTTTACCAGGTGAGTATCCTGTTCATAGTAAAGATGGAATAGTAAAACAAAACTTCAAAGGTGGAGTTTTAAAAATTGTAACTGGTGATTTTAATTTATTTAAAGTCCCTGTTCCGTATGGACATATTTGGGATTCTTTTTTAAGAGTTTTTCTTGGTTTAGTTTTTGGCATATTAATTGGTGTCCCTCTTGGTCTATTTATGGGTTTAAATAGATTTGCCAAAGGTTTTTTTGATCCTTTGATTGAGCTTTATAGACCTGTCCCTCCTCTTGCATGGGCTCCACTTATAATTTCAGTTTTAGGAATTGATAATACTGGAAAAGTTTTCTTACTATTTATGGTTTCTTTATCTATAATGATTATTTCTGCAAGAGCAGGTGCATCGGGAACGCAATTATCAAAAATCCATGCAGCTCACTCATTAGGAGCATCAAAAAGACAAATATTAAGACATGTTATTTTTCCAAACTCATTACCAGAGATACTCACTGGTATAAGAGTTGCAGTAGGTATGTGTTGGGGAACCTTAGTAGCTGCAGAATTTTTAGCTGGCACTACTGGTATTGGTTTTGTTGAAAATGTAGCCAAGAAATATTTTCAATATGAAGTGATTTGGATAACAATTTTTATCATGGGAATGCTTGGATTATTATTTGATATAACACTTAGAAAAATAATTGATAAAACAATTCCATGGCGTGGAAAAGGTTAAGTTGAAAGCTCCAATACTAAAAAAAGAAGTTATCAAAATATTTAAAAAATATGGTCTAAGTCAAGACCACGCCAAGATTTCTGCTAATGCTTTAATCAACGCAGAGCTTGTCGGTGCTTTCGGTCATGGTATCTCAAGATTAAAAATGTATTGTGATCGAATATCAAAAAAAGTAATTAATCCAAAACCGAAAATAAAGATTAAAAAGATATCACAATCAATTTCACTTATTGATGCCGATAATAGTATAGGGTTTGTTGCAGCTGATATTGCTATTAAAAAGGCTATTTCAAATGCCAAAAAAACCGGAATAGGTTTAGTTGCTGTTAGAAACAGCGGTCATTATGGTCTGTCTGGTTATTACGCAGAACAAGCCGTAAAAAAAAATTTGGTTACCATGATATATACCAACGGTCCACCAGCTGTAGCTCCGCATGGTGCTTTTAAAAGTTTATTTGGTACTAATCCAGTTTGTTTTGGAACTCCTAGTGGCTCAAAAATACCTTTTATTTTTGACTCATCAATCTCTATGATCAATAGAGGAAAGATTAGATTTGCATCAAAAAATAATCAGAAACTACCATTAGGTGTTGCTTTAGATAAGTTTGGTAAACCAACGATCGATGCGAACAAAGCTCTTAAAGGTGTTCAGTTACCTATTGCAGGATTTAGAGGTTCAGGATTAGCATGGATGGTTGATATATTGAGTGGTGTTTTAACTGGTGGTAATCATGCTGGTAGAGTTAAAGATCCTTTTGAAGATTTTACTGGACCACAAAATATAGGGCATTTATTTATCACATTTAAAACAAATTTATTTGTAAAAGATTATAATCAAAGAATTAAAGATAATATCAAAAGAGTAAAACGACTACCTAAAGTTAAAGGATTAAAAGAAATAATGTATCCAGGACAAAATAAATATAAAAGATATAAAATGAATTTAAAAAAAGAAATTAAAATGTCTAAAATTACTAAAAAAGAATTTGAAATTCTAAAAAATTAATTATGCTTTCAAATAAAGAAATTATTGTTCCAAATAATCTATTAAATGCTGCTCTAAAGAATAAAGGGGTGAAAGCTGGAATTGTTAATGCTGGGAAACCATTACCAATGTTATCTGTTCAAGATGCAGTCAAAGAAAATTTAATTGATCCGATTTTTATAGGAGATGAAAAAGAAATTCTAAAGTGTGCAGAAGACTTAAAGTGGGATATTTCTAAATACGAAATTATTAATGAACCAGTTGAAAATAATACTGCAGGTATAGCTGCAAAACTCGCTAGTGAAGGAAAAATAAGAATTATAGTCAAAGGACATATACATACAGATATTTTAATGAAAGAGGTTTTAAAAAGAGAATATAACTTGTTAGGAAAAACAAGGTTAAGTCATATCTGGCATATGACATTAGAAAAAGAAGATAAACCTCTTATAATTACTGATGGTGCTTTAAATGTGTTACCAAATGTTAAAACCAAAATGCATATCTTAAAAAATGTAATTAATTTTTCTCATAGAATTGGAATTGAAAGACCAAAAATTGCAGTATTGTCTGCCACCGAAGAAGTTTTAGATAGTGTGCCAAGTTCTAAAGAAGCTGAAGAAATTACAAATCTTGCAAAAAAAGAAAATTTAAATGCTGATGTATTTGGGCCTTTGGCTTTTGACAATAGTATATCAAAAAAATCTGCAAATATTAAAGGTATTAAAAATGATGTTGCGGGAATTGCTGATGTTTTATTAGTACCCAGTGTTGAGACAGGTAATGCATTGGTTAAGATGTTAATATATTTTAGTGGCGCATGTGCTGCAGGAGTAGTTGTAGGTGGTAGAGTACCTGTGGTAATTACTAGCCGCTCAGATGAAGCACCTGCTAGACTAGCATCAATAGCTGCAGCTGTTGTTGCACTAGATTAAATGTTTGATTGCAATAAAATTAAATTTGTCTTAAATAATTCATCAATTATAAAAATGTATTAATGGCTATTACTTACTTAAAAAAGTCTCCAAAAACTTCGTCCACTGACGATAATAAGACAACTGGGATAGTTCAAGATTTATTAAAAAATATCGAAACAACAAAAGAACAAGGCTGCATCGATTTAACAAAAAAATTCGACAAGTATGATGGGGAAATCATAGTATCAAAAGATAAAATTGAGGAAATTAAAAAAACGTTAGATCAAAAAACCAAAGATGATATTCAATTTTCATTTGAAAGGGTTAGAAAATTTGCTGAAGCACAACTTAAAAATTATGGTCAAGATTTTGAGGTAGAACTTTCTGATGGTTTGTATGCAGGTCAAAAATTAGTGCCTGTTAATACAGCAGGTTGCTACATCCCAGGTGGAAGATATGCTCATATTGCATCTGCTGTAATGAGTGTAACTACAGCAAAAGTTGCAGGAGTAAAAAATATTATCGCTTGTAGTCCTCCTAAAGAAGGTGTTGGTGCCCACCCTACTATTGTATACACAGCTGATCTTTGTGGTGCAGATGTTATTTTAAATTTAGGGGGAGTTCCTGCAATTGCAGCAATGACCAATGGATTATTCAAAAATCCCTCAGCAGATATAATTGTAGGACCAGGAAATCAATTTGTAGCTGAAGCTAAAAGAATTTTATATGGAAAAGTTGGTATTGATTTGTTTGCAGGACCAACTGAAATTGGAATTATAGCTGATGCTAAAGCTGATCCAGAAATTGTTGCGGTAGATTTAGTAGGACAAGCCGAGCATGGATATAACTCGCCATGTTGGCTTTATACAACTAGTAAAGAATTAGCCGAAAAAGTAATGAAAAGAGTTCCAGAATTAATTGCAGAACTTCCAGAAGTTCCAAGAACAAGTGCTGAAGCAGCGTGGAGAGACTATGGTGAAGTAATTCTTTGTGACACTGATGAAGAAATAGTGAAAATTAGTGACGAATATGCACCTGAACATTTAGAAGTTCAGACCGAAAACTTAGAATGGTTTCATGATAGATTAACAAATTATGGATCATTGTTTGTGGGTGAAGAAACAACTGTTGCATACGGCGACAAATGTTCTGGTACAAATCATATTTTACCAACTAAGGGAGCTGGTAGATATACTGGAGGTTTATTTGTTGGAAAATTTATTAAAACTCTAAGTTTTCAAAGAATGACAAAAGAGTCTACTAAGCTAGTTGGTGCTGCTGCAGCAAGAATATCTAGGTATGAAGGAATGGAAGCTCATGCAAGAACAGGAGATGTAAGACTTAGAAAATATGGTTTTTCTAATTAATTCTCTGGTACAAAAATTAAACACAATCCATTATTACAAAATCTTTTTCCAGTAGCAGTAGGTCCATCTAAAAAAACGTGGCCATGATGTGCACCACAATTTGCACAATGATATTCAATTCTTTTCATTCCAAAAGAATAATCAATCTTAGTTTTAAAAGCTCCTGGCAAAGCTTCAGAAAAAGAAGGCCAACCCGTTCCACTATCGAATTTTGCTTTTGATGAAAATAATTTTGCTCCACAATTTGCACAATGATAAAATCCATTTCTTTTTTCTTTTAGTAATTCACTGGTAAATGGTCTCTCAGTGCCCTCGTTAAACATTATATCTTTTTGGGTTTTAGTCAGATCAGGATTAATAATTTTTTTTGTAGCTGATTTTAAGAATTGATAAGGCAATGATACAAAAAGTATAGAGAGTCCAAATAATTTTAAAATTTTTCTTCTTAAAAGCATATTAGATAAGATTAGTTTGAAATTGAGATTTTAACATGTGCTATAGTTGTCACTCAAAATGCTTTTAATTAAAGAAAATATGCAGTTTCTTTAATTATATAAATTGTCAGCAAAGACATGAAGCTGATAATGAGTCCATTAATATATTTCCATGTTTTATCACTTTGAGCATATCTTGAAAAATATACTGATGAATAACCAAGTAAAAAGAAAAATATGAAAGATGCTACAGAAGCGCCAATACCAAAATAAATTTTTTCATCAAATAAAAAATTTTTTGAAAAATTTCCTAAAAAGAAAACTGTATCGGAATAAACATGTGCATTTAGATAGGTGAAACCAAGTGTCTTTAATATAATCTTAGCACTAGTGGTATTTTTTTTTTCAATATTGAAGTTAACACTAAGATTAAAAGATTTAATTTTTGAATATATGAAATAGATTAAAAAGATTATCAAACAGATGTTTAAAGTAAGCTCTACAAATATATTAAAATATTGATGAAAATAGTGGAATAAAAGAATGCCTGAAAATATTAAAATTAGATCTGAAAATGAACAAATTAAACAGACTAAAAAAACATACTGTTTTTTAAGCCCTTGCTCTATTACAAAGATATTTTGTGCACCAATCGCTAGGATTAAACTAAGCCCGGTAATAAAACCTAATACCAGGTATTCCATCTAAACTAAAATTATTCTGGATTAGCTGTTAAAGTTTTAATCTCTAGAATATTTTCGTTAGGGTCTTTTACAAAAAATGTTTCTTGCTCGTATTTTGTTCCTTTAAATCTTAGATAAGGTTCATCATAATACTTTGCACCTTTTTCTTTCAATCTATTTTTTAAAGTATCAAAATCTTTTCTTGATAAATGAACTCCAAAATGTGGAACAGAAACGTTACCCATATCTACATCGTGTCTTTCGTTATCTAGTTTATGTTCACTTGCATGGAGAGTTAGTTCATTTCCCCAAAAGTCAACATCAGCCCACTCTTGTGCTGAATTATCAAGTCGGCAGCCCAAAGTTTCACTATAAAACTTTTTTGCTGTTTCTAGATCTCCGCATGGGATTGCTAGATGAAAACAATTAGTATTTTTGTACATTATTTCTCCTTTAAATACTGTTTAGAAGCACTATATAGACATTAATTATTTTTATCAAGCTGACAAAATTATATGACTGATTTTTTACAATCTATAATAGACAGAGATCCTGCGGCAAAATCTAAGTTAAGTCTAATCTTAACTTACCCAGGGGTTAAGGCTATTTTTTTTCATAAAATTGCAAATTTTTTTGCAATTGCAAAATTTGATTTAGTTGCAAGAATCATTTCTCAATTTTCAAGATTTTTAACAGGAATAGAAATTCATCCAAAGGCAAAGATTGGAAAAAATTTATTTATTGATCACGGTATGGGAGTTGTGATCGGTGAGACATCTGAGATTGGAAATAATGTTACAATTTATCATAATGTTACATTAGGTGGAATTGCTCCAAGTATAAACACTAATGATCAAAGAGATACTAAAAGACACCCGACTTTAGAAGATAATGTTGTTGTTGGATCTGGTGCTCAAATTTTAGGACCAATAACAATTGGTAAAAATTCCTTAATCGGTGCAAATGCAGTGGTTACTAAAAATGTTCCAGAGAAATCAATAATGGTAGGAATTCCAGCTACAAGAGTTGGTGATGCTACAAAAGGATTTCAACCTTATGCTGTTACTGATAAAGATAAAGATTAATGTCACAAATAAAAAATAACTTTATCGAGTCAGTTGGCAATACGCCTTTAATAAAATTAAAAGCAGCCTCAGAGATCACTGAATGTAATATTTATGGAAAAGCGGAGTATCTAAATCCAGGTGGATCCGTTAAAGATAGAGCTGCTCTTGCATTGATAAAAGATGCACAAGAAAAAAAGTTAATTTCAAAGGGTGGAATTGTTGTTGAAGGTACTGCAGGTAATACTGGGATTGGTTTATGTCTTTTAGGAAATTCCTTAGGTTATAAAACAATAATTGTAATGAATGATAACCAAACCCAAGAAAAAAAAGATACTTTAAAAAATATTGGTGCAGATCTTAGACTGGTGCCACCCAAACCTTATAAGGATGATGGTAACTATGTAAAAGTTGCTGGTCGTCTTGCTGAAGAATTAAAAAGTACAAATAATAATGGTGTAGTTTGGGCAAATCAATTTGATAACACTGCTAATGCAAAAGGACATTATGAAACGACTGGACCAGAAATTTGGGAACAAACTGATGGTAAAGTAGATGGCTTTGTGTGCGCATCAGGAACAGGAGGCACCATTGGTGGTGTAAGTAAATTTCTTAAAGAAAAAAATAAAGATATAAAAATTTATTTGTCAGATCCAACAGGCTCTGCACTCTATAATCACATTATGAATGGTGAACTTAAAGCTGAGGGTGGATCAATAACCGAAGGTATTGGTTCAAGCAGAATAACTAAAAACTTTGCTGAAGCTAAAATTGATGGCGCTTTTTCAATCAGTGATCAAGAGTCTTTACCCGTGCTTTATGATTTAATACAGCATGAGGGGTTAAGTTTAGGAACTAGTTGTGGAGTAAATATTGCAGGTGCAATTAGATTAGGAAAAGAGCTAGGTCCAGGAAAAACAATTGTAACAATTCTTTGTGATAGATCAGATAAATACAACTCAAAGATGTTC
>CACKKE010000019.1 GCA_902600635.1 uncultured Pelagibacteraceae bacterium | reverse complement strand
TATACAATTAAAGTATTAAATAAATTTGGTTATCAAGCTGTAATCCCAAGTTTTGGTAGTGATAAACTTGATAGACCACTCTGTTGTGGAAGAACTTATATATCGTATGGTCAACTAGATAAGGCTGCAGAAGAGTTGAATAGATTTAATGACTACATTATAAAAAATAACTACTTTGAATTACCAATAGTAGGAATTGAACCATCTTGTTTACTTACTTTTAATGATGAGTATCAATCACTCAAGGGCATAAAGAATAGAGATAAAATAAAAAATAGATTTTATTTGTTAGAGGAGTTTATTTTAGAACAAATTAAAAAAGATAAAAATGTTAAATCAAATAGTTTTAGTCAAAATGTTTTGATACATGGACATTGTCATCAAAAGTCTCAAGATAGAATGAAAGGTCTAAAAGATCTTTTATCTGAGCTAAATGTAAATAATAAGATGATAGATTCTAGCTGTTGTGGGATGGCAGGCTCTTTTGGTTATGATAGTAAAACTTATGAAACTTCAAAAAAAATGGCTAATCTATCTTTAATACCTGCGATTAATAGCAGTGACAAAAATGATTTCATAGTAGCAAATGGTACAAGCTGTAGACACCAAATATCAGATTTATCAGAAAAAAAAGGAAAGCACGTTTCAGAATTACTATTTAGGATTTTCGAAACTGTAAATTAAAGAATTATTTTTTTGTTATAAAAATTATCTATCTCTTCATCTTTATAACCAAAATTTTGCATTATTTCTCTTGTATGCTCACCTAAATCTGGTGCACCTTTGGATTTTTCAGTTTTGCTTTTTGAAAATTTGATTGGCATTCCAACAGCTTTACTGGGACCAGCTTTTTTATTATTTACCTCAATAATCATCTCTCTTTCAATAGTTTGAGGGTCTTTAAACATGTCGGTTATCGAATTTATAGGACCACATGGTAAACCATTTTCATCAAATATTTTTAACCATTCTTGAGAAGGTTTTTTGACAAATTCATTATTAAGTATTTCTACAAGTTCATTTAAATTTTCTTTTCTACTTGAATTAGTTGAAAATTTTTCATCCTCATTAAGATCTTGACGATTGATTGCCTTTAATAACATAAGCCATGTATTCTGATTTGATGCACCAACAGTTATCCATTTATCTTTTGTTTTAAAAGCTTGATAAGGTGCAGTCAAAGGATGAGCTGATCCAAGAGGACCTGGAGATACACCAGTTGCACCAGCAATTGCTGATTGCCAGTAAGTATGAACTATTCCTGCCTCATACAAAGATGTATCAACTTTTTGACCTTCACCAGTTTTATCTCTATGGATTAAAGCTGCTAAAATACCGCTTGCAGCAAGTAATCCTGCAGTGATATCTGTAAGTGGCGCTCCTACTTTCATTGGTGGTTTATTCTTATCTTCACCAGTAATACTCATTAAACCACTCATACCTTGTGCTACTAAATCAAAGCCTCCTTTATTTGCATAAGGACCTGTTCTACCATATCCTGAAATTTCACATAAAATAATTTTAGGATTAATTTTTGACATCGTATCATAACCAATACCTAGTTTTTCTAACGTCCCTTTTCTAAAATTTTCTAAAACTACATCAGAATTTTTTATCATCGTCTTAAAAATTTCAATTCCTTCTTTATCTTTTAAATTTAAAGCAATACCTTTTTTATTTCTATTCATCATTAAGTATGCTGCCGATACTCCATTGACATCGGGAGGAAGGAAATTTCTAGTATCATCACCTCCTGGAGTTTTTTCTATCTTAATAACTTCAGCCCCTAGATCTGCCAATAGCAATCCACACGTAGGACCAGCCATTATTTGAGCCATCTCTAACACTCGAATACCTTTTAATGATGCCATTTATGATTATTTATTTTTAAATTTTGGCTTAGTTTTATTTAGGAAGGATTGATATCCAATTTTAAAATCCTCGGTATCATAACATTTGTAACCAAGATTATTTATTTTTTCTGTCACTTTACCTTTTTTTAAAATGTTTCTTGCAAACTCTTTGTGCCATCTAGCAACTTTAGGGGCACCTTCACATATAAGTTCGGCTGATTTATAAGCTTCTTTCCTAACGTCTTCATCGTTAACTACTCTATTAACCAATCTTTTTTCTAAGGCCTCCTGAGAGTCAAATACTCTTCCCTCAAACAAAATTTCCATGGCAGTTGAATAAGTAGTTGCTTTCAAAAGAACTTCTAGCTCTTTAGCAGCCATTGTTAAACCAAGTCTTTTTATCGGTATACCGAACCTCGAACTTTTCCCACAAATTCTAATGTCACAACAAGCAGCTATTTCTAAACCACCACCTACACAAATTCCCTCAATCATAGCTATTGTAGGTACCGGGCAATTAAATATTGCTCCTAAGGTTCCATGTAAAAACTTTCCGTAAGATTTTGCTAATTTTGATGAAGATCTCTCTTTTTTAAATTCCCCAATATCATTTCCAGGTGAAAAAGATTTTCCACCTTCACCTCTTATGATGACACATCTAAGATTTTTTTCTTTTGAAATTTTTTTAAAAATTTTACCAAGTTCTATCCACATTGGTTTAGTCATTGCATTTAATTTTTCTGGTCTATTAATAACAACTTCAAATAAATGACTATTTATTTTATTTAGCTTGACTAAAATGCTCATCTAACTCCTATAAAAATACTCTACCAATGTCATTGGTATTGCTGGTACATACGTTACTAAAAGTAATAAAACTAACAACACACATATAAATGATATATTTGATCTTGTTACATCCCAAATATCTGCTTTTGCAACTGAACAGGCTGTCACTAATACACTTGCTACAGGAGGTGTTTGTTGTCCTATGGCTAGGTTTAAAGTTACAATTATTCCAAAATGAACAGGATCTATACCTACTGCATTAACCAATGGCATAACTATTGGTACGGTTAAAATTATTGCTGCAACTGAGTGTAAAAAGAAACCTATAATTAATAAAAATATATTTAAAATTCCTAAAACTGCATATTTATTGTTAGTAAATTCAATAATTGACTCAGCAACCTTTTGAGGAATTTGTTCAATGGTTAAAAACTCTCCTAATAAAACAGATGCTGCAACTAGTAACATTACTGATGCAGTCTGTATCGCTCCCTCGCAAGCTGACTCATATAGTCTTTTAAAGTCTATTTCTTTATAAATAAAACCAATCACCAAAGATGCTACAACTGCTAAGCCAGCTCCCTCTGTAGCTGTTACAACGCCTCCAAAAATCCCTCCTAAAATAATTACTGGTAGTAAAAAGGCTAAAGCTGCATCTTTTGCTGTTTTTTTTACGTTTGGTATATTGAATGTCTCCTCAACAGGAAAATTTTTCTTTCTTGCTGTAACATAAGCTGCCAACATAAGAAAAAATCCACCTATTACTCCAGGAATAATTCCAGCGACAAATAATTGTACAACTGAACTTTGAGACATAACTGCATAAACAATCATTGGTATTGATGGTGGAATAATAATTGCTAAAGATGCTGAAGATGAAGTCACTGCAGCAGCAAATGCACCTGGGTATCCTTTCTTTTTCATTGCAGGAATTAAAATAGAACCTAGTGCAGCAACATCAGCAACTGCCGATCCAGAAATTTCAGCAAAAAACATTGAGGTTGCAATATTAATCATACTCAACCCACCTTTTATAAATCCAACTAGAGCAGAGGCAAAAGCTATAAGTCTTCTAGAAATACCAGCACTATTCATAATTGAACCGGCTAAAATAAATAGTGGAATTGCAATCAATGGAAACTTCATCGATCCATCAAACATTACGATTGCAGTATCAATTAGAAAGCTTGTGCCAGTTTTCATAACCATTGCAATAATAGTTGTTACTGCAAGGCCAATCGCAATAGGCACATTTATAGACAACAAAAGTAATAAGACCATAAACATTGTTAGAATTACCATTAAATATCTCCTGTTTGCTCGTCGCCCGTATTTTGTAAAACTAAATTTTTATAATCTTCTGGAATTCTTAAAGTCTCAGATAGAATAAAAAGACATGATGCAATTGGAATTACTGATTGAACAAATGGTTGAGGAACCCATTCTAATGTCACCAGAGTTTCGCCTGTTATTAAGGTTAAAACTAAATAACCGTAATATGCTAATAATATTAAAAAACCATAAACAACCAGCTTAGATACAACAAAAAAAATTTTTCTTAATGGTAGCGGAAAAGCTTTAAAAATACTTGGTACACTTATGTGAGAACCTTTTAATGCGGCATAGGCGGAACCATAATATGTTATCCATGCAAGTTGGACAGCAGCAACTTCATCGTACCAAACCAGAGCACTGCCGGCAAAACGAAAGGTAACTCCAAGTAAAACTGTTACTGCTAATGCTACCATCATTATAAACAGTATAAGTTTTAGAATTTTTTCGTACGAATTTATAAAATTTTGTAATTTCATATAATATTCAGGCCCTCTGAATGAGGGCCTGATAAGATCTATTCAACTATATTACTTTGCTAAAGATGATACTTTTTTTACTAAAGCACCACCAGTAGGAACTTCTGATCCAAATTGATCGTAAATTCCTTTACTAGCTGCAATAAAAGCACCTTTGTCCGCTTCGTTTACTTGGACACCAGCATCTTTAATTACTTTTAATAAAGATTTTTCAAGTTTAGCAGCTTCTTTATACACAAATTTTTGTGTATCTTGAGCAGCTTTCTCTAAAATATCTTGAACATCTGCAGGTAGTTTGCTCCAGTGATCCTTATGAACAGTTACATAAGCAGGAGTATAAACGTGACCTGTGATTGATAAATATTTTTGAACTTCTTGAAATTTAGCACTAGCTATTTGAGCATATGGGTTTTCTTGTCCATCCATTGTACCTGTTTTCAAAGCAGTGAAAACTTCAGAAAAAGACATTGGAGTTGGGTTTGCACCATATGATTGGAACATTTTAACTCTCCATTTTGATTTAGGAGTTCTTAATTTAATTCCTTTTAAATCACCTGGAGTATTAATTGGTCTAGTATTATTTGTTATATGTCTAAAACCATTTTCCCATACAGCAATAACTTTGTAACCTGTTTTATCTTCAAGGTTTTTAAACATACCTGGTAAAACATTTTTTTCTACTTTAGCCATGTGCTTTCTGTCTTTAATAATAAAAGGCATATCAAAAACACCAAACTCATCATGAATAGAAGCCATTACTGATGAAGGTAACCACATATTAACTGTACCTAATTTTAGTTTCTGCATTCCTTGTTTGTCTTTTCCAAGTTGTGAAGAACCAAATACAGTTACTTTACCTTTGTTGCCTAATCTCTTATTAGCAAGTTTAGCAAAATGATCAACTGAAGCTGAAAATAGAGAACCTGGTTTACCCACGTGTCCAAATTTTACTTCAACTGAATTTGCTGCAAAACTTAAGAATAAAGATGAGAACAATACAACGATTATTTTACTTAATTTATTCATATTTATTTCCCTTAGTTATTATTTATTTAAAATAGGTTACCTAAAATATTTATATAGATCTAGTGAATAAATCAGCTTAGATTAAAAAATTTATTTAAGAAAATATCTGGAAAAATTTAAGATTATTGTATGCTTGCTTGAGATTTATCGTCTTTTTTAGAAATATCAACCTCAACCCACTCTGTCTTCTTAAGCTCTTTAGTTAAGGCAATTTTTAACACCTCGTCAGCAAACTCAACTGGAGTGATTTTTATCTCATCAATAATCTTTTTTGGCATGTCTACAAGGTCTTTTTCATTTTCTTTTGGAATTAAAACCTCTTTTATACCTGCTCTATGAGCTGCTAATAGCTTTTCTTTCAGCCCACCAATGGGCAATACTTGGCCAGTCAATGTTACCTCACCTGTCATAGCCACATCTCTTTTTACTGGAATGTTTGTAATTGATGAAACTATTGATGTAACCATTCCTATTCCAGCAGATGGGCCATCTTTTGGTGTTGCTCCCTCAGGAACATGAATGTGAAAATCTTTTTTCTCAAATAATGGAGGAATAATTCCATATTCTAAGCATTTTGATCTTACAAATGATTTTGCAGCTTTAACCGACTCTTGCATGACGTCACCAAGCTTTCCAGTAATTTGCATACGGCCTTTACCTGGCATTGTTACTGTCTCTATTTTCAAAATCTCTCCACCATATTCAGTCCAAGCTAATCCTGTTACTATACCCACCCTATTTTCAGACTCTAACTCACCTGATTTAAATTTAGGTACCCCTAAAAAGTCTGGTAGATTTTTTGAGTTGATATTGACTTCTTTTTCTTCTCCAGAGACAACTTTTTTAACTACTTTTCTCGCAATTTTAGAAATTTCTCTCTCAAGATTTCTTACTCCAGATTCCTTTGTGTAACTTCTAATAACTTCTTTAATAATATCATCACCCAAATTCATTTCTTTTTCCTTCACACCATTATCTTTTATTTGTTTTGGAAGAAGATATTTGTTTGCAATATTTATTTTTTCATCTTCTGTGTAGCCTGCTAATCTAATTACTTCCATTCGATCTAATAATGGAGGTAAAATGTTTAATGTATTAGCTGTAGTCACAAACATCACATCAGATAAATCATAATCAACTTCTAGATAGTGATCATTAAAAGTCGTATTTTGCTCTGGATCTAAAGCCTCTAACAAAGCCGAAGAGGGATCTCCTCTATAATCATTTCCAACTTTATCAATCTCGTCTAAAAGTATTAGTGGATTTTTAGTTCCAGCTTTTTTCATCATTTGAATAATTTTACCTGGTAATGAGCCTATATAAGTTCTTCTGTGACCTCTAATTTCTGCCTCATCTCTCATTCCACCTACGGACATTCTTACAAATTCTCTATTTGTTGCTTTGGCAATTGATTTTCCTAAAGACGTTTTTCCAACACCAGGCGGTCCTACTAAGCATAAAATAGGTCCTTTAATCTTATCCATTCTTTTTTGGACTGCTAGAAATTCAATAATTCTCTCTTTAACTTTTTCTAAACCAAAATGATCTTTATCTAAAACTTCAAGTGCTTTTTTTAAATCTATAACAACATCACTTTTTTTGTGCCAAGGAAGATCTATCATCCAATCTAAATAATTTCTCACAACAGTGGCTTCTGCTGACATTGGGCTCATATTTTTTAATTTTTTTAATTCTTGTAGACATTTTTTCTCAACATCTTTTGGCATTTTAGATTTAAGAATTGCTTTATTTAAACTTGTATTTTCATCTTTGCCATCCTCTATTTCACCTAACTCTTTTTGGATAGCTTTTAACTGTTCATTTAAATAATACTCTCGTTGAGTTTTTTCCATTTGAGTTTTAACTCTTCCTCTAATTCTTTTTTCAACTCCAATAATACTTGTTTCATTTTCCATTATTTTTATGATTGCATTTAATCTTTTCTTTACATCAATAGTCTCAAAAATTTGTTGTTTCTCTGAAATTGTTGCTGTGATGTGTGAAGCAATGTTATCTGCAATCTGAGACGGATCTTTTAATTGTTTAATCGTATTAATAGTCTCACTTGAAACTTTTTTGTTTATAGAAGTTAATTTTTCCATTCTTCTGATTGCTGTAACAGCTAATGGATACAAATCTTCATCACCATCGATCACATCATTGTGAGGTGTAAAGTCACAAGTTATATACTTTTCATTATCTTTAAAATCAATAATTTTTACTCTACGAACACCTTCAACCAAAACTTTCACTGTTCCATCTGGGAGTTTTAAAAGTTGTAAAATGCTACCTTCGCATCCATACATAAATATATCTGTTTTCTTAGGATCATCGATTTCAGAATTTTTTTGAGTTACTAAAATTATTTTTTTCTCTTTTTTCATCACCTCATTTAAAGCAGAAATCGACTTATCTCTTCCAACAAAAAGTGGGATTACCATGCTTGGAAAAACCACAATGTCTCTAAGTGGCAATAATGGTGAAGAAGTTTTTACGTCCATAAAATCAATATGGATATTAAAATTATTTTTGCAATACCTTTTTACAAGTTATTAGGGTTATTAAGCCGCTGTTGTCTTAGTTGTTTTGGATTTACTATCCTTTTTTGAATGAACAATAATGGGCTGCGACAGACCTTTAGCCGCTGATGAGTCGACTATTACCTCTTCAATATTTTCTTGACTCGGTAAATCATACATAGTCTTAAGAAGTATATTTTCTAAAATAGATCTTAAACCTCTTGCACCTGTTTTTTTGCTAATTGCTTTAATTGCAATTTCTTTAAGTGCAGAGTCTTTAAATATTAATTTTGCACCATCTAGTTTAAATAACTCTTGATATTGTTTTGTTAAAGAATTTTTTGGTTCTTGCAGTATCTTAATTAAAGATTTTTCATCTAAATCCTCTAGAGTTGCAATCATAGGTAATCTTCCAATAAACTCAGGTATTAATCCATATTTAAGCAAATCCTCAGGCTCTAAGTTCTTCATCCACTCACCAGTCTTTTTATCTTGTATATTCTTAACATCTGCTCCAAAACCAATGGATGTTCCTTTATCTCTCTGAGAAATAATTTTATCAAGTCCCGCAAATGCTCCACCACAAATAAATAAAATATTTGTAGTATCAACTTGTAAGAATTCTTGTTGGGGGTGTTTTCTACCACCCTGAGGAGGTACACTTGCAATTGTCCCTTCCATTATCTTTAATAAAGCTTGTTGAACACCTTCACCAGAAACGTCTCTTGTAATAGATGGATTTTCAGATTTTCTACTAATCTTATCGACCTCATCAATGTAAACAATTCCCCTTTGGGCTTTTTCAACATTATAATCTGCTGCTTGTAACAATTTTAAAATAATATTTTCTACATCCTCTCCTACGTAACCTGCTTCAGTTAATGTTGTTGCATCAGCCATTGTAAATGGAACATCTAAAATTCTAGCCAGCGTTTGTGCTAATAATGTTTTTCCACATCCGGTTGGACCAACTAAGAGTATATTAGATTTTGCAAGCTCTACATTTTTACTAGTTTTATTTTCATAATTTAGTCTTTTGTAGTGATTGTGAACAGCTACTGATAAAACTTTTTTTGCGTGAGATTGTCCAATTACATAATCGTCTAGGACTGTACAAATTTCTTTTGGTGATGGTAAACCATCTTGATGTTTTACAAATGTGTCTTTGCTTTCTTCTTTTATAATATCCATACAAAGTTCAACACACTCATCACAAATAAAGACAGTTGGACCTGCAATTAATTTTCTTACTTCGTGTTGGCTTTTGCCGCAGAAAGAGCAATAAAGAATATTTTTATTATTTGTGTTCATAAAATTTTAAACGAATCAATAAGTCTACTTTATTATAAATGACTCCTATTAATCAAGTTTTGGATTTTATGAACTATATGTGGTGTTCTAAGATCTTTTCTCTACTACAGAATCTATAAGTCCAAAAGATTTAGCCGCGTCTGCAGTCATAAAATTATCTCTTTCCAAAGCAGTTTTAATTTCATCCACAGATTTGCCAGTATGTTTAGAATATATTTCATTCAATCTTTTTTTTAATGATAATACTTCATTCGCATGAATTTCGATATCAGTAGCCTGTCCTTGAAATCCCGCAGATGGTTGATGAACCATAATTCTGGAATTTGGAAGTGAAAATCTTTTTCCTTTTGTTCCAGCCGATAATAAAAAAGATCCCATCGAGGCTGCTTGTCCAATGCATAAAGTTGAAATATCTGGTTTTACATATTGCATTGTATCGTAAATACCTAAACCTGCAGTAACAAGTCCGCCAGGACTATTAATATATAAAAAAATTTCTTTTTTAGGATCTTCTGCTTCTAGAAATAATAATTGAGCTGTAATTAATGAAGCAACATTGTCATTAATTTGACCTGTCAAAAAAATAATTCTTTCTTTTAACAGTCTTGAATAAATATCGTAAGCTCTTTCACCTTTGTTAGATTGCTCAACTACCATGGGGATTAAGCTACTCATATGTTCTGATAGTTTATTATTCATAAAGTTGATTCGTATTACTTATACAACTTGAGATTACTTTTTGCTAACTTTTTTTGTTTTTTTGGCAGTAGACTTTGTTTTTGGCGTGGTTTTTTTTACTTCTTTTTTTTTAGTCTCAACTTTTTTCTTTGGGGTTTGTTTCGTTCCCTCATCCTGATTTTGAGATTGTTTTAATATTTTTTCGGCTTCCTCTTTCGAAACCTCTTTTTTATTAGACTTTGCTTTCTGTTTGATAAGATTTAAAATTTTTTCTTCATAAACTGTTCCTCTTAAACTGGCCAATGCTGATTGATTTTTTTGATAAAAATCCATTACCATTTTTTCTTGACCAGGCATCATTCTTATTTGTTTTTGAACTTCAGCCTGTAATTCTTGTTCTGATACTTTTATCTGATTTTGCTCACCAAATTCGTTTAATATTAAACCGACTTTAATTCTTTTTTTTGCTATCTCTTCGAAATTGTCTTTACTCTTTTTTTTATCTTCATCTGTCATTCCTTGAGATAGAACTTTCACTTCTTCATCAACTAAATTTTGTGGGATTTCATCAACTTTAAATTTCTCTAATTCTTTGAGAATTTGATTTTTTGACAATCTGTCTAGTGAGTTCTTATATTCATCATTTATTTGCTTTGAAATTAAAGTTTTTAAATCTTTCAGATCTTTCGCTCCCAGATTTTTTGCAAATTGGTCATCTATTTTTACTTC
>CACKKE010000018.1 GCA_902600635.1 uncultured Pelagibacteraceae bacterium | reverse complement strand
TTTATAGTTAAAGAAGTTAACCAGGCAATTGTACTTCAATTTGGAGATCCAAAAAGAATTATTCTAAAACCTGGTTTAAATTTCAAAATTCCTTTTATTCAGAACGTTGTCTTTTTAGATAAGAGAATTTTAAATTTGGACACACCGCCAGAAGAGGTAATTGCTTCTGATCAAAAGAGATTAATTGTTGATGCATTTGCAAGATTTCAAATAGTTGATCCTCTTAAGTTTTATATTTCAGTTGGAAATGAAAGGGTTGCAAGATCGAGATTAGCTACCATTATCAATTCAAGAATTAGGAACGTTCTTGGACAACAAGAGCTTCAAACACTTCTTTCAGAAGACAGAACAAAACAAATGGCTTTAATTCAAGAAGGTGTAAATAATGAAGCAGAAAATTTTGGAATAAAAATAGTTGATGTTAGAATTAAAAGAGCTGATCTTCCCCAAGCTAACAGTGATGCAATTTTTAGAAGAATGCAGACCGAAAGGGAGAGAGAGGCAAAAGAATTTAGAGCAAGAGGAGCTGAAATGGCAGTAACAATTACGTCGACTGCTGATAAAGAAGTTACAGTGATTTTAGCTGAGGCTCAAAAAAAATCAGAGATTATGAAAGGTGAAGGAGATGGTAAAAGAAATAATATCTTTGCTGCAGCATTTGGACAAGATCCAGAATTCTTTGCATTTTATAGAGCTATGCAAGCTTATGAAAAAGCTTTAATAGGTGGAGAGACATCTCTAATTTTATCTCCTGATAGTGAATTCTTTAAATTTTTTGGAAATATAAAACCACAAACAGAGTAAACTTAGATGAAAGAATTGATCATTGCATTTGGTCTATTCTTTTTTATTGAGGGAATTTTATATGCCTTATTTCCATCAAAAATGAGGAATATGTTAAGAAAGCTAGAGTTAATCAAAGATAGTCAATTGCGTACTGGTGGATTAATTTTTGCTTTAATAGGATTTATAATTATTTATTACGCAAAAAGTTAAAATGATGAAAATAAAAGCAATATTTCTCTCTTTAATACTAGTATTTAATTTTTCATCAATATCAAATTCTCAAAATATTCCTAATTCGTTTGCAGATTTAGCTGAAAAATTAATGCCTTCAGTGGTAAATATTTCAACAACTCAAACAGTTGTGACAAGAAGTAATCCTTTTCCAAATTTTCAATTTCCTCCAGGATCACCATTCGGTGATATGTTTAAAGAATTTGGAACACCTCAAGAAAGGCAATCTTCGGCACTGGGCTCAGGATTTATTATAGATGAAAAAGGAATACTAGTAACAAATAATCATGTAATCGAAGGTGCAGAAGATATTGTTGTTCAAGTAAATGGTGAAAAAAAATTTAAAGCAAAAGTTATTGGAGCAGATCCCCTTTCAGATATTGCAGTTCTAAAAATTGAGTCAAAAGAAAAGTTTTTACCTGTAAGATTTGGTGATTCGGATAAAGCAAGAATAGGTGACTGGGTTATAGCTATTGGAAATCCATTTGGGCTAGGGGGAACAGTTACTTCAGGAATAATTTCCGCAAGAAATCGATCAATTGGATTATCAAGATATGAAGATTATATTCAAACTGATGCATCTATAAACTCTGGAAACTCAGGCGGCCCCTTATTCGATATGAACGGAGATGTGATCGGAATTAATACTGCCATTCTTGGAAGAAGTGGAAATGTTGGGATAGGTTTTTCAATACCATCAAATAGTGCAAAGATTGTAATTGATCAATTAATTGAATTTGGAGAAACAAAAAGAGGATGGCTTGGAGTAAGAATTCAAGATGTAACAAAAGAAATTGCAGAAGTTGAAAAATTAGATGAACCTAGAGGAGCGTTAGTAGCGAGCGTTGCACCAAATAGTCCATCAGAAAAAGCTGGGGTCAAAAGTGGAGATATTATTTTGGAATTCAATGGTGAAATAATAAATCAAATGAAAGAACTGCCTATTATTGTTGCAAGAACTGAAGTTGGAAAAAAAGTAAAAGTTAAAATCTGGAGAAACAAAAAAGAAATTATTAAAACAATTACACTTGGAAGACTGGAGACATCAGAAGATTTTAAAATTTCAGAAAAAAAAGAGGAAACACCAAAAGAAACTTTAATTGAAAACCTTAAGATTAAAGTTAGAAAACTTTCTGATGGGGATATTAAATCTAGAAATTTACCAAACCAAACTAGTGGATTAGTTATCACAAGTATTGAAAAAGATAGTCCTTTAGTTGGCTCTATAGAGGTGAATAGTATTATTTTAGAAGCTCAAAAGAAAAAGATAAGAAATGTCCAGGATTTAAATCAAGCTTTAAAACAAGTTTTGAATAGTAACCAGAAGACTATTTTACTTGTGATCTATAATAGTCAAAATCAGAAAAGATATATAGGCGTTAAATTAGGCTAGTTTATGGATTTAAAATCCAAAATTATTTTAATTTATGGACCTACTGCATCAGGAAAATCTAATTTTGCAATTAAACTAGCAAAAAAAATTTCAGGTCAGATTATAAACGCTGATAGCATGCAAGTTTATAAAGAACTTAAGGTTTTAACAGCAAGACCTTTTAAAAAAGATTATCAAAATATCAAACATCATTTATATGGATTTCAAAACGCTAAAAAAAATTTTTCTACAGGAGATTGGCTTAAACTAGCAAACCAAAAAATTTTACAATGCAGAAAAATAAATAAAACACCAATATTGGTCGGAGGCACTGGTCTCTATTTTAAAGCTTTAACTGGTGGTTTAGTTAACATTCCGAAAATTCCTATTAATTTTAGAAACAAAGTACGAAATTTACATAAAAGAATAGGACAAAAAAAATTTTTTCAAAAGCTACTAGAAATAGATCCTTTAATTAAAGATCAAATTAATTCTCTAGATGTACAAAGATCTTTAAGAGCATTTGAAATTAAATCATTTACAAAAAAATCTATGATTAGTTGGTTTAAAAACACTAAGTCAGATTACAGTCAAAATGACTTTTTTAAAATTTGTATTGATTTTCCAAGGAAAGATTTAATTGAGAGAATTAATAAGAGATCTGAAAATATGATTAAACAAGGTGCAATTTTAGAGGTTAAAAAATTTATCAAAATGAGAGTTCCAAAAAATAAAAGCCTCAGTAAAGCAATTGGAATTAGTGAGATTAAGCAATATCTTCAAGAAAAAATCCAAACAGATCAATTAATCGAGAAAATATCAATAAAGACTAGGCAATATGCTAAAAGACAGAGCACCTGGGCTCGAGGACACATGAAAGATTGGAATAAAGTTCATCCTCTTAGTTTGGATAAGCTCTTAAAAAAAATTTAGATATTCTCTACTTAGTCTTGACCAATTAGCACAACTTCAGCTAGATTGCTCGAATGTCTAAATTATATACCGGTGCAGAAATTGTATTTAAATGTCTTGAAGATCAAGAGGTTGAATATATTTTTGGTTATCCAGGTGGAGCAGTTTTACCAATATACGATGAACTTAAAAATCATTCATCAATTAAACATATACTTGTTAGACATGAGCAAGGAGCAGGCCATGCAGCAGAAGGGTATGCAAGATCATCAGGTAAGCCCGGAGTAGTTTTAGTAACATCTGGACCAGGTGCAACTAATGTTGTTACAGCATTGACTGATGCTTATATGGACTCAATACCTTTAGTTTGTATCTCTGGTCAAGTACCTACTCATTTAATAGGTACTGATGCCTTTCAAGAATGTGATACAACTGGAATCACAAGGCCATGCACAAAACATAATTGGTTAGTTAAAGATATTAAAGAATTACCAAAAGTAATGCATGAAGCTTTTAAAGTAGCAACAACCGGAAGACCTGGACCTGTACTAATTGATATCCCTAAAGATATCCAATTTGCAAAAACTAATTATACAAAATTTAAAAAAGAAAAAAAATTAAATGGAAAAATACATAATAAATTTTCTGAAAATGAAATTAATCAATTAATTGATCTGATTTCAAAAGCAAAAAAACCAGTTGTTTACACTGGGGGTGGAGTAATAAATTCTGGACCTCAGGCTAGTGAAACTTTAAAAGAGTTTGTTAGATTAATTGGTTTTCCAATCACATCGACTCTACAAGGGTTAGGGGCATTTCCAGGGGATGATAATCAATTTATTGGAATGCTAGGTATGCATGGAACTTATGAAGCTAATAATGCAATGCATGATTGTGATTTGTTAATTAACATTGGTGCAAGATTTGACGATAGAATAACTGGTAAGATCGATGAGTTTTCTCCGAAATCAAAAAAAGTTCATATTGATATTGATCCATCGTCAATTAATAAAATTATTAAAGTAGATCTTGCAATAGTTGGAGATGTTAATGAAGTAATAAAGTCAGCTATTAAGAAAATAAATAAAAAACAAAATGGATTAAAAGACTCGAATAAACAAAGAATTTCAAAATGGTGGGAACAAATCCAAAAGTGGAGAACGAAAGACTCTTTGGGATTTATAAATAGTGATAAAGAGATCAAGCCTCAGCATGCTGTAAAAAGATTATATGAGCTAACAAAAAATCAAGATACATTTATCACAACTGAAGTGGGTCAGCATCAAATGTGGGCTGCTCAACACTATAAATTTAATAAACCTAATAGATGGATGACATCAGGTGGTCTTGGAACAATGGGATATGGACTTCCAGCGGCAGTAGGTGTTCAAATTGCTCATCCAGATAAACTGGTGATCGATATTGCAGGCGAAGCATCTGTACTGATGACAATTCAAGAGATGTCTACAGCAGTTCAGTACAATTTACCTATAAAAATATTTATTCTAAATAATCAGTACATGGGAATGGTTAGACAATGGCAAGAACTTCTACATGAAAAAAACTATTCAGAGAGTTATTCTGAAGCTTTACCTGACTTTGTTAAATTAGCTGAAGCTTACGGATGTAAAGGTATAAAGGCAGATAATCCAGATGAATTAGATGATAAAATTAAAGAGATGCTTGATTACAAAGGCCCGGTAATATTTGATTGTCATGTAGACCCGAATGAAAATTGTTTTCCAATGATACCATCTGGAAAGCCTCATAATCAGATGATTTTAGGTCCAAATGATAAAGAGGAAAATAAGATCACCGGTAAAGGGAAATCATTAGTTTAATGTCATCTCCAAAATCAGCATACAGTATACCCACTAAGAAAGGTAAATTAGATACTCATATATTTGTGGTATGGGTAGATAATGAGTCAGGAGTGTTGGCAAGAGTAGTTGGTTTATTTTCAGGAAGAGGTTACAACATAGAGTCTTTAGCTGTTGCAGAAGTTGATGCAACAAAAAATATTTCAAGAATTACAATAGTAACAACAGGAACACCACAAGTGATTGATCAAATAAAACTTCAACTAAAAAAACTAGTTCCAGTTCATAAAGTAGCAGATTTTAAAAGAGAAGATAAAAAAGTAATATTCAAAGAGATGGCATTATTAAAAATCGTTGCTAAGAAAAAAAAGATAGAAAAGTGTCTTAAGGAATGCAAAAAATTTAATCCAGTAATATTAGATAAAACAAATAAATCAGTGGTTGTACAAATAACTGCTTTAAGAAGAGAAATTGATAAAATGAGTAAAAAATTAAAACCCTATGGTCTTACAAGCACTTCAAGAACTGGGGCAATAGCAATGACCAGAGGTGCTGATACATTTAAATAAATTTATAAAGGAGAAGAAAAAATGAAGATGTTTTATGAAAAAGATGCTGACGTAAACTTAATCAAAGATAAAAAAGTTGCTATTTTTGGTTATGGTAGTCAAGGGCATGCTCATGCTCTTAATTTAAAAGATAGCGGGGTAAAAGAAGTAGTCGTTGCTTTAAGAGATGGTTCAGCAAGTAAAGCTAAAGCTGAGTCAAAAGGTTTAAAGGTAATGAACTTGTCCGATGCAGCAGAATGGGCTGACGTTTGTATGATTTTAACTCCTGATGAACTTCAAGCTACAATATATAAAAATCATATCGAACAAAGATTAAAAGAAGGTACAAGTTTAGCTTTTGCTCATGGTTTAAATATTCATTATGACCTAATAAAAGCAAGAAAAGATCTAGACGTATTTATGGTTGCTCCTAAAGGGCCTGGACACCTTGTAAGAAGTGAATTTGAAAAAGGGGGTGGAGTTCCTTGTTTGATGGCTGTCCATCAAGACGGCACAGGTAAAGCAAGAGATTTAGCTCTATCTTATGCATCAGCGATTGGAGGTGGAAGATCTGGGATTATTGAAACCACTTTCAAAGATGAATGTGAAACAGATTTATTTGGTGAACAAACAGTTCTTTGTGGAGGTCTTGTAGAGCTGATTAAAAATGGTTATGAAACATTAGTTGAGGCTGGATATGAACCAGAGATGGCATATTTTGAGTGCTTGCATGAGGTAAAATTAATTGTTGATCTTATCTATGAGGGTGGGATTGCAAATATGAATTACTCAATTTCAAATACTGCTGAGTATGGTGAGTATGTTTCAGGACCTAGAATTATAAATAAAGAGGAAACCAAGAAAAGAATGAAAGAAGTACTTGCAGACATTCAATCTGGAAAGTTTACAAAACAATGGATGGATGAGTGCAAAAATGGTCAGAAAAATTTTCTAAAGACCAGAGAGGAATTAGCAAAACACTCTATAGAAACAGTTGGAACAAAACTAAGAGCTATGATGCCGTGGATTGGTAAGAGGAAATTAGTAGATAGCGATAAGAAGTAAAATATTGATCCAAATTGGGCTAAAATAATTATTTTATTTTGCAATCTAAACGATAGGTTGTATATTTCGAGCACTAAAAATATTTATATGGCTGAGAAAGATAAAGTATTTATTTTCGATACAACTATGAGGGATGGTGAACAATCGCCAGGTGCCTCTATGAGTGTTGAAGAAAAAATTCAGATTTCAAGAGTTTTCGATGAAATGGGAATTGATATAATCGAGGCTGGTTTTCCAATATCATCGCCGGGTGACTTTGAAGCCGTAAGTGCAATCAGTAAAAGTGTAAAAAATTCCATTCCTTGTGGTTTAGCAAGAGCTACAAAAAAAGATATAGACGCTTGTCATGAGTCATTAAAATTTGCAAAAAGATTTCGTATCCACACATTTATTTCAACAAGTCCAGTTCATATGAAACATAAACTTAATATGACAGATGAACAAGTTTTAGGCGCTATAAAAGAAAGTGTTACTTATGCTAAAAAATTTACAGATGACGTTGAGTGGTCGTGTGAGGATGGCACAAGAACAAATTTAGAATTTATGTATAAAACAATAGAACTTGCCATTAAATGTGGTGCAACAACAATCAATATTCCTGATACGGTTGGTTATTCAATACCTGAAGAATTTGCAAAAACTATTACATCAATAAAAAACAATGTGCCAAATATTGATAAAGCTATTCTTTCTGCGCACTGTCATAACGATTTAGGATTAGCGGTTGCTAATGCTTTATCAGGTTTATCAGCTGGAGTTAGACAAATTGAATGTACTATAAATGGAATAGGTGAAAGAGCGGGTAATGCAGCACTTGAAGAAATTGTAATGGCCATAAAAACACGAGATGACTTATTACCTTATGAAACAGGAATTAAAACTGAACTAATAAGCAAAGCATCTAAAATTGTATCTAATGCTACAGGTTTTCCTGTTCAATTTAATAAAGCGATCGTTGGAAAGAATGCTTTTGCTCACGAGTCAGGAATTCATCAAGATGGAATGTTAAAAAATAGAGAAACTTATGAAATAATGACACCAGAAAGTGTTGGTGTAAAAAAAACATCTTTAGTAATGGGAAAACACTCTGGACGTCATGCATTTAAGGATAAATTAAGCGATTTAGGTTATGCGGATGTCACAGATGATGTTGTCCAAGCAGCTTTTGGAAAATTTAAAATTTTAGCGGATAAGAAAAAACATATTTATGATGAGGATATTGTTGCATTAGTCGATGATAGTTTAATTATTGATAATAAGATAAATGCAATAAACTTAAAATCATTAAAAGTATTTGCTGGAACTGGTGAACCCCAAAGAGCTGATATGACTTTAGATGTTTTTGGAGAAATTAAAAAGACTTCTCAAACTGGTGATGGTCCAGTTGATGCTATATTCAAATGTATTAAAGAACTTTATCCTCATGATGTAAAATTATCTCTTTACCAAGTTCATGCAGTTACAGAAGGAACTGATGCACAAGCAACAGTTAGTGTAAAGATAGAGGAAAATGATAGAACTACAGTGGGTCAGTCAGCTGATACAGATACTTTAGTAGCATCGGCAAATGCTTATTTAAATGCTTTAAACAAAATGCTTATTAAGAGAGAGAAAAAATCTTTATATAAAAACATCGAACCGAAAAAATTAAAGGAGAGTATATAATGGGAATATTTGATAGTGTTAAAAAAATATGGAGCCAAGACATGGCTATCGATCTTGGAACTGCCAACACATTAGTTGTAGTTAAAGGACAAGGTGTAGTTTTAAATGAGCCATCTGTTGTAGCAATTGTAGAACAAACCGGAAAAAAACAAGTTTTAGCTGTAGGAGATGAAGCAAAAACAATGTTAGGAAGAACACCTGGAAATATAAGTGCAATTCGACCTTTAAGAGACGGTGTTATTGCTGATTTTATAGTCACTGAAGAAATGATCAAACATTTCATTAAAAAAGTTCATAAGGGCAGAACATTTGCTAATCCAAGAATACTAATTTGTGTACCTACCGGCTCTACTCCAGTTGAGAGAAAAGCAATTCAAGACAGTGCCTTAGCGGCAGGTGCTAGAAGAGTTCAATTAATTGAGGAGCCTATAGCTGCAGCGATTGGTGCAGGTTTACCAATATCAGAGGCAACAGGATCAATGGTTGTTGATATTGGCGGTGGAACAAGTGAGATTGCTGTCATGTCATTAGGAGGCTTAGTTTATTCAAAATCTCTAAGAGTTGCTGGTGATGCTATGGATGGAGCTTTAGTGAACTATATGAGAAAAGAGTATAATCTTATGATAGGAGACAGCACAGCTGAAAAAATTAAAAAAGAGATTGGTACCGCTATTCCATCAAATAATAATACCTATGCTGTTAAAGGTAGAGATTTAAGATCTGGAACTCCAAAAGAAGTAAATATAACTGAAGAAGACACAGCTGAAGCTTTAGATGGTATCTTAAGAGAAATGGTCAATGGCATTAAAGATGCACTTGAAGCTACACCACCAGAGTTATCCGCAGACCTTGTCGATATGGGTCTTACTTTGACAGGAGGTGGAGCTTTATTAAAAAATATAGACAGAAGATTTTCTAAAGAAACAGGCTTACCAGTGCACATTGCTGAAGATCCATTATCATGTGTTGCCATTGGAACTGGTAAAGCTTTGGATCAAGAACAAACATTCTCTACGATGCTGACTGAATATTAAGAAAGATGGCTGAAAGCAGAGATGATTTTATAATAGCTATTAGATCTGCTTTTTTAAAAAAAAGCACTAAGCAAAAATTTTCTTTATTAACTTTAGTATTTTTTTCAGTTTTTATAATTGTTTTATCTAATTTAAATTTTAAGGCAATAAGTGTAACTAAGTCGATCATAAAAGAAATTGTTTATCGCTCTTCCTTTATAGTTTCAATTCCAGAAAATTTTATAAAATCCTCTTATCTACATTTAACTGAATATACTAATTTTTATAAAGAGTTTAAAATAACCAAAGAAGAGTTGGATCAATTAAAATCTGAAAATATTTCAACCCAAATTATAAAGAGTGAAAATGATGAACTTAAAAGTCTTATTGATGGTTATACCATTACTTCAAACAAGATTTTAGCAAAAGTAATTGTTGATCATGAAAGTCCTTTTTTAAGATCAATTATAATTAATAAAGGGAGCAAGGAGAAAATAAAGATAGGAACAAATATCTATGATCGAAGCTATCTTGTAGGAAGAGTTATTGAAGTTAATTATACAAATTCAAGAGTATTGTTATTAACTGACTTAAATTCAAATATTCCTGTTTCTATTATACCTGGCAATGTTCAGGCAATTATAGTTGGTAATGGAGATAAAAAAGGTGAAATTAGATATATCAAAAACGATTTAATAAATAAAATCGATGATAAAGGAATTGCATATACATCAGGAACTGGTTCAATTTTTAAAAGTGGAATTCCTGTAGGTACAGTCGATTTAAAAGATGAAAATGAAAAAATATTGATTAATTTTTACAGTGATTTTACTCAATTAAAATATGTTTTTGCGGAGATTGACGAGATCGTTCCCACATCTGTTCAAACTAAAGTAAATGATCAAACAGAGGTCTCTTCTAATACTGAACAAATAAAATTAGACCTAATAAGTGATGAATTGCAAATTTTAGAGGATAGTAACACTAAATTTTTAGAGGAAAACAAGGAGTTAAATACTCTAACTAATGAATTGAATAAAAAAATTGAGATATTAAAAGCAGAAAACGATTTTCAAAAAAATGTTATTCAACAACATAATTTAGACCAAGAAGAGTTAGAATTTTTAAGATTAAATTTAATCTATAGCTCTAAGTGTCAATCGAAAAAACTCTTTAGCACTGGGTTTAAAGTAGGCACCCCGGAATATAAAGAATGCATTATGAGAAAAGGAAAGATAAGTGATTAGATTTCAAAAGAAAAATTTATTATACAAAGTTTATACTTGGTTACCAATTCTTGCTTTATTTATATCCGTATTTAATGAATTTGATTTGAATTATCTTAACATTGACTACTTTTCATTTAATTTTCCATTTATATTAA
>CACKKE010000017.1 GCA_902600635.1 uncultured Pelagibacteraceae bacterium | reverse complement strand
ATCTTTTCATATTAAATTTAAATTAATCCGTATTCGGCCCAAGAGCCATCATATATACAAGGAAGATATTTATCATTAATTAAAGAATAAGCTAGTGCCAAAACACACGCTGTAACACCTGAACCACATGAAAAAACAATCTTATTTTGCTCTAAATTTTCAATACTTTTTTTAAAAATTTCTTTAAGTTGATCTTTATTTTTAAAAGTTTTATCGTCATTTAGACAGTCATTAAACGGTATACAAAAAGAGTTTTTTATACATCCGCTTCTAAGACCTTTTCTGGGTTCAGGGATTTTACCTTCAAATCTTTCTCTACTTCGAGCATCAATTAATGTGAATATTTTTTCGTCTATATTTTTATCAATTGCTTGTTTACTTTTAACAAGATCTTTTCTCTCGGTACCTTTATAATCTGATTTATCTATATTTGAAATTTCATCAGTTACTTTCTTTTTTTCTTTAAGCCATTTCTTTAAACCACCATTTAAAACATTTATCAATTTTGGATCATGTCCGTAATAAATAAAATTAAACCAACCACGACATGAGCTTATAACATCTGAATTATCGTAAATGACTATTTCATCATTTTTTTTAATTCCCATATTTGAAATAATTTTATCCCAACTCATTTGGTCAACTAACATATGTGGTAAAGCAGTATCTTTTCTTGAATTTTCATCTATATCAAAAAAAATTGCGCCAGGTATATGAAGAGATTTATATTCCTCGAAACCATTTCTTTGTGTTTGAGGCATATGCCAAGAGCAGTCAATAATTTTCACCTTAGTAAGGTTTTTTTCTAACCAATCAGTTTCAACTAAAGACATGTTATCGCTTTTCTAAGTATTTTTGATGATATTCCTCAGCCGGACAGTAATTTTTTAGTAAAGATATTTTTGTTACAACTTTTCCAGATAAACGTTCATTCACTTCATTTAATACCTTCTCAGCTATCATTTTTTGATTGTCATTAAGATAAAATATTTCACTTCTATACTGGGTTCCAAAATCTGGCCCTTGAGAATTTAAAGTAGTTGGATCATGAATTTGAAAAAATATTTTTAAAATTTTTTCGTATGTGATAATTTTTTCATCAAAATCTAACTTTACCACTTCAGCATGATTTGTATTGCCAGTGCAAACTTCTTTATAAGTGGTGATTGAGCTATTACCTCCACAGTAGCCAACTTCTGTTTTGATTATGCCATCTATTTTACTGAATTTAATTTCAGGTCCCCAAAAACATCCAAGTGCTAAAACAGCTATTTCCATTGAATAAGATTTAATTTAATTTACAAATTATTCATATGCTAAGTAAAAATCAATTGGGATTTTTGTACATGTTTTTGTCCATTTGTGCATTTTCATTAATGGATTTAATTGTAAAGTGGTCTGTAGGTTATCCTATTGGGCAGGTTTTGTTTTTTAGAGGTTTTTTTGGAATAATCTTTTATTTTTTTATAATTCCAAAAGAAAGATTTCATAATTTTTACAAAACTCAACGACCAGGTTTACATGCTTTAAGATGTGGCTCAGGATTAATAGCTCTAATTGCAATATTTATTGCTTTAAGGCAGCTGCCATTAGCAACTGTTGTGAGCATTTCTTTTGCTGCACCAATATTTACAACAATATTATCTATTTTTCTATTAAATGAAAAGGTTGGAATTTTTAGGTGGTTAGCAGTGATCATAGGCTTTGTTGGAATTCTCATAATTACAGAACCTGGCATCACTGAATTAAATATTTATTATATTTTTCCGATTATATTTTGTTTAGGTTTATCCTATGTAGCCATAACTATTAGACAACTGTCAACAACCGAACCAGTTTGGTTAATTTCTTTTTATTTTTCCTTAGCAATTACATTATTAAGTTTTTTAACTATCCCTCAGGGTTGGGTTATGCCTACTTTAAATCATTTCATACTTTTATCTTTGATAGGTATTTTTGGAGGTGTTGCAAACTTGTGGTTAAGTCAATCATATAAATTTTCAGAGGTTTCTTTAGTAACACCCCTTAAATATTTGGCTTTAGTTTTCGCTATCATATTTGGATATTTCATTTGGGACGAGATACCCACTTTTAAAACCTTAATAGGGGCTTTATTAGTAATTGTTTCAACACTAATAATTTTTAGAAGGGAGATTTATAAGAAAAAAATTATAACATCCAGGTCAATAAATGACTAAAGTGCCCAAATATTGGAACGAGGCAAAAAAATATTTATCTAAAAAAGATCAAACACTTTCAAAGTTAATCAAAAGTTATGAAAGTCCCTCAGAAACTATTTTAACTTCAAGGAGAGATATTTTTTTTTCGTTATGCAAGAGTATAATTGGACAACAAATAAGTGTTACAGCAGCGAATTCTGTCTTTTTAAAATTTAAAAAAAAATGTAAAAATAAAATTAATGCGAAAACAGTATCTAGACTGACCTTTGCTCAATTAAAAAGCTGTGGATTAAGTAGACAAAAGGTATTAGGCATAAAGAGTTTAGCGAAGCAAACAATTGAGAAAACATTTAATCCTAAATTGATTGATAAAATGTCTGATGAGGAGGCCATAAGTTATTTATCACAATTGAGACAAATAGGACGATGGTCAGCTGAAATGATTTTATTATTTACATATAACAGATCAAATATTTGGCCAATTCAGGACATTGGTCTTCTAAGAGCTATTTCTAAAAATTATAAAAAAAAATATTTACCACCCGATAGATTTGTATCGCTATTAAAAAAAAGGTTTAGTCCTTATTGTTCTGTGGCCACGTGGTATTTATGGAGAAGCATAGATCCTGAGCCTATTCAGTACTAAACCCCTCAACCACTTGCATATGTCTTTTTGTAGTTTTTTTTGCTACTGCCCAACTATCTTGATATTCTTTAGAGGAGTGACACTCTAATGCTTTGGCATAACTTGGAAATTCCCACACAACAGTCCTACTAAAATCATCACCACTAAAAGTGTCATGCTTGCCACCTCTAATTAATGGTACACCGCCATAACTTTTGATAACTGGTGTAGCTAATTCTGAATATTTTTTCAGATTTTCTTGATTTTCTATTTTAAAATATAAACTAACCCAATATCCTTTTTTCATATTAATCAATCCATTGTTTATAATCATTTAAGTTATCTTGCAAAAACTTTGGTAATTTATCTGATGGATATTTCTCAAGTTTGCTACCATCACCAATCTTGTTTACTCTTTTATCAACTTTTAGATCATAAATAGCTTGTTTGTTTTTAATTAGACTATCTATTTCCTCTACTGACAAAGGATTTTCATCAAATTCTCTATGGTGTAGATATGATTTAAGTTTAAATTCAATTTCAGAGGCAGTCTTTAAATTAGAAAAGTGCCATCCACCATTAGATATGATTTTGATGTCAATATACTTTGTATCAGAGAAAAAAGTATCTAATCTGTAAAAGGGATATTTTCTATCTTTGATATTTCTCAACCATTGGGGTGATTTAAGAAACTTTTTTCTACATCCTTTTGTACCAGTCCAGTCAAGATTTGGTAATTTAAGATTAAACTTATAATAAAACATATCTTGATTAAAAAGAACAATTTTTTCATGAATTTTTGATAGATCTAAGTTTTCTAAATTAGGAATCTCATCGACATCCGAAATTAAAATCATGTCATCATCTTTTGCTAAATCTAAACCTTTTAAGATATGATTTCTTTGACCATTTTCTCTATAATTAGCATTAGTAATATATTTCCAAGATTTTAAACCATCGTCATCTTTCTCATTAACTTGATTCTTTACTATTTCTACTGGTTCTTCATCATATGTTACATAGATTAATTTATCTTTAAATTTTTTAAATTTTTGATGATTAAACTTTAAATTTCTTTTATCTCCTTTATGGGTAAAAGAGCTCTCTACTATTACAAAATAGTCAACATATTTATTCAAAATGTTCAGTCTTAATTCTAAAACTATTTCTTCATCAAAATACATAAAACAATCAAAAATTTTCATAATGACTTTTTAATCTTTTTTAATTTTTTTTATATGATAAAAAAATCTATGGCGGATAAATTAATAGTTAGTTTTGAAGAATATATCAAAATAGTTGAAAAATTAGCTATTGAAATTCATAATAATTACAAACCTACAGTTTTAGTTGGAATAATGAGAGGAGCTGCACCTATAATTGACATTCTTTCAAGGATTCTAAAACTGCCAATAGCTTACATTGTTATTCAAAGTTATGGTGGAAAAGGATTAGAAGACCAACAAGGCCAATTAATGTTTGCTAGAGAAATAAGTTCATTAGCTAAAGAAGAAGATTTTGAAAAAATACTTTTAATTGATGATTTATCAGATACAGGTCTAACACTCAATAAAAGTATTGAATGGTTAAAAGATTACGAACCAACAAAAAAATTTATCAAAGAAATTAAAACTGCGTGTTTATGGAAAAAAAAATCATCTTCTTTTGAACCAGACTTTTGTCCAATAAAATTAAACTCAGATCCTTGGATTGTTCAACCTACAGAACATTATGAGGAACTTTCTATTGAGGAAATTATTAAAAGAAACTAGTTAACGGAGCTAGTAAACTAGCCCCGTTAAATTTTATTTAGCTTACAGCAAAACTTACAACACTAAGTATTGCCACAACCCATATCGCTGGAGAAGTACTTGAGAATTTTCCAGTGAATATTTTTATCAAAGCATACGAAACAAATGCCAAAGCAATTCCATTACTGATACTATAAGTTAAGGGCATAGCAATCATGGCTAAAATTGCGGGAGCTGACTCTGAAATGTCATTCCATTCTATATCAGTAATATTTCTAATAAATAAAACAGAAACAAAGAGTAAAGCGGCACCGTCAATTTGTTTAGGCAAACTAGTTGCAAGAGGCGCAAAAAATATACATGCTAAAAATAATATACCTATCACTAGAGAAGTCATTCCAGTTTTACCACCTGCCTTTACGCCAGCACCTGACTCAACATAACTAGTAACAGTTGTTGTTCCCATCATGGCACCTGCAACAGTCCCAACGCTGTCAGACAACATTGCTTTATTAATGTCTTGAACTTTTCCTTGTTTATCAACTTTACCTGCAACGTTTGCAACAGAAGTTAATGTTCCAGCTGTATCAAAGAAATCTATAAATAATAAAGTAAATATTACTGTAGACATTCCAGCAGTCATGGCAGCGGACAAGTCAAATTCAAAAAGGTATGTCATCGGAGGAGGCGCACTTGCTAAACCATTAAATTTAGCTAGACCAGTAGCCCAAGCAATAACACTAAAAAATAAAATACCTATAATGATATTCCCTTTAACATTCATTTTTTCAAGTACGATAATTGCAATAAATGTTGCACATCCAAGAAGTACTAAAGGGTCGCTTAAATTTCCAAGTTGTACTAGTGTTACAGGATTATCAACTACAACTTCCATAATTTGTAATCCAATAATTGCAAGAAATAATCCAATACCTGCACCAATTCCAAGTTTTAAACTTTTTGGAATTGAGTTAATCAACCAGGCTCTTATTGGTGTAAGTGAGATTATTAAGAACAATACCCCCGCAACTAAAACTGCACCAAGAGCTTCTTGTGGCGTATAACCCATGCCAGCACAAACTCCAAAAGCAACAAATGCATTAATACCCATACCTGGAGCAAGTCCAATTGGCCAAGTTTTTCCGTAAAAGGCCATTATGAAACAAGCTAAAGCAGTTGCTAAAATAGTTGCTGTGTATACTGCGCCGAAATCAAAGAAACCTTTTTCAGGTCCGGCGAATTCACCTGATAAGATGAACGGATTTAAAAACATTATGTAAGCCATTGTGAGGAACGTTGTTGTTCCTGCAATTACTTCAGTTTTAAAATCAGTTTTATGTTTTTTATATTCAAAATATTTTTCAAGCATTTATCCTCCTATAGACTGAAAAATATTTGATTCTTTCTTATATTGCCCGTCAAAACTAATTCTTATTAACAATTTTCAACCCACAAGTTTATATTTATGCCATAATTAGGTTGTTATTATAAAATTATGAAAAAAATTAAGATCTCAATTTTAAGTGTATTTATAATATTTTCTTTGTTGGGTTGTCAGACAATTAAGCAAAAAACTGACGCTATTGTTGAGAAGGAAAATAAAAAATTAAGTGCATTTATAGGTAAGTCCTCTCAAGATTTAAAAAGCAGCTTGGGCAGCCCAGATGAAGATTTCAAAAATGAAAAAGGAAATTTAGTCTTAGTTTATAACACCAAAAAATACGGAATCCCTTGCGAAAGAAGGTTTGAAGTAAATTCAAAATCGATTGTTATTGGATTTGTATCTAACGGATGTTTTTGATTACCTGCGGAGAATTTATCTCCGCAAGTAAGGTATACTTATTTAATTTCAATAAGTTTTCTTTTTTTATGCTCTGGAACAATCCTTTCACAAGATATTGTTAAAAGACCATCTTTTAACTCAGCGCCATTTACTTTTACATCATCAGCTATAGTAAATGATCTAGCAAATTGTCTTTGAGAAATACCTTTGTGAATTATTTCTCCATCAGCATTATTATTTTCAGATTTATTAACTTGTTTAGTTCTTACAGTTAATAAATTATCTTCAAACTCAACTTCAACATCGTTTTTATTAAAACCAGCTAATGCAACTTCAATCGCATAATTATCCTTACCAGTTTTTCTGATGTTATAAGGTGGGTAATTTGACTGCATAGTCAAAGAACCATTACCAAGCATATTTTCGAATTGGTCAAACATATCGTCAAAACCAATTGAAAAAGGTCTTAGTGAGTTGAATATAGATAAATCCTTACTTGTCATAATATCCTCCTTTGTTAAGCAAGTTTATTTATTGTTAGCCCCATTAGGCGACCAACATGGTCTATATGGGAGTTATTTATTTTTTTTCAAGATATCAAATTTTAATTTTTTTGGAGATCTTTAAAATAAATGCGTAGTCAAAAGCTATTTCTTCAATGGCACCATCTCTACCTGACTTACCTCCATGACCTGCATTCATTTCAGTTTTTAACAAAAGCAAATTATTATCAGTTTTTAAATCTCTAAGTTTGGCTGTAAATTTTGCTGGTTCATCGAATAGCACTCTATTATCACTTAAGCTTGTAGTAATTAACATGTGAGGGTAATCCATTTTTTTAATGTTATTATACGGAGCATAAGAATAGATGTAATCAAAATGGTCTTTTTTATCTTTTGCATTTCCGAATTCATCAAATTCCCCAACAGTAAGGGGCAAAGAATGATCCAAGTTAGTTGTTAATGAATCAACAAACGGCACAGCCATAACAATTCCAAGAAATAATTCTGGGGATTGATTAACTACTGCTCCCATTAATAAACCACCAGCTGATCCACCCATACCAACAATTTTTCCTTTCGATGAATATCCTTTTTCAATCAAAAATTTTGCTACGTGTATATAATCTTCGAATGTATTTTTTTTATTAAGAAGTTTTCCTTCTTTCCACCATTTCATTCCTTTTTCCATTCCCCCTCTAATATGTGCAGTTACCCAAATAATATCTCTGTCAATTAAACTCAATCTAGTTGAGGAAAAATCTGGAGTCATTGAACTTCCATATGACCCATAGCCATATAAAAGTAAATTTGCTGACCCATCAATTTTTGTTTTTTTGTGCCTGGTAATTGTAAGTGGAACTAATCTTCCATCATGAGAAGGGCATTCTAGTCTTTCGACTATATAGTCATCTGGATTATGACCAGATGGGATTTCTTGTTCTTTCACTAATTTTTTTTCTTTTGTTTTTAAATTGTATAAATAAGTTTTACCCGGTGTTTTTGGGGATGAATATGACAAGTAAACTAAGTCAGTATTTTTATTTCTTTGTATCAATGAAACACCAGGCACAATCACAGATTCGTCAGTAAATTTTAATTCTTCCTCAATTCCTGTTTGTTTATTTCTTACAAATAATTTCTCCAATGCATTTGATTTTTCCCCTCTGATAATCCAATCATTTAAAAATATTAATCCTCCAATTAAAACCTCTTCTTTAGCAGCTATATAAATTTCCCACTTTTGATTTGATAAATCATCACATCTTTCGATTTTGAAATCTTCTGCACCATTATTAGTATGACAATAAAAATATCCACCCCAAGAATTGACTGAATAAATTACACCCTTATTTCTTTTTATAATTAATTTTGGCTTTGGATTTTTTTCTGTTACCTCAAAGTAATATTGTTCGGAAGTATTATGATCTGATGTTGTTATAAAAAAATATTTTTCATCTGAACTTAAACTTATGCCCACAGTAAATGCTTCACTCTTCTCTTCAAAAATAAGCTCATCATCTTTGACCGATGATCCAATTTTGTGTCTAAATATTTTTCTTGGTCTATGGAATTCATCAAGCTTTGAGTAAAAAAAATATTGATCGTCCAAACTAAAAGTAATACTTCCACTTGTTTCATCTATTTTCTCAGTGACTAATTTTCCTGAGGTAATATTTCTTATGTAAATTGTATAATATTCAGATCCTTTTAAGTCTAAAGAATAACCTAAAAGTTTGTCATTATAACTTACCTCTAAATCACCTACCCCAAAATATTCAGTTTTTAATTTTTCTTTTTCTACATCACCATTCCAAAATTCTTCAACTGTATCACTTCCAATTTTCTTTCTAAGTTTAATCGAATAATTTCCTACTGCAGTTGTTTTTGTCCAATATTCATATTCTTTGTCTTTAAATTTTAATGATTCATCATCCAACTTTATTCTACCTTTAATTTCATCAAATAAAATTTTCTGACATTTTTTTGTGTCTTTTAAATTATGTTCTGTAAAATTATTTTCTTCTTCAAGATATTTCCTTACATCTGGAAGTAGTTTGGAACTATCTTTTAAAACGTCAAGAATATTATCCTGATGGATCCAACTATAATTATCTTCCCACGTCGTATTGTGACAAGATTTAAGCTCTGGTTTTTTTTTAAGTTGTGGTATTTTCATTAAATCAAAAATATATGAATATAATAATTTATACAGTGGTTATATTAACCATATTTTATTTTCTACTACGTTTAATTACTAACATTTCATCTAGGAAAATTTCAAAAGGCCTAAGATTTATAATTATATTAGGATTAATTGCTTTAGCAGTCTTGTTTGCTATTGGTGGAAAATTTTTATTAACCTTACCTCTTACTTTGGCAAGTTTAGCTTTATTAAAATTAAAAGGTTTATCTATTTTTCAATTAATTTCTCTATTTAGACTTATTCAAACATTAAGAAGATCCGGTCGCTTTTCTTTTAACCAAGCAGGTACCAATAACGTTTCGTCTATATCAGTTTCAGAGGCCTACAAAATTTTAAATTTAGATATGAATAAAAAAGTTACCAAAGAGGATGTTAATAAAGCATATATAAAAATTCAAAAAAAAATTCATCCTGATATTTCTCCTGAAACCTCAAGATTATCCTCAATTGTTAATGAGGCTAAAGATATTGTGCTGAACGATATTTCTTAAGCGATAATTTCTAAAAATCTTTTAAAAATTTTTTGCGGATCAATTTTATCTTTACCTAAAGTATTATGTGTTACTGTGTTTTCTCCGTCTGGAATTACCGGAAACATTTTTGAGCTATAATTTCCATAAATTAATGGAGTATCAGCCATTAAAGTAATTGTTTTGATACCTAAAGCTGAGGATAAATGACTAAAGCTTGAATCATTACAAATGGATACATTACAATTCTTAATTAACGGTAAGATTTCTTTAATGGTTAAATTATCTAAACGAGTACAAAAATTCTTAAATTTAGATTGCAAAATTTCGTTTAATACTTCCTGTTCTTCATTTGCCTTACCTGTTGCAAGAAAAAATCTACAATTTTTCATATTTGATATCATATCAATTACGCTTAAGAAAGTTTTTGCAGGAATTCTTTTTGTAGGTCCAGAACCACCTATGCCTAAGAGAATATTTGTAGTATTTTTATCTATTTGAAATTTTTGTGCTGCTTTAGAAATTAAATTACTATCGATTTGTACTTCAGGATCCTCATTAATATCTAAATCTAAATTTTTTTTTAAAAATTTTTTAGGGGCCTCAATAATATGTTGTTTGTTTTTTGCGAACAACGGATATTGGTAAATTTGTGGAATACCAGATATCTTAGCAACTAAGTTAAATCTTAGAGATGAATTAAAAATAAAAATTTTATCAAATTTATATTTTTTTAAATCGTTTGCTAATTTAAAAATACCAAAAAAACCACCATGTCTATTATTTGTTTTATTATCTCTTTCTAGGGTAAGAATTTTATCAATATATTTTGTCTGGTGTAAATATTGATTGGCTTTAGAGTTTTCTTTTACCAATATACTAATTGGTGAATTAAATTTTTTGGACAAAGCCTTAATAAATGGTAAGAAAATTACGGTATCTCCAATTCCCATTCTGCTCTGAACTGCTAAAATTTTCATATAGTATTTATAAACTTTACTGAGTATATTTTTATATAAATTTTTATTATGACAAAAATAAGTGGAATTTTTGCTGCTTCAATGTCAGTGCTTAACAATGATTTAAGCTTGAATGTAGAAAAAACAATAATGCATGCCGAGAAGCTTATCGATCAAGGTTGTCATGGCACGGTAATGTTTGGGAGCACAGGTCAGTCTCAATTATTACCTATTTCAGAGAAAATTGACTTACTTAACAATCTCTCAAAAAGTAAATATCAGGATAAACATATAATTGGTACTGGTCTAAATTCTTTAGGTGAAACAATAAATTTTATGAAGATAGCAATTTCATTGAGTCTAAATAAATTTTTAATTATGCCTCCCGCTTATTATAATTATGGTGATACAGAGGTTTTGGACTTTTATTCTAGAATAATTAATTCAGTGCCAGATTGTAAAATTATTCTTTATAATTTTGAAAAACTTAGTGGTTATAAATTTAGTTTAAAGTGTGTAGAGACACTTGTTAATAAATTTCCAAAACAAATAGTTGGGGTAAAAGATAGTTCTTATAATTTGTATGAAAATTTAAAGCTTAAAAATTTTTCTATTTTACCTGGTTCAGAAACTAAATTGCTAAAAGGTTTGGAATTAGGATGTACTGGTATAATAACTGCAACATGCAACGTTACAGCAGAATTATCTAGGCAGGTTTATGATGATTTTTTTGCAGGAAAAAATCAATTATATAATGATAAGTTATGTGATGTGAGAAGCACTTTTGATAAATATAATCTAATTTCTGGTTTACATACTTTCTGTGCACAAAACGACAATATGTACAAAAATATTTTACCACCACTAAGCCTCTTAAATCAAAATGATGAAGAGGAATTAATGAATAGATTAAAAGAATTAAAATTTTATAACAAACCAATCCTGGCAGCATAATATGCAATTAGCAAGATTTCTTAACAAAGTTTTTAAAAAAGGTGGTTTTGTATTAACTGATGCTAATTCTAAAGACTATATTATTGGACAACCAGAGAATAACCCTATTAGACTAAAAATTTTAAATAAAAATCTTCATTATAAATTGTTATTTCATCCTGATTTATATTTTGGTGAAGCATATACCAACGGTGAAATAATAATTGAAAATGGCACACTTACAGATTTTTTAGATCTTGCCTTAATGAATTTTGGAAGGGGAGAATTAAACTTTTTCAGTTATTTAATTAATAGATTAAGGGGATCATATAGATATTTAACTAACTTTAATTTTATTAAAAAATCCAAAATGAATGTATCTCACCATTATGATATTAAGGATGACTTGTATGACTTATTTTTAGATCCAAAAAGACAGTATTCTTGTGCATATTTTAAAAATGAGAATGACAGCTTGGAAACAGCTCAAAATAATAAAATTCAACACATAATTAAAAAATTAAATATAAAACCCAATCAAAAAGTTTTAGATATCGGATGTGGTTGGGGTTCACTTGCCATCGATATAGCCAAAAGTGCTCAATGTGAAGTAACTGGTATTACTTTATCAAAGAACCAACTTAATTATTGTACCCAAAAAGCTAAAGAATTGAATTTAGAAAACCAAGTTAAGTTTAAACTAATCGATTATAGAGAGTTAAATGAAAAATTTGACAGAATTGTAAGTGTTGGGATGTTCGAACATGTTGGAAGGAAATTTTATAAAAAATTTTTCAAACAAATCGAAAAAATGTTGAAAGAAGACGGGGTTTCACTGATACACACTATTGGATCTGTAAATCCTCCAAGAGATCCTCATCCATGGATTACGAAATATATTTTTCCTGGTGGTTATACTCCAAGTTTAAGTGAAGTAACCAACCCTATTGAAAAAGCTGGCTTAATAGTAACAGATATTGAGGTTTTAAGGCTTCATTACGCACACACTTTGAGACATTGGAAAGAAAATTGCTTAAAAAATAAAGATAAAATTATCCAAATGTTTGATGAAAAATTTTTTAGAATGTGGGAGTTTTATCTTGCTGGTTGTGAAATGGCATTCAAGTGGGGAGATCAAGTTGTATATCAATTTCAACTTACTAAAAATTATAGTTCAACACCTGTGACTAGAGACTATATTTATCAATAAATTATTGATAGGGTCATTTCTTCTTAGAAATGAAAAAAAAACAGAAAAAATCAAAAAAAAAGACAAAAACTAAAAAGAAAAATAAAGCTAAGAAAGCTAAAAGAAAAATAAATAAAATTAGAAAAAGCTCAAAAAAACAAAGAAAAAATAAGTTAATTAAAAAAAAGAAAAAAAATAAGTCTAAAAAACCAAAAAAAGTCAATTACCAACCAAAAATAAAAAAAAAACAGAAAGATAGCCTAGTCTTAAAACTAGTTAAATTTCAATTATCTCTCAAACCACAATTTAATTTCAAATTTAATTTTGGTTTGGAAAAAAGCATTCAGAGTTTTTTTGACAAGATTTCAGAGACAATTTCTAATTACAAGATATTAAAAACCTATGAAAAAAGAAGAATAAAAATAGAAAAAATTGAAAGGGAGAGAAAAGAAAAAATCGAAGAAGCAGAGAAGAAAAAAGAAGAAGAAAATTTAAGATTAAAGCTGAGGGAGCAAACGTTAAGAGAAGAGGAAAGATTAGAAAAACAGAGAACGAAAGATATAAAATTATTT
>CACKKE010000016.1 GCA_902600635.1 uncultured Pelagibacteraceae bacterium | reverse complement strand
CTACAAAATGAGGGATATGAAGTTAAAAGACTGATAAACTATGAAACTGTACATAATGAAAAATTTGATAATGATTTTATAAATAAGTTAAAACTTGATATGCCTGATATGGTTTACGTTTATTCACAAAATAGTGCATCAAGTCTTTTAAAGTTTATAAAATTTAATCAGCTAGAGAGACTTTGGATGAGTACTAATTTGATGTGTATAGGTGAAAAAACATCAGCTAAATTAAATGAAATTAAGTGGAAAAAGATATTTCTTTTTAATCCTGGAGAAGAGGAATTTTTGTTATATAAAATTTAATTATGGAAATAATAAATAATTTTTCTGAAGTTTTTTTATCAGTCTGGAATAGAGGGATTCTAGGAGTAGATATTTTTCAAATATTAATTGGTATTGGAATATTTTTAATTTTTTTAATATTTAGAGGATTAATAAGTAAACTTATTATTAAAAAATTAGAGATAATTTCTAAAAGAACTACTAATAAATTAGATGATACTTTTGTGTCTGCATTGATTGGACCAGCAAGATTTTTACCAATTGTTTTGGGTTTTTTTATAGCAAGTTATTATATGACTTTTTCAATTGAAGGTAGAGAAGTTGTTGACACAATAAATAGAACTTTAATAACAATTTTAATCTTTTGGGTGATACATCAAATTATTGAACCTGTGTCTTATATTTTAAGCGGACTTGATAAACTTTTAACAAGAGAGTTAATTGGATGGATCATTAAATCTTTAAAAATACTAATTTTTATTTTAGGTCTAGCTGCTGTACTAGAACTTTGGGGAATAAAGATAGGACCAATTATTGCTGGTCTTGGTTTATTTGGTGTTGCAGTAGCTTTAGGTGCTCAAGATTTATTTAAAAATTTGATTTCAGGTATTTTAGTTTTGGTTGAAAAAAGATTTAAAATTGGTGATTGGATATTAGTCGAGGGAATTATAGAGGGTATAGTTGAAAAAATTGGATTTAGATCAACAACAATAAGAAAATTTGATAAATCATTAGCAATTATTCCTAACTTTCAATTTGCTGAAAATGCAGTTGTAAATGTTAGCGAAACTTCAAATTGGTTAATAAGTTGGATTATTACTCTTCAATATGACACCACGGTTGATCAATTAAAAACGATAAGAAATGAAATTGAAGATCACATTCAAAAAAGCGAAGACTTTAATACAAGCATAGGAATTGCAGTAAGAGTTGACAAATTTTCTGACAGTTCGATTGATATGTATGTTCGTTGTTTTACTAAATCAGACAGTTGGAACGAGTGGTTATCAGTAAAAGAAAAATTAGCAATTGGTATCAAAAAGATTGTTGAAAAAAACAAAGCGTCTTTTGCATTCCCAAGTTCTTCTATTTATATAGAAAAAAAATGATAGCCATTTTTTATTTAGCTTTACAAATATTAAAGCTTTATTCCTACGTAGTAATAGCGAATGTAATTATAAGTTGGTTGGTTGCTTTTAATGTTTTAAATACACAAAATAGATTTGTTTATTCAATTTTAGAATTAACATATCGTTTAACAGATCCTATACTTAATAAAATAAGACGTTTTTTACCTAATTTAGGATCCTTAGACATCTCACCCATTATATTACTTCTATTGATTTGGTTTATAGAAATGTGTATGAAGCTCTACATCGCACCTTTAATTTTTTAAAACTTATGATTCTAATTGACGGAAAAAAAGCAGCAGCTGAGTTAAGAGAGGAACTTAAACAAGAAGTAGCTGAATTAAAAAATAAGTATAACAAAGTACCAGGTTTAACTGTGATTTTGATTGGAGATCTTACTCCTAGTCAAATATATGTAAGGAACAAAGAGAAATCAGCAAAAGAGGTTGGTTTAAAGTCTGACGTAATTAAATACCCAGACTCTGTGGAAGAAAAAGTTATTTTAGACAAGATTAATGATCTAAATAAAGATAAGAACGTTTCAGGTATTTTGGTTCAGTTACCTTTGCCAAAACATATCGATAAACAAAAAATTATTGAGGCTATTCATCCATCTAAAGACGTTGATGGATTTCATCCTATGAATGTTGGTAATCTTTCCTCAGGCTACGAGAGTTCCGTGCCCTGTACTCCACTAGGCTGTTATTTATTAATTAAAAAAATTGAGCCAAACTTAAGTGGAAAAAAAGCAGTTGTAGTTGGAAGATCTAATCTAAATGGAAAACCGATGACACAACTTCTTTTAAAAGAAAATTGCACGGTAACAATTACCCACTCAAAAACAAAAGATCTCAAGGCCGAATGTTTAGATGCAGATATTATTATTGCTGCTGTCGGTATCCCTGAACTTGTTAAAGGAGATTGGGTTAAAAAAGACGCAATCGTAATTGACGTTGGAATTAATAAAACTGATAAAGGTATTGTTGGTGATGTTGCATTTGATGAAGTTTCAAAAAATGCTAAAGCTTTAACACCAGTTCCAGGTGGAGTTGGACCAATGACAATCGCTTGTTTATTAAAAAATACTATAGAGTGTTTCAAAAGATCGCAACTTTAAAGTTACAACCTATTAATTTTTTTGATATTTTGAGGTGTGAAGAAACCTAAATATCCATATAGAATTGCAATTGTATTCTTAATTTTAACAGTTCCTACCATTGGAGCGACCCAATTGGGCTGGTACTTATATGATCAACAAACAGGTTTTGATTATGGTATGATTGTTGGAACATTTTCAGTTATATATGCAGCTTGGCTAATGTATGAAAAAAATTGGAGAGAAGAGGACGATGATTAGGTAATGGAAAAATTAATTTTTTTTGGACTGGTAATTCCTATTTTATTCTTTGTTTTATATTTAGGGACGAGAGCTATCATGAGCGGTGTTAGTGCGAAACAAGCTAACCAAGCTAACAAAGATGAAAATGAAATAGATGAAAATAATGAGGATTCAAACTCTGATAAATCTTTGAGTGGCGAATTAGAAAAATTGAATGAACTTAGAGAAAGCGGTGTATTAACTCAAGAAGAGTTTGAAAAGGCAAAAAATAAATTATTAAATAATTAAAGATTAAGTTGTTCTTGTTAAAAGCAATAAAGTTGCACCAGCTATAAATATTAAAATACCTAAGATTTCAATAAAAGTTATCTTTTCTTTAAAAAGATATTTTGATGAGACGTAACTAAAAAATATTTCAATTTGACCAACAGCTCTAACAAAAGATGCTTGAATTAAAGTGAAAGCAAAAAACCAGGATAGTGTTGCTAAAAAACCAGCTAATCCAGTCAAGCATATTTCAAATTTATTATCAAAAAATTTTTTGAATTCCGATTTTTCAAAAATTATTAGATATACACTAATGATTATAGTTTGAATTATTAAAGCAAAAAAAACTGTAGTAAGCGCTCTATCAAAATTAGATGAAAAATTTTCCAGTGTTAGTGCTGCTGCCCTAAAATAGACAACACTAAGACCCAGTAAAAGTCCTGCTCCCAATCCAATAAGTGTTACCTTAGAAAAAAAATTTTTAAAAAACAATTTATAATCTTTGATCGAAATAATAATAACCCCAAGCGTTGCAATTATTATTCCAAAAACACCAAGCAAATTTAGTTTATCTTTTAATATGATATATTCAAAAATCGCAATTTGAATAACTTCTGTTTTACTTAGTGAAGTACCAACAACAAAATTCGAAAATCTAAAAAGGTATAATAGTGTTATTGTAAAAGTAACTTGTAAAATAGATCCTAAAAAAGTAAAAAAAATGAAGTTAGTTTGGTCTAGAATATCTGAAATGATATCAAAATCGTGAAAAAAAAAAAATAATACAAAAGCAAATGGTAATGCAAAAGCAAATCTCACGTATGCAGAAGCAACCAATGATAAATCTTTATTTAATTTTTTCTGTAATGAAGTTCTTAGATTTTGAAAAAAAGCCGCTAAAATTGTAAAAACTACCCAATTCATAAATTTATTTAGATATAATCTTTTAATCGAATTAAGTAGTTACTTATATCTAAAAAATTAGATTTTCTCCATCAGCCAGAGAGCGTCTTCTCCTAAAAAGTAAATTTTTCCGTTATTTGGATGGACTTGTATATCTCTTATTCTTCCAATTTTATTTTTAAATATGATTTCCTCTTTTACATTAGATAAGTCTTTAAATATTAATTTTCTCAAAGATTTGTCTTTAAGTGAAGTAATTAAAGCATGTCCATTCCATTCACTAAACTCTTTTCCTTTGTATATTGTGATTGCGCTTGTTGCTATGGATGGAACCCAATATTGTATCGCTTTTGTAAAACCTGGCTTCCATTTGGGACCGATAGGAATACCTGAATAGTTTGTCCCTCCCCAACCTAAAATTTTCCATCCATAATTTTCACCTTTCTTTGCTTCACCAAACCAATCTCCTCCTCTTGCTCCATGATTGCTCATATAAATTTTTTCATCAAATGGTGATAAAGTTAGACCTTGAGGATTTCTAATACCTATTTGATAAATTTCAGGTAACCAATCTGATTTACCCTGAAATTTTGGATTGTCTCTTGGAATACTTCCATCGGTATTTATTCTAATGATGCTACCTGGATGCTTTGTAGGATCTTGTGCAATCATACCTTGGCCTCTTTCACCGGCAGATGCAAATAAATAATTACCTTTGATCGCTAATCTTGATCCAAAGTGATAACCTGAGTCGATAGGTGGGTTAGCCTGAAAAATATTTTTAAATATTAAGTCTTTTTTATCAAATTTTGATTTTGCTATTGAGGTACTGGTTTTTCCATTTCCTCTATTTTCTGAGTAAGAAATATATACAAAATTTTCATTAAAAAGAACGTCTAGCAGACCTCCCTGACCATGTTCAAGAAAATTTATGTTATGATTAATAATATCAATATTTTTATTTTTTATATTTATTAATTTTATAGCTCCACTTTTTTCAGTGATAAGTATGTTGTTATCGTCAATAAAAGTTGACCCCCATGGGGATTTCAAGTTTACAATTTTTGTAAAGTTAAGATTTTTTGCGCTAGCTATATTTGGAAAAATAAATATTAATAATATGAAAATAATTTTCATATCTGTTAAAAAACTACTTCAAAGCCTTCAAAGTCTGGTGGACCTAAATATAAATCTCTATGTTGAGCTGCATTTTTGTGAGCGAGTCTAAAAGCCTCAGATTTAGTCCAATTTATAAAATCCTCTTTTGATTCCCATGTGCTATGAGAGGAATATAACGAGTAGTCTTTATTAGTATCACCTTTTATTAAATTAAAATTTTTAAAACCCTTTACTCCCTCTAGATGTGTGTCTCTATTTTTCCAAACATTTTCAAAATCTTTTTCTTTCCCAAGAACAATCTTAAATCTATTCATCGCTATATACATAATTTTTTAAGATAACTTCGATCTTCCTCCATCAACGGCTATAACTTGACCAGTGACCCAAGAACTATCATCCGAGATAAGAAATTTAGCCAGTGAAGCAGAGTCTTTTCCCTCTCCCAAACGTTTTAATGGATGAGCTTTAGCAATTCCATCTGCTAAGGCTTTATTCTTTAACATTGGTTCAGCAATTTTAGAATTAGTTAAACTCGGTGCAATACAGTTTACTCTTATATTGGGGGCAAATTCTGCAGCTAGAGAAACTGTTAAACCTTCAACCGCAGCCTTTGTAGAAGCAATTATAGCGTGATTTGTAAAACCTCTTTGTGCAGCAACTGTAGAGAATAGAACCACTGAGCCTTTATTTTTTTTTAAACTATCCTGGTAGCCTTTTATAACCTCAACTGCTGAATAAAGATTTAGTTTCATACACTTATTAAAATCTTGCTCACTAACCATTCTTAAAGGTTTTAAATCAATCGAACCCACACAATATGCAATACCTTTTACGTCAGAAATATCATTTTTAACCTTATCTACAAATCCATCTTGCAAAACATCAGCTATTGTAAATGCACAACCTAATTTTTCAGAAATATTTTTAGTTTCACTTTCATTTCTACCAACTAAATGAACTGAATTTCCTGTGTTTACTAATTGTTCAGCTAAACTAGAACCGATTGATCCTGTCGCACCAAAAATAAGATATTTTTCTGACATAAAAAATTTTATTAGTTATATTTAATTATGAAGTTATTTTTTATACTGGGTAATCAATTATTTCCATCAAAATACTTGGATCGCTTCAAAAAAGACCACCTAATTTTTATGGCAGAGGATTATCAATTATGTACTTATGAAAAACATCATAAAAATAAGATACTTCTCTTTTTGTCATCAATGCGTTCACATGCGGAAAACCTCAGAAAAGATAAGTTTAAATTAGAATATTTTAAAATTGAGGATAAAGAATTTAAAGATGATTATTTAAAAAAATTAAAAAAAGTAATTAATTCAAAAAAAATAAAAGAGATTTCAAGTTTTGAAGTTGAGGATAAATTTTTTGAGAAAAAAATTAATCATTTCGTGAAAAAAGAAAAGATCAAATGGAATATTGTTCAAACTCCGATGTTTTTGAACTCAAGAGATGAATTTAAACAATATCTATCTAAATCAAAAAAACCTTTCATGGCAACTTTTTATAAGGAAGTGAGAAAGAAATCTGGAATATTAATGGGATCTGATGGAAATCCTACTGGAGGCAAATGGAGTTTTGATGAAGATAATAGAAATAAGTTACCAAAAAATATTTCTATTCCAAAGTTTCCTAGAATTAATGAAACAAATCATACTAAAAAATTAAAACCCATTATTGAAAAACTATTTAAAGATCATCCAGGAACAACCGAAAATTTTTGGTTTGCCACAGAGTACAATGATGTGGTCAAATTATTGAATTTTTTTATTAAAGAAAAATCTAATTTATTTGGTGATTATGAAGACGCAGTAGACCAAAAAGATAATATCTTATTTCACAGCGCTTTAAGTCCTTATATCAACCTAGGTTTAATCACACCTAAATTTATTATCAAAAAAGTTTTAGATTTTCATAAGAGTAAAAAAATTAGATTAAATTCTTTAGAAGGTTATGTTCGTCAGGTTATAGGATGGAGAGAATTTATGAGAGGAATTTATCAAAGTTACTCAAATGAAATGGAAACTGGAAATTTTTTCAAACAAAATCGTAAAATGAAAAAGTCATGGTATGACGGAACGACTGGTTTACCTCCACTAGATTACGCAATTAAAAATGCTTTAAATTATGGATGGTCTCATCATATTGAAAGATTAATGATTTTATCAAACATCATGAATCTTTGTGAGATCAAACCTGTGTTTGTTTATAAATGGTTTATGGAGATGTTTGTCGACTCCTCTGATTGGGTTATGGTTCCGAACGTGTATGGTATGGGATTATTTAGTGATGGGGGAATTTTCGCAACTAAACCTTACATTTGTGGATCAAGTTATTTTATGAAAATGATGGATTTTAAAAAAGGAGAATGGTGTAACACGATGGACGGACTTTACTGGAGATTTATAGATCGTAATAGAAAATTTTTTTTAAAAAATCCAAGACTTTCAATGATGGTTAGAATTTTTGATAAAATGAAAGTAGATAGAAAAAAAATGATTTTATCTTCAGCTGATAAATTTATTAAACAAAATACAATTTAGTGAAAAAAGAAAATCTTCCCTCTAAAATCTGTATTGTTTGTAAAAGACCTTTTATTTGGCGTAAGAAATGGAAATTGAATTGGGAAAAAGTTAAATATTGCTCAAAAAGATGTTCTAGTAAAAAAGTATGAACCTAGGAAAGTACAAATGGAAAAGTAGAATTTTACTTGTTTCTACAACGAGCTATAAGGATAGAATTTATCTAGAAGCCAAAAAAATATATCAAGATAAAATAAAAGATTTTCATAAAAGATTTGTAAAATTAATTTGTAAAATTAATAAGCAGGAAAAATCATCAATTGATTTAATTGGTTTTGACGGCAAATCCAAAAAGAAGATGAATAAACTTAATTATAAAACAATTTTTAAAATTATAGATAAAATGCCATTAGGTAAAAAAACTAAACCTATAAATTTATCGCTTTATTCAGATTACAATCCTAAAACCACTACTCAAGGTTTGGGGTTTAAAAACAAGGAAAAAGCTCTTTACACAATTAAAACTATTAAAAATCGTCCAATTAAGTATCAGGTGAATGTAATCGCAACAATGCTAGGTAGAGCAAAGAACCATCCTAATAAAACTGTGGATATGGAGGATGCTATAAAAATTTTTAGTAGTTGGATGAAAAAATATAAAAGTAAAAAAAATGAAAATTAAAATAAATAAATATTTAAAAAGAATAGTAGTTTTATTTTTACTACTTACCCCAAACGGTCTATATGCTGATTTCTTTGAGGATATTACAAACCAAATTGTTGATAATCCCAAAAGACTTAGTTATGGAGTTTCTGTAACAGACGTAAATCAAGATGGAAATTTTGATTTTGTAGTCACAGGTTTTGGTTATCTTAATTTAGCTTTATCCTACGAAGACGGAAAATTAATTAATATTGTAAAACAAAAAAAATTTACAGATGAGTTTAGAAGAACAATTGGTGTAGCTGCATGCGATATAGATAAAGATGGATACGAAGAAATATATTTTCTTAACACTGATACTTATAGTGGTACAAAAAAATATTCAGATAGACTTATAGATTTAGAAAAAAATAATAATTATATAGATTTATTTGAAATCGAAAAAAACCAGAGAGACCTTAATTTAACAGCAGGCAGATCAGTTGTTTGTGTCGACAGAAAGGGCGATGGAAATTATGGGGTTTATGTAGCAAATTACGGAGGCCCGACCAGATTTTATGAGATTGAAGATGAATTGATTAAAGATAAGGCTCAGAGTTTAAATCTTGATAATATCACTGGTGGTCGAGCAGTCGTAGCTGGACATATTATTTCTGATAAGATTGATGTGTTTGCTGCTAATGAGAGAGGAGCAAATTTTCTTTATGAGAATAATAATGGAATTTTTCAAGATGTAGCATTTGACTACAGAGTAGATGATGAAATCCAAAATGGGAGAGGTACAGCTCTATCAGACATATATTATCGAGGTAGATTAGATATTTTGAGTGGTAATTGGCTTGGGTATCATAGAGCTTGGGTTTTAGAAAATAATGAATTTAAGGACATAGGAAATAAAGATTTTGATAAACCTTCCAGAATAAGAACAATTATTTCTGCAGATTTTGATAACGATGGTTTTGATGAAGTTTTTATGAACAATATAGCAGAACCAAATAAATTATTTCGTATCAAAGATGATGGAAAATTTGAACAGATAAATTTTGAAGTTGGTCTCGAAGCTAATGGGTATGGAACTGGAGCAGCAGTCGCAGATATTGATAATGACGGAGTTTTAGAATTGTTAGTTGCTCGTGGTGAAAGTAAAGAACAGTCATTAACTTTGTATAAAGCCAAAGTTAACAAAGGAAATAAATACCTAAGAATTAAACCGTTAAATAAACATGGTGCCCCAGCAAGAGGAGCTACGGTAACATTAATAACTAATAAAAGAAAGCATTCCAAAACTATTGATGCAGGATCTGGTTACTTATGTCAAATGGAGCCTGTGGCACATTATGGAATTAGAAAAAATGAAAAAAATTTTAAAGTAGAAATTAAATGGACCAATGGAACAAAAAAATTATTCAATGTAAGTGAGTTAAATCAAACAATTACTATAAAGCAAAAATGAAAAAATTTTTAAATCTTTCTTTGATTATATTTCTAATATTATTTCAGCTTAAATCGTTTGCTGAAGAAAAAAACTATCACAAGGAGCTTATTACTGATTGGTCAAGAATATTTCCTGATAAAAATAGAAATGCGGCAGGACCTAAGTTTTTTAAATATATTATAGATAAAAAAATTACTTATAAGGATTTTGTCGAATTTAATAAATTATACTGTGCAGTTTCTGGATCTTTGATTGATCCAAATAGCGACTCAGAATTTTTATTTGTTGAAGAAACTAAAACCAAAAAAAAAATTTGTGGAAATTATTATAGATGTTGTGTTCCATGTTCATGTGACCTTATGAAGTACTCTGAAACTCAAAAAATGAAATATGAATTTAAAGATGGCTTGAAGGAATTTTATGTTTTAACAATCAAAAATCCTTGCGATAAACAAGATTTTCCAAACAGAGTAAATAAAGATTATTTTTGTGATGGTAAAAAAATTAATAAATCAGAGGTGTATAGTCTTGACGATCGAATAGTTATAGGTTTGCTACATAATGGAAAAAGTTGTGAAAAAGATGAAATAGATTTTGTTAAAAGCCATCAAGTTACTGGTAGGTATTGTGAGTTAAGAAACAATACACCTTTAGAGAATTTAGATGCTGGTATGGGAGATATATTCATTAAACTGGCGAGATAATTTAAAAAAAATTTTATTTTTTTTAACCAGTAAATTATTGTTAATAAATTTAACTCGGTTAAAATATTAAGTATTGAACATACTTATTTTACAACATATTAAAATTGAAGATCCAGGTTACATAAAGGATCTAATGTTGGCTGATGGTTTAAATCTTACAACAATCGAACTTGATGAAGGTGAGAAAATCCCAAATGACCTAACAAAATATGATGGAATGTTATGTATGGGTGGACCGATGGATACCTATATGGAAAAAGAGTATCCCTGGTTAGTTGAAGAAAAAAAAAGAATAAAAGAATTTGTAGTAAATCTTAAAAAACCTTATTTAGGTTTCTGTTTAGGCTGTCAGTTATTAGGTGAAGTAGTTGGTGGTAAAGTCGTAAAATCAAATCCAGCAGAGATTGGCATGATGGATATAAATTTTACTGACAATAAAAAAGAAGACATTTTGTTCTCAAAATTTCCAGATAATATTAAAAGTTTACAGTGGCATTCTTATGAGGTTCAGGGGGTTGATAAAAATCCCGATATTACTTTAATAGCATCATCGCCAATAACTAAGTATCAGATTTTTAAATATCAAGATCATGCATATGGCATCCAATTCCATATAGAGATTAAAGATACAACAGTTAATGAGTGGGGTTGTGTACCAGAATATAAAAAGGCACTTGAGGATCAACTTGGTGATGGCGCATTAGAAAAATTTGATCAATCTGCAAAAAAAAATATGAAAGATATGAATAATTATTCAAAAATTTTATATAATAATTTTAAGAGTCTCTTATGAGTAAAAAAAGAAAAAAATTAAAAAAGAAAAATCCAATGGCCAAATTATTGAGCTCACCAATGCTCAGAAATAAAATAGTAAAAAATAAAAAAAAAATTTATAATAGAAAAAAATTCAAATTAGAAAATGAATAATAAAATTTTTGAATGGGCAGGGGTTATAACTGCTATATTATATTCATTATTTGTAGCTATGAATATTGGCATAGAGTTTTTTGGTTTTTGTTTATTACTTATATCTGCAATCCTAATTGGAATTTGGGCTTATAGGGGCGGTCACAGAGGAATATTATTTTTACAATTCTTTTATGCTACTGCAGCAATTATCGGGATGTTCAGGTGGTTTTAATTTAAAGATGATATTATTTTAGAAATATAATTTTTAAAATTAAAAAAACCTTTATTACAATATTGCCATGAATATTGATCGAGTTTTCTATATAAAAAATCTATTTTTAAATTATTTGAATTTAAATAATCCAGGTTTTCACCAACTGTTGGATATAACGCAATAACTTTTTCGTTTATATTTTTAACCTCACTTATATCTACCACTTCACAATTGATAGAATTATTTTCTAATCTTTGTTTTTGATCACTAATTAAAAGAGATTTAAATTTAATAACTTTTTCACTCAGCTTTATGGATCTATTTTCATTTTTATTTGAAATTATATAAATTTTTTTAAATTTATGATTTTGAAAATCTGTAGTTTCAAATGATAAACTATTTTCAAAAATAAAAAGATTTTCATCATCTGTATTTTTATTGCTAAAATCTTGTTTAACTATTGAGTAAGCTTTTTCAGAAACTTTTGGAGGAGCAGTTTCATTTAATTTAATATTATTAAATCTATTATTAGTGAATTTTTTGATATTCCACTCACTTGCTAAATAGTGTTTTCCCTGTGTTTGAATTCCTGCTACCCATCTCCAACCAAGAGTATTAGATGCAGAGTCGCCATCATAAAGATGTTGCATAAAAAATTCTGCTCCTAATTGCCAGGGTAATTCTAATGTAAAAATCCAAATACTAGCAAACCACATTCTAGTATGATTATGTAAATAATTATTTTCTTTAAGTTCTTTTACCCAGTAATTAAAACATTCAATATTGGTTTTTCCATCTATTGCATTTTTGTAATTTTGGTTATCTTTATATTCTTCTCGAATTTTATTTAACTCTGCTACGTAATCTGTCCAAACGTTTGGTCGTAATTCTAACCAGCCCTTCCAATACGTTCGCCATAAAACTTCTTGAATAAATTTTTCATTTTTTGAAAAAGAAAACTTGCTAAGTGATTTTTCAATAACCTCTTTCTCGTTGATAACTCCATGAGTAATATATGGAGATAAACCAGATATATTTGTTCTGTTTTCTGGACCAAAGTCAAAATTTCTTAGTTTGGAATATTCAGAAAGATTTTGTTCTACAAAATTATTTAATCTATTTAAGGCCGCAGCCTTTGAGGCTTCAAATTTCATTTTGATTTATTTTGATTTTTTTTTCTTTAAACCAAGCTTGTCGCTATGTCTTAATCTTAAAATAACAATTGCACCAGCGATTAGAACAATGGCAATAGCTTCATAAACTAATGCTGTTGGATCCATTTCCTTACCTTGAAGAATAATAAATCGTGCTAAAGCAGTAATTGCAATTAACAATGGAAGGGTAATACTAATTGATTGTTGGTTCCAAAAAACTCTTACCATTGCTAGAACTTCTAGGTAAAGAAACATTAATAATAAATCAGCTAAAGTTACCGATCTATTCTCAAACATTTTGTACATCTCTATACCGACTGCAATAACTGTGCTTATTAAAATGATAACCATTAAAATAAGCTGTAAATTTTTTGCTATTTTTTCCATTATTTATCTTTACTAAAAGGCAACCATTTTTCAAACACTGATTTTGAAGAACCTTCATAAGGAATTGAATAAGAATATGGATTCGGACTTGTTAATACTTCAATACCTTTTGAAAAAACAAATATAAACACAATCACAAAAACAAGAACCATTATTTTAAAAGGGTCAAAATTTTTTGTTTTAAAAACACTAGCTGAATTTTCTTCTGCTCTATGAAAATGTTTAAAGGTCATATACACGGCAAAGATTAAACCAATGTGAGCTAAAAAAAGACCAGTCCAACCAAAAACAAAAGTTGTGTATGAAAAAACATATAAACTAAAAACTGTGGTCCATATAAAGCTTAAAACTAATAAAATTTGCAACCTAACAGTTTTAGGAAGAGAACGGAGATCATTTTTACTATCATCAAACAAAATGTTTGCTGTATCTCTCATCCAATTTTTAAGTGATTCCATAATTCTAAGATATAGCTAAAAATAAATTTAACAAACTATAAATTGTCCTAAAACTTATTAATATCTCAGTTTTTTCTTGTGATAATTAATAAATCTTTCAACATTAGATTTATTAAATGTTTTATTTTCTTCAAAAGAAACTTTCTTCATAGAGTATGCATTACTTTTAGTAATTCTAGATTGAATAGTAATATTCCCTTTGTATAGTTTAAGTTTTACTGACCCATTCACCTTATTTCTTTTTTGATCAATAATTTTTTGCAATTTAAATCTCTCTTTTGAATACCAATAACCATTATAAATCAGCTCGGCATATCTTGGCATAATCAAATCTTTTTTGTGCATTGTTTCTTTATCCAATGTCACTGACTCAATAGCTCTATGGGCATGAATCAAAACTGTTCCGCCTGGTGTTTCATAAACTCCTCTTGATTTAATTCCAAGAAATCTATTTTCAACGAGGTCAACTCTTCCTATGCCATTTTTTCCAGCAATAAAATTTAATTTGGTAAGAATGTTTTCAGGATTTAATTTTTTTCCATTTATTCCAACAGGGTCACCATTTTTAAAATTAATTGAAATAAAAGTTGGTTTATTCGGTGCTTTTTCAGGGGAAGTTGTTCTTTGGAAAATAAATTCTGGAGCTGAATTTTTTGGGTTCTCTAAAATTTTACCCTCAGTTGAGGTATGAAATAAATTATCGTCAACAGAAAAAGGGGGTGCACCTTTTTTATCTTTGGGGATAGGTATCTTATGTTTTTTTGCATAATTAATTAAATCGCTTCTAGATTTTAATTTCCAAATTCTCCAGGGTGCAACAACTTTTATCTTTGGGCCAAAATAGTGATAACCTAACTCAAATCTGACCTGATCATTACCTTTTCCAGTTGCTCCATGAGATACTGCGTATGCTTTAAATTTTTTTGCGACTCTTATCTGGTCTTTTGCGATTAATGGTCTTGCTATAGAAGTTCCTAATAAATAAACTCCCTCATAAATCGCATTACCTCGTATCATTGGAAAAACGTAATCTTTAACGAAAAGATTTTTTAAATCTTTAATTATGATCTTTTTAACACCAAATTTTTTAGCATTATTGATTATTTTTTTTCGATCAATCTCTTGCCCTATATCAGCAGTGTAACAAATGACTTCTGCGTTATAATTTTCTTGAAGCCATTTTAGAATTATAGATGTATCTAAGCCACCAGAATAAGCTAAGACAATTCTTTTTTTTGATTTCATTAATTAACTGCAAGCTTTTTTTGCAGAATTGTAGGCTTTTGTGAATCCTAATAATGAGTAATGATCTATGGTTTGT
>CACKKE010000015.1 GCA_902600635.1 uncultured Pelagibacteraceae bacterium | reverse complement strand
CCGCCCTTTTTTTCATGAAGAATTGAAGTTATGCCTTTAGCTTGCCAGTCATCAAACATTCCCTTCATGTATTTCATGCAATCCTTTTCACCTTCTATAAAATCAGATTCAACTGCACCACTATATTCTGATAAAACAAAAAAATTAATTACAGATAAAATTTGGGGAATTTATTATAAGCCTGATATTGAAGGTTTAGGAGTTCAAGGTGGAACATCTCCTTACATTGTTAAAAAACATTTTGATCAAGTAAATGTTGATCCTTATGGAATTGAATCTCCAGAGTATCAAACTACTGATGCATTTAGTGATATGTGGTGCTCTGCTTTAGCTCATTGCCAAAAAAGATTTGAGGGAAAATCTGATTTATATAGAAAGGGTCCATCAGGTGGTCTTGGATGCATGACACCGGACTCATTTCCAATCTTTGATAGATTTTTTGAAAACGTATACATGATTGCTGATGCTAACCACGGATATAAAATGATTGGTGTTGGTGAACTTGTAGCTAAAGAAATTCTTGGTACCGAAAGTGATTTATTAAAACCGTTTAGATTCAACCGTTACGAGAAGGGCGAACTTCACCCTACTTCGAACAGTCCGTTTCCTTGGAGTTAAACTCTTAGCCTAGACACTAATAAATTTTTCAGTTACGCTTGAATAAAATTATAATTCATTGAGGGGAAAAATGACGGATCTAGAAAAGCACGTAAACCGACCTGGTAGAGACAAACAAGTTAAAAAAGTTAGAGAAAAAATTAACGAATTAGGAATTACTTATATTTATTATCAATTTATTTCTGTAACAGGGAGAGTTGTAGGTAAAGGAATACCTGCAGATCATTGGGAAAGAACAGCAGAGAAAGGTTTTCAATTAGTATATGGAGCTACAGCAAACTTATTTTTAGATCGTCATAATAATTATATAGGTTATGGACCTGAAGCAATGGAATTAGTCGGTATTCCTGATCCAGAAACTTTCTGTCAATTACCATGGGACAAAAGAGTAGGAAGAGTTTTTGTAACATGTTTTAGAAACAGAGAAGAGAGAAATAATCCTGGCGGACATTTAACTTCTGACTGTAGAGGAAATTTAAGAATTTTTATGGATGAATTCGAGAAAAAGCATGGTTTAGAATTAAGAGTTGGAACTGAACCTGAAATGATGTGGCTAACAAAAAATGATGACGGTACTCCTACAGGAAAAGGGTTTTCAAAACCATTCTGTTACCACATAGATCAGTTTGAGTCATTGAGACCAGTATTCATGAAAGTAATTGAATACGCAAAAGCTATGGGTCTAGATATGATCCAAGGAGATCATGAAGATGCACCAGGACAATTAGAATTAAACTGGACATACGACAACGTTCTTCGAAATGCAGACAGATTATCAACTTATAGACAAATATGTGCTCAGGTTGCTAGAGAACACAATCTTATTGCATGTTTTATGACCAAACCATTTATGGGAGTTTCTGCAAGTGGTTGTCATACTAACATGTCTTTATGGAAAGGTGGAAAAATTAAAACAAATAAACTTGGACACAAATCATTACCAGGAGTTGAAGAAGTTTTTGGTTATGTTGAAGGTGGAACTAATACATTTATGCCTGATACGAAAGATATGCAATTGCCAGGTAAAATTGGTTTACAATCAATAGCGGGTATTATGGAACACCTTCCTGCTTTAACGGCCTTAGGATCTTCAACAGTAAATTCTTATAGAAGATTATGGGATCAAGGTTTTTGGGCACCTGTTTATGCTGACTGGGGTTATCAAAATAGAACTTGTGGATTAAGAGTATCAGCGCCAGGAAGATTTGAATACAGATCTGTTGACTCAATGCATAATCCTTACTTGTTGGGTGCTGCATTATTAAAAGCTTGTGATCATGGAATAAGTAATAAAATGAAACCAGCTGATCCTGAATCTAGAAATATTTATGAGGCTCAAAAAGCTGGTAAGGATGTAAAAAAACTTCCTTTAAGTTTAGGGGAAGCTTTGGAAAGATTATCAGAGGATGAGGTAATTAAATCAGCTATGCCCGATGAAATGTATAAAGTTTTTCATTGGTATAAAAATGATGAATGGGAAAGATTTTTAGGAGCAACAACTCAATGGGATCTGGATACTTATCTAGATTGCCTACCATAAAAAATACGGAAAGAGGAAAAGTATATGTGCGGAATTGCGGGATTAATTCATAGAGGAAAATCTTCAAAAGTTGGTCATGAGCTTCAAGGTATGTTGCAAGCTCTGAAACATAGAGGAGAGGACTCTACAGGTTATGCTTTATACGGAGATACTGATGGAAAAAATTTTATCATGCGTTTTAAAGTTGGAGAAAACGTTGGTGAAGGTAGTACATCAGTTGCTGAAGATGTGTCTGTTTATGATGAAAGAAAAAAAATTGTTGATAGTTATCTTAATGAAATGGGTGCAAAAATTATCAAAGAGGAAAGAATACTCCCCTACTCATTAAGATATGAAATAGAATATAACAAAAAAGATTTATTAGAATTTTCACAAAAGATTGAGAGTATTCCTGGAGTAGAAATACTTTCAATGGGTAAATCATTAGAGGTAATTAAAGATCTTGGAAATGCTAAGATGGTTTGTGATAGATATAATTTAGATAAACTTGTTGGCACTCACGCAATAGGGCATGCACGAATGGCCACTGAGTCCGGTGTAGATATTAAATCTGCTCACCCGTTTTGGGGTTATCCGTTTAGTGATGTATCAGTTGTTCATAATGGTCAACTTACAAATTATTGGAATAATAGAAGAGCTTTAGAAAATAAAGGAATGAGATTTATGTCTGAGTGTGACTCAGAACTTATTGCTGTTTATTTAGCAGAAAAAATGAGAGATGGGGCATCTTTAGAAGAAGGTATGAAAGAGTCTTTAACTGGTTTAGATGGTGTCTTTACTTATTTTGTAGCTACGAAAGATTCTTTAGGTATGGCGAAAGACACTATGGCTGCTAAACCTCTAGTTTTGTATGAGTCTGATGATTTAGTAGCAATGGGTTCAGAAGAAATAGCAATTCGATCAATTTTACCACAAGAAATTGATACTTATGACCCGTTCGATGGAGAGGTAAAAGTATGGCAAATATAAAAAGTGTTTCCAAAAAAACTAAAGCCCAAGCTATGGGTATGCACACTGAAGTTTTAACAGGACGAACACAACAAAAATTTTTCAATCCTGATGAAGCAGAAAATTTCTACTATTTTGGAACCCATGATGTTGATTTTAACAAGAGGACTGACCTTGATGTAAAAGATATGACTGCTGCAGAAGCAAATAAAGAAATAGATAATTTAATGGGACAAGGTTATGGAACAATTGTAATTAAAAACCCTCAAGGAAAACATAGTTTAGGTGTTGGTATTTTAAATAAATTAAATTTAATTTTTGAAGGAAGTTTAGGATATTTCGGAATGGGATCGTGTGATGGTCCAATAGTTCGAATCAATGGAAGAGTTGGATGGTCTTGTGCAGAAAATTTGATGGCAGGTAAAGTTGTAATCGAAAAAAATGCTGGATCCTGTTTTGGAGCTGCTATCAGAGGTGGTGATTTAATCTGTAAAGGTAGTGTTGGTGCAAGAACAGGTATTGATATGAAAGGTGGCACAATAATCATAGGTGGTGATGCGGGTGCATTTACTGGATTTATGATGCAAAGAGGAAGAATCATCATCCTAGGTGATGTTGGTATAAATTTAGGAGATTCGATGTATGATGGGACAATTTTCGTAGGTGGAGAAATTGGCTCTTATGGTAGTGATGCAGTAGATGCTGAATTGACTAAAAGTGATCAAGATTGGTTAAAAAGAAAATTAAAGGTTGCTGAAATCGGCGAAAATTTTGATGTAAGTAAAATGAAAAAAATTGTAGCAGGTAAAAAACTTTGGAATTACGATAACTTAGAACCTACTGAGAAAAAAGGAGCAATTTAATGGCTAAGAAAAAAAAGAGAAAAAATGGTAAGTTAAAAACTAATGGTAATGTTGGTGGAAAAGCTGATGTTCACTTAAGTTCTAATGGTGGCAGAAATAAAAGTTTATTAGGTCATAACGCTATTTTCACACCAGAAGTAATTGATGATATTCATATTAAATCTCAGTTAGGAAGATACAGAATGCGTGGAATGGCATTAATGAAAAAAATTCCAACATTTGATGATTTAGTTTTCTTACCAGGAACTCTTACTAGGTTCGTAATCGAAGGTTATAGGGAAAAATGTGAAACTAAAACTGTTATTGGACCAAGATGTGAAAATCCAATTGAATTAGATATACCAGTTTATATTACTGGTATGAGTTTTGGTGCTTTATCTTATGAAGCAAAAACTGCATTAGCAAGAGGAGCTACTATGGCAGGTAGTGCAACATGTTCTGGTGAAGGTGGAATGATACCTGATGAAAGAAGATATTCTGAAAAATGGTTTTATCAATGTATTCAATCAAGATATGGGTTTAACCCACATCACGCACAATTGGCTGATGGAATAGAAGTTTTTATCGGACAAGGACAAAAAGTTGGAATGGGTGGTCACTTAATGGGTCAGAAAGTAACTGACCAAGTTGCTGAAATGAGATCACTACCATCAGGTATTGACCAAAGATCTCCTGCTAGACATCCTGACTGGTTAGGTCCAGACGATTTAGCATTAAAAGTAGAAGAACTTAGACAGCTAACAAAAAATAAAGTTCCAATTCAATTAAAATTAGGTGCATCAAAAGTTTATGATGATGTTCGTATGGCTGCAAAATGTGATCCTGACTCTATTTATTTAGATGGAATGGAAGGATCTACAGGAGCAGGTCCGCACATCGCTGCTGCCAACACTGGTATCCCTGGTATTGCGGCTATTAGAGAAGCAAGAAGAGCTTTGGACGATGTTGGAAAAACTGGAAAAGTTACTTTAATTTATGCTGGTGGGGTTAGAGATGGCGCTGATATGGCAAAAGCATTAGCTTTAGGTGCAGATGCAATAGCTATTGGTACTGGTTCTATGATTGCACTAAACTGTAACAAAGATATACCAGAGGCAAATTTTGAGAAAGAAATGGGAGTAAAAGCAGGTGAATGTTATCACTGTCATACTGGAAGATGCCCAGTAGGAGTTGCTACACAAGATCCAAAATTAAGAGCTAGATTAAATCCTGATGATGCAGCGTTGAGAGTTTATAATTATTTACATTCAATGACTCTTGAAGCTCAATTGTTAGCTAGAGCTTGTGGAAAAACAAATATACATTCTTTAGAACCTGAAGATTTAGCGGCACTTACTTCTGAAGCTTCAGCTTTAGCAAAAGTTCCTTTAGCAGGTACTAATTATACTGTTGGGGTTGATAACTTTCATAAAATTTAGATGTAAAAATGGCTAAGAAAAAAAATAAAAAAAAAGTTTCTAAATCAGTAGTCGTTAAAGACCAACAGCTAGGAAAGAAAAAAGAAACTGCTAGAGAAAAGATGATTGGCCAATCTATTGGCTATAGATATGACGTTAATCTTCTGCCAGATTACAAAAAAATGACACCATTCCTTAAGAAGTATGTAGAAGCAATGGGCTGGGATGATTTGAATTGGTTAGAAGATGTTCATATGGGTTATGAAGAAGGAAGACCAGCTGTATTTTGTAGAAATGCTAATGGTTGGGTTACAATTCCATCATCAATTAAGTTGCCAGATAACCAACAAGACAGAGATATGATAGCAAGAGAACTTTTAGTTAAATTTCAAATGTCACCAAAACATCCTCTTGTTGATTTGAAAAAAGCTTACCTTAAATTTTAATTACACAATCTAAAGTTGATTATTTTTTAAAATCTATTGTCAATATTAGGTTTTATTAGATTGTTTCATTTGTAACAACTTTCATAATTTTATAGGATTTTAAAAACTAATATGGAGAGAGAATATGACTGATCAGTTAGGTGCTCTTACTACTATATTTACGGAATTTTACTACTGGATTACAGTAGTGCTGATGTTTTTAATTCACGTCGGTTTCTGTATGTATGAAGTTGGAGCTTCTCGATACAAACACCATCAACATACTCTTATGAAAAACACGATGCTGATACCTTTGGTGACAGTAACTTGGTTTTTATTTGGTTGGTGGATTTACTGGGCTTTCCCAACAGGACCGGGAATAGCACCTTCAATAATGAATGAAAGTACAGCATTAATCACTGATGAAACATTGTTTAGTGCTATGTGGCAAGTACCAACAAGTGACATAATGGCGGTTAATCTTGGAGATCACATTAATGGTGTTTTCTGGGCTGCCTTTTTATTATTTTCTTGGACTGCTGCCTCAATCGTCTCTGGAGCAATAATTGAAAGAATAACTACTTTTGCTTTTGGTATTTTAGCAATAGCAATTGGTTCAGTATTCTGGACAATTGATGCTGCTTGGGGATGGCACTTTGATGGTTGGATGTTAAAAATTTTAGGATACCATGATGCTTATGCATCAGGGGTAATTCACGCTATAGCTGGTGGATTTGCTTTAGGTGTTCTAATGGTTTTAGGACCAAGAATTGGAAAATTCTCATCAAGTGGTGAACCAAGAAATATTGGACCAAGAAATCCTTGGCTAGTAACAATTGGATTATTTCTAATTTATACTGGTTTCTGGGGATTCTATGCGGCATGTAATATACCAATATTTGATCTTGGACCAGAGTACGGCATGGAGGGTATATCTTATTGGACGGCCACGAACATTTATGTAACACCTACTACACTTAGCGGTATTACTTTTAACTTCTTGATGTCACTATCAGGAGGATTGTTAGCTGGATACTGGATTGCAAAAGGTGATCCATTCTGGACTTACTCAAGTGGACTAGCGGGTATTATATGTGCTTCAGCTGGAAATGATTTATATCATCCAATTCAATCAATGATCATAGGTATGATCGGTGTTGTAATTTCTTACAAGCTACATTATTTCGTTGAACGTAAGTTCAAAATTGATGATGCAGTTGGTGCTGTTGCAGTACACGGTTATGCAGGATTTATAGGTCTTGTAATTTGTGGTTTTGTTTTAAATGGTTATCCATCATCTGGTTACAGTGTTGGAGCTATGTGGGACGGAACTACTTATGCATCAATAAATCCATTGGGTATGTTCTTAGGAGCAATAATTATGTTCTTTGTTCTAGGATTAATACCAGGCTATATCATCGCAAAAGTATTACACGGAATGGGTAAATTAAGAATTCCGCGTGAAGCTGAAATAGCTGGACTAGACTATGAAATGATGGAAACTGCTAAATCTGACGAAAAAGCAGTCGCATCAGCAACCAGGTAAAGGAGGAAAATATGGCGACAGTTACAAATTGGATTGATCACCTGAATAAACCAGCAGAGGAAGTTGCTGGTGCTATTTATCCTGGTGCTGGATCTAGTGAAGGACTATTAGTAATACTTGCTATTATCATATGGGTTGGCTGGCATGTTTTAACTGCTAAATCTGAGAGTGATGAGCTCGAAAGATTAGCAAGGAAAAGACATGGTCCAAATGACCATAAAAGCAATATTACTGATTGGTAATTAAATTAAAAAATTTGGGCGCTACAACTTTTGTGGCGCCCTTTTTTTGTCATATGCCAGAAGAGAACAAAGATAACGAGGAACTTAGACCAAGTAAGATGAGAGGCGTTGCTTTTCCAAAAGCAAAGTATGGAGCAATATTAGCCGTAATTATAATTATTGTTGTAAATTTAATTTTTTATAAAGAAACAATTTTATCTTTTTTGAAATAATTGTGTTAACTTAAGTTATGCCAAAAAATTTATTCAAAATTGCTAAAGAAAAAAAAATTAAATATTTTTTGATAAGCTTTGTTGATTTATTTGGAGTTCTTAGATCAAAACTTGTACCAGCACATGCAATAAAAGAAATGCAAGAAACTGGTGCAGGATTTGCAGGATTTGCTGCTTGGCTAGATATGACACCTGCAGACTCAGATATGTTCGGGATTCCAGATCCCGATAGTTTAATTCAACTACCTTGGAATAAAGAGGTGGGTTGGCTCGCCTCAGATCTTTGGATGAATGGAAAACCTGTAGATGCTTCACCAAGAATAATGTTAAAAAAACAAATTAAAAAACTTTCAAAACAGGGATTGACTATGAAATCTGGCGTGGAGTGTGAATATTTCTTAATATCTCCAGATGGAAACTCCATTGCTGATCCAAGAGATACTCAATCAAAACCTTGTTATGATCAATCAGCTTTAATGAGAAGGTATGATTTAATTAAAGAAATTTGTGACTGTATGATTGAAATGGGATGGGGTCCTTATCAAAATGATCACGAGGACGCTAATGGCCAATTTGAAATGAATTGGGATTACTCAGATTGTTTAAAGACAGCAGATAGACATACCTTTTTTAAGTACATGGTAAAAACTATTGCTGAAAAACATGGTTTAAGAGCTACGTTTATGCCTAAACCATTTGAGAATTTAACTGGAAATGGTTGTCATGCCCATATTTCGGTCTGGGATGGAAAGAAAAATAAATTTTTGGACAATTCAAATAACTTAGGTCTTAGTAAAATGGCATATAATTTTTTAGGTGGAGTAATAAAACATGCTTCATCTTTATCTGCTTTTTTTAATCCTACAATAAATAGTTACAGACGAATTAATGCACCACCAACAAAGTCAGGTGCATCATGGTCACCAAGTAGTATTTCTTATACTGGTAATAACAGAACTCATATGATTAGAATTCCTGATCCAGGAAGATTTGAATTAAGATTAATGGATGGATCAGCAAACCCTTATTTGCTTCAAGCAAGTGTTCTTGCAGCTGGAATTAACGGTATTAAAAACAAAATAGATCCTGGAAAGCCTCTAGATTGTAATATGTATGAAGATTTTGCAAAATATCCAAATCTTCCAAAACTTCCTGATGAGTTAGATCAATCATTGAGTCAATTAAAACAAAATAAAGAAATGAATGATGCTTTTGGTGCTGATGTAATCAATAGCTATATAAAACTTAGAGATACAGAAATAAAAGAATTTAACAATATAGAAAGATTTGATAAATCAAAACCTATAACCAAATGGGAAAGACAAAATACTCTAGATTGTTAAAGTGAAGAGTTTAAAAAATCTTAAAAGCTGGAAATATAAAAAATTATTAAAAAATAATCGTTATAATTTTAAAAGAAGTTATGTTTTAAAACATCTTCCTTCTACATTAATCACCAATGCTTATAAATCAATTTCAAGTTGGAAAAATTATAAAGCAACTCCTCTTTTATCTCTTAATAAATTAAAGAAAAATTTAAAATTAAATAATATATTTTATAAGGATGAGTCTAAAAGATTTCATTTAAAGTCGTTTAAAGCTCTAGGGGGAGCATACGCAGTAGAGAAGATATCTAAAGGAAAAAAAAATATGGTTATTTCATCAGCAACGGCTGGCAATCATGGTAGGTCAGTTGCCTGGGGAGCAAAAAGATTAAATTTGAGATGTAAAATTTTTGTAAGTCAATATGTAAGCCAAACAAGAGTTAGTGAAATTGAGAAATTTGGTGCTGAGGTAATTAGGGTTAAGGGAAATTATGAAAATTCGTTAGAGGAATGCAAAAGACTTTCAAAAAAATATGACTGGCAAATAGTCCAGGACGTCTCTACTAAAAACTATAAATATGTTCCTCAACTTACAATGGCTGGATATTCTATTATGATAAAAGAAATATCTAGACAAACCAACCATTATATAACTCATATATTTGTTCAAGCAGGTGTTGGAGGATTAGCGGCAGGAGTAGTAGCTGGGGTAGCAAAATATTTTAAAAGAATTCCAAAAATCATTGTTGTTGAGCCTAATAGAGCTGATTGTGTTCTTCAGAGTGTTAAAGCAAACAAAATGAAAAAAATAAGAATAAAAAAAGAAAGTATTATGGGTGGGATGTCATGTAATGAAATGTCACTTGTCCCATGGCTAATATTAAAAAAAACTTCTAACTATTGTGTATCTGTTGCTGATAATAATGTTGCTAAAACAACCGCGATGTTAAAAGATAGAAAATTAAGTAAAGTTTCAATTATAGGTGGTGAATGTGCAACTCCTGGAGTTATTGCTCTTATAGGTTTAGCAAACAATCCAAAAGCAAGAAAATCATTAAATTTGAATGAAGATTCTAACATTCTTGTCATAGGATGCGAAGGAAATGCAGATGTTAAACTTTACAAACAGCTGTTATCTAAAGGTAGAAAATAATATTTATATGACCAAAAATGCAATAGCTTGGATAAGGGAAGACTTTAGAATCGAACACAATCCTGCTCTCTCATATGCTACGCAAAATCATGAAAATGTTATTGCTTTATTTATTTATAATAAAGCCGATTTTGATAACAAAAGAGAAGCCCAAAAGTGGTGGTTGTTTAAATCTTTAGAAATATTTAAATCTGAATTATCTAAATACAAAATAAATCTCCAAATATTAGCAGGTGATGAACTAGATATATTTTCCAAAATTAAAAAAAAAGATGACGTTTCAATATATTGGAATAAAATTTACGAACCTGATGTAATTGCAAAAGGAAAAAAAATTAGAGATGTTTTCTTGAAAAATGAAGTTGAATTTAAATATTTTAAAGGAAATATTCTAAATGAATTTCAAGAAGTTACTAAAAATGATGGAACACCTTTTAAAGTATTCACTCCTTTCTGGAGAAATGCTGAACAAAAATATTTAGGTTTACCACCAAGTAAAAATTATATTGTAAAGAAAAAAACGAAAGTAATATCTTTCTTCAAAAATTGTGTTGAACCAAAAAGTATTTTACCAAAAAAAAGTTGGTACAAAAAATTTGAGAATTATTGGAAAGTATCAGAAAATGATTCAAAAAAAGTTCTTAACAATTTGATTAATGATAAGATTAAAGAATATGGTTCGGCTAGAGATTTTCCTTCTATAGAGGGCACATCAAAGTTATCTCCTTATATCAAACACGGACAAATACATGTAAGTACGATTTGGAAAAAATGTAACGAGATTAAATCTAAAGGCATTGGTTATAGAAAATATATTAATGAACTTGGTTGGCGTGAGTTCTCTCATAGTTTAATTAATTATTTTCCTGAGTTTTTAAAAGGAAATTACAGAAAAGAATTTGATAAATTTCCTTGGGTAAAAAATGAAAAATTTTTAAAAGCATGGAAATCAGGGATGACTGGTTATCCAATTGTTGATGCTGGAATGAGAGAATTATATGAAACTGGTTGGATGCATAATAGGATTAGAATGGTGGTTGGTTCTTTTTTGGTAAAACATTTGAGAATTAATTGGACCGAGGGTGAAAAGCATTTTAGAAATTGTTTACTTGATTTTAATAAAGCCAATAATGTAGCTCAATGGCAATGGGTTGCAGGTTGTGGAGCGGATGCAGCTCCATACTTCAGGATTTTTAATCCTATTCTTCAAGGTGAAAAATTTGATAAAGAGGGAAAGTATGTTAAAAAATGGATACCAGAATTAAGTAAAGTTCCTCAAAAATTTATTCACAAGCCTTGGGAAATAGAAATGAAATATCAACAAGCAATTAATACAATCATAGGAAAAGATTATCCAAAACCAATAGTGATACATGAAGAAGCAAGAGCTTCTGCACTTAAAGCTTTTCAAAGTTTAAAAAAAAATTAGACCTCTCCTAAAAAATGATGAATGATGGTTCTTGTTTGTGGGTTTAATCGGTGCTCAAATAAATAAATACCCTGCCAAGTTCCAAGTAATAATTCTCCATTTTCAACACTAAGAGAAATTTGATTATTGGTTAAACTTGATTTTATGTGTGCAGGCATATCGTCTTTGCCTTCAGTTGTATGAATGTATAACTTATTATCCATTGGTGCGATTTTATTAAAATAATTGATTAAGTCAGTTTGGACATCAGGATCTGCATTTTCTTGAATTATTAAAGAGGCACTTGTGTGTTGAATACTTAAATTAAGTATTCCATTTTTAAATTTATTTTTCTTGATCCAATTAATTGTTTCATCAGTGAATTCGTATAATTTTTGTCCATTGGTATTCACTTTAAAGTTATTAAATTTTTGTATCATAAATTAAAGTTTGAGGATGTTAGCTCATAAAGACGGCTTATTGTACGATTAAAAGGCTCTTTTAATGATTTAGATGACGTTAATTCGTTTAGATTTTTTTCAGCAGTGACAGCAATTGGTATTTTCTTATCATAAACTATATCAACTAAGGTTATGAAACGGTGTTGTTGGTTAGAGTTTATGTCATCAAACTTTGGTATTTTATCAATAACTATAAATTTAGACACTTTAGCTATTTCAAGGTAATCCTCAGCTCCCAAATTTTTGTCACATAACTCATCAAATGTAAATCTGACAACTCCTTCATAGAATTCTTTAATTAGAAATTCTCTTCCTTTAATATCAAGACTTTGAGTAGTTTTTTTTCTATCCTTTGAAATAATTCTAAAGAATTTATTCATTTTAAAATTACTTTCTTGGTTAAGTGGGGAGAAATATCTATCATTTTGGTTTTCTTTTGATTTTCTATAATCATCCTCAATAACAAGTTCATGTTCGAGTGTCTTTTTTTTCATGATCTCAATAAAAGGTTTAAACTGATCTCGTTGGAGACCATCCTTATATAAATCAGAAATTTGAATATTAGAGGTGACAATTATTTTTATATTTTCACTAAATATTTTATCAAATAATTTACCTAGTATCATAGCATCTACTATATTGGTAACCTGAAACTCATCAAAATAAATTACTAAAGTTTTTGATTTTAAGTCTTTAACAAATAAATTAATAATATTTTCATCTTCCTTGTTTTTATTTTCATGAACAAAATCATGAAAATTTAACATAAATTCATTAAAATGAAGTCTTAGTTTTTTTGCAGAAATAAGATCATAAAAAAAATCTAAGATCATTGTTTTTCCTACACCAACTCCCCCATGAAGATAAAATCCTTTTTTATAATTTTCTTTTTTAAATAGATTAAAGATCGAGGAACAAAAATTTTTATTATAAAAATCTTGAAGTAATTTAATTGTCTCTATTTGGTTTTGATTAATTTCTAAATTTTTTGAATTACAAAATGATATAAATTTTTCCTCAAGATTTTTGGACATCAATTTTTTTTTGATTTAAAATCAATACCATACTCTGATCTTGGACCTTTCCTCAAGCCAAATGGACCAGAGATAAATATAGTCATTGGTTTAGTTCCAGGCTTTAAATCAACTCTATGATATGCGTTGGCAGATCTAAATCCAATATATCCGGGTCTTCTCCAAAATTTTCCTTTCTTAGTTGTTTCCCAATAACCACCTCTAATTACAATTGTGATATATGGAAAAAGATGATTATGTACTCCCTCACCGTGATCATCAGCTAACATTTCATGAATAAGTATATTAAATGGGAACCATTTTGGTCTATGTCTGAAAATTAAATAATATCTATTCATCCAAGGTTTTGCTAAGTCAAATCTTGGATGTGAAGGTCCTCTATCTAGAACAACTTTTTTTCTACCCAACTTATCTAATAATTTCAAAAACATTAATTCAGTTTAATTATAGCATTATCTTTTGCTAAATATAGATTTTGGTTAGAAATAAAAGGGCGTGAAATTTTATCTTTATCAATTTTCAATGTTGAATTAGTCTTACCAGATTTTATATCAATCACTAATAATTTTCCTATGTTTGTAGATAAATATATATTTTTTAATCCAACAATGAATCCTGTGGGTTTAATCTCTTTTCTTTTTTTAGGTTTAAAATTATTAAAGACATCAGTAACTTTAATAATATTTCCTGTAATTTTATCTATCACAATCAAATAACCCTCTAAGGAAACAGAGATAATAAAATTATCAATTACAGTTGGTCGTAAATTTGAATTTACACTATTTTCCCAATTAAAACTGCCAGATTTGATATCAATTGAAAAAAATTGATTTTTATTATTTGAGAAAAATAAGTCTTTGTTATCAGTTATAATGTCTGATGTTTCCAATGAAAAAGCAGACTCATATATGACATCACTTTGGGTAGGAAGTTGCCAGAGTAGTTCGCCATCCATTATTCTCACCGCACTTATATCTCCTAAAGAATTATTGAAATAAATGACATCTTGCACAATCACCATTGATAATCTTTTTTGAGATCTTATTAATGCTGATTCTGTCTGAAAATTCCAAATTTCCTCTCCATTTTTTAAAGAATAACATCTAAGTGTATTGGTAAAATCAATTATAAAAAAACGATCCTTATAAATTTTTATTTGCGAATTAAATGGAGCTGAATTATTTTTAGACCAAACTAGATCTCCATTTTGTAGATTTAACATGTAATATTTTGATAAATTATCTGCAATTATCAAAAATTTATCATCGTTTGCAAACTGTAAGATCGGATTAGATTTTTTTTCTGATTTAGTATAATAATTTTTTTTCCATATCAATTTTGATCGCTCATCAAATTGTAAAACTGTTCCTTTATCATCAAAAAAAATTATATTCTCTTTATTAAATGAAATTTCAGGTTCAAATTGATAAAAATTCTCAATTTTAGAAAATTTATATTTCAAAGATTTCTTTAAAGACCCATCAAAATTTACTCTTCCATCATTGTTGGTAAATTTTTTCGATAAATTGTTTTTTGAAAAATTTTTACTTAGGTTCAAATTAATATTAGTATTTAATTCTTGACTCAACGCTACTGGGTCATCAAAAATTTTTTCAAATTTTTGTTCCTCAATTTCTTTGATAGTTTCTACAGTCCAGAATTTTGAGTTTTTGTTTAACGAGCAACCAGAAAAAAAAATGGTTATTAATAATAATTGAAAAATTTTATTCACTTAAATCTCTATTAAGTCTTTTTCGGGCCTCTAATTGAATTTCTTGATTAGCGTTTTCTAAGTTTATGATTTGATTAAAAAATTCTTTTGATTTTTGCATTTCATTTTTTGAGTAAAAAAATTCTGCCATTAAATATAATGCGTGAGATTTCCAAACACTTTCTGATTTTATTATTGGGTTTAAAATATTCAATAAATCATTTTCATTGCTGTCGTCTGCATTATAAAGTGCTTTTTTATATATATTTAAATTTTTTATCTCATTATCCAATGAGGTTTTGTTTATAATAACATCAAATAATTCATTGATTGTGTTTTTTTCATTAATCAATTTATTATCTATTATGAAATATAAAGATAAAGGTGAATAAGTTGAATTTTTTTCATTAACTATTTTTATTAAATCCTTAGCTGTTTTTTCCTTATTACTTTCAGAATAATTTATAGTTATTGTATTAAAAGAGTCTGAAATCTTAATTTTTTTTCTGTCCTGATATTCACCAAAAGCAAAATAACTAATTAAAAGTATAACGATAAAACTTGAGCCTGAAATTATTTTTTTTTTATTGTGGATAAAAAAATTTTTTATTTTTTCATTTCTCGTGTTTGTATTTATTATTGATATATCCTCGTCCATATCTAAATCATATTTCTTAAAACATATTGAAGTATTCCACCATTTTTATAATATTCCAATTCATTTTTGGTATCAATTCTGCAAAGGGTATCTATTACTTTTATGTCTCCTGATGCGTATTTAATCTCGACTTTTACTTTGTCAGATGGATTAATTCCCTTTTCAATATCTACTACACTAATTAATTCAGAACCTAATAAATTTAGATTTTTTCTGTTCATATTTTCTGTAAATTGTAATGGCAATATTCCCATACCAATTAAATTAGATCTATGTATTCTTTCAAAACTCTCTGCAATTACTACCTTAACTCCTAGTAATTTTGTCCCTTTTGCAGCCCAATCACGAGAAGAGCCTGTTCCATATTCTTTACCACCAATTACAACTAAATCGGTCCCTCTTTTTTTATACTCCACTACTGCATCATAAACTGACATAACTTTTTCCTCAGGGTATAACTTTGTAAAACCACCTTCAGTTCCAGGAGCCATTTCATTTTTGATTCTTATGTTTGCAAATGTACCCCTCATCATTACCTCATGATTTCCACGTCTTGAGCCATATGAATTATAGTCCTTTGGAAGAATTTGATAATTCATAAAATATTCTCCTGTTGGGCTATCTTTTTGAATATTACCAGCGGGAGAAATATGATCTGTAGTAACCATATCTCCTAATATCAATAATGGTCTAGCATTTTTAATCTCTTTAAAACCTTCTGGGTCGTCACTAAGAT
>CACKKE010000014.1 GCA_902600635.1 uncultured Pelagibacteraceae bacterium | reverse complement strand
TCATTCGCCAAAGCTATGCCCATATGGATTAAAGAAAAACTTTTTCAAAAAAATCTTTTATTTAATAAACTTAAAGAGCATGATGAAAATTTTAAGTCTGATAAAAATATTTTTTTCTCTGATCATCATTTAAGTCATGCTGCTAGTGCATTTTTCCCTTCACCCTTTGAGGACGCAGTTATATTAACTGCTGATGGTGTAGGTGAATGGGCAACAACAACCGTAGCTGTGGGAAAAAAAAATGATTTAGAGATTAAAAAAGAAATTCATTTTCCACATTCACTTGGACTTTTGTATTCTGCTTTTACTTATTATACAGGTTTTAAAGTAAATAGTGGAGAATATAAACTTATGGGTTTAGCACCTTATGGGAATCCAATCTATGTAGATAAGGTGAAAGAATTAGTTGATATAAAAAATGATGGAACTTTTAGATTAGATCAAAGATACTTCAATTATGCGACTGGTCTTACAATGACAAATAAAAAATTTCATAATCTGTTTGGACAAAGACCTCGTGATCCAAAAAATGAAAAAATTACTCAGTTTCATATGGATATTGCGGCCTCAATTCAAAAAGTAACTGAGGAAATAATGATCAAGCTAGCGAAAGCTGTTCGCCAAGAATATAACATAGGAAATTTATGTTTAGCTGGAGGTGTGGCTTTAAACTGTGTAGCAAATGGAAAAATTCTTCAAGAAAAGATTTTTGATAATATTTGGATCCAACCTGCAGCAGGAGATGCTGGTGGGTCTTTAGGTGCAGCTTTAGCTCTTTGGCATATTGAGCAAAAAAAAAAGAGAGTTATTAATCCAAATGATGATATGAAAGGTTCATATTTAGGAACTGAATTTAATCAAGAGGATATCGAGAAGGAATTAAAGTTAGCTGGTGCTAATTTTGAGACATTTCATTATGAAGATTTGATAAGTAAAACAGCGGAATTTTTATCTAATGAAAAAGCAATAGGTTGGTTTCAAGGAAGAATGGAGTTTGGCCCAAGAGCTTTAGGTGCTAGATCAATTTTAGGTGATCCTAGATCAGACAAAATGCAAAAAAATCTTAATTTAAAAGTAAAATATAGAGAAAGTTTTAGACCTTTTGCTCCAGCAATTTTAAGAGAGGATTTATCTGACTGGTTTAATATAAATGTAGATAGTCCATATATGTTATTAGTAGCTGATGTAAATTCTAATAAAAAAATTGAAATGAACGAGGAGCAAAAGAAACTTTTTGGCATAGATAAATTAAACGTCAAAAGATCTGAGATACCAGCAGTAACTCATGTTGATTACTCCGCTAGGATTCAAACTGTTAATAAAGAAACTAATAAACCTTATTTTGATTTAATCTCAAAATTTAAAGAAAAAACCGGTTGCCCAGTAATAGTAAATACTTCATTTAATGTGAGAGGGGAGCCCATAGTTAATTCTCCAACTGATGCTTTTAATTGTTTTATGGGAACGGAATTAGATTATTTAGTTATAGGAAATTGTATTTTAGAGAAATCAAAACAAGATCCAAACCTCAAAAAAGATTATACTAACGAATTTGAGTTAGACTAAGAAAATTAAATAAAATGAAAATTTTGAAAAGCATAACTGTAATTGTTGTGGTAATAATTTTTTTAATTGAGTTATCGTCATTAATTTTTTTTAAATTAAAAATTTCTAAAAATTTTGAGCACTCAAATTTGACTTTTGTTATTACTGAAATTGATAATAATTTCATGAATTTAAAAAAGAACTTTTCCTATAAGTCAAATGTTAACGTTTTTACAGATGAAAATAGACTTAGAGTTAAAGAAGATGGATATCAAACAGATTTAAACAATGAAAATTCCAAAATTGTTCTTATAGGTGACAGTGTTCCTTTTGGATGGAGTTTAGATTATAACGATAGCATAGCGGGCCATTTAGAAAATTTAAATAATACATATCAAATAATTAATGCCTCTGTTCCATCATATTCACCAAAACAATCTACAAGAAAATTTTTAAATGAATTTTCAAAAGTAAAAAAATTAGACTATGTCTATATTTCAAATTTTAATCCTATAGATTTATATTTGATGTTTGGAGAAAAATGGAATGATGACATTAATTGGTCGAATTATATCAATTTTTTTTCTAAAGATTTATTTTTTTTTAAGTATAAAAACTTACCTTTATGGGGTGAGATTAGTTTTTTCAAGATAATGCGAAAAGTTTATGTTTCAAGGTTTTTTCAAATGCCTGAATATCTTGATAATAAAAGAAATTTAAAATCAGATAAAAAGATTATTAATCTATATATTGACCAATTAAAAAAAATTAAAGATATGAACTTAAAAGATACTAAATTTATTTATACTCCCATATTATCACCCATACATCTGAAAAAGAATTTTAATTTACTAAATGATTTTGAAAAAGAAAAAATAGAAATCATCAACAAAATAAACCTTAATTTAAAAAAATATGAACATTCAAATTTTATTTTCTTAGATTTGGTATCTATAATGCGTGATTACAATGTACAAGATATTTTTATCGATAGCTGTTGTCATCTAACATCTAAAGGTTCAAGGATAATTGCTAAAGAAATTAATCAAATTATTTTTAAAGATTAAAATAAATAGTAAATAACATTTATTATTTATAAATTAATAAAATCTAATTATAAGCTCATGTCTGGCCAATTATCTTTATCATTATATCTATTAAGTTCTTTTTGAGTAATTGGTCTAAAAAGCACCCAACCTATTACAATTACTAAAGCTAAAAGAATAAGTGTTTTCACTTTTATCTGATTATTACTTTTACAGATCCTAATTTATCGATTTTACCTTGATAAAGACCTTTTCCAATTGGAACAACTCCCACTGTTGATCCAGTAAATACATAAAAATTTTTGTTTAGATTAATTTTGTCTTTTTTTAATTTATTTAAAACAAACCTTAACGAGTTTATTGGATTAATAAAAACAGCACTAGTATTACCATTAATATTTTGTTTTGTTTTTTTGTTTGAAATATTTGTTTTTAAATTTCCAATGTTAATTTTTTTGTATTTTTTCTTTTGACCTATCAAAAATTTAACATTTGCTCCAAAATCACTACATAAATCTCCAAATGAAGTTATTCCCTTTTTTCTTTGTCTATAACCAACGATTTCGATACAAGGAGCCATATGAGAAATAAATTTTGAAATATTTTTCATCGTAATTGTACCCTTTGAATAAAAAAAAGATTTTTTAATCAGATAGCAAACCTCTAACTCAATACCAAAAGTTGTCTTACTTATCTTGACACTTTTACCACTTTTTAAGAAGTTATTTTTATAAACAGACGCATAAAATGGCTCTTTCTCTTTTAATTTTTTCATCACTGGAATTCCGGTTCCTCCAGCTTTGAAACCAATTATAGGCTTTTTAACTTTACTTTCACAAAGCATTCTAAATTTATTTGCTTCAGTTAGTTTCTTTGTAAATTTTCTAGGTAATGGTGCAATAGTCTTATTCCTCAGAAAAGCTTTTACTAATTTATTTGAAGTTCTTTCTATCAGTGTGCTCATATATATAAATTATCTTTTTAATTTTTTTGATAAATTATATTTTATGATCCAAAGTTTATCAAACTAAAACCAGCAATAAAGAAAACTATCAACCAAACTAAACCTTTTATTAAAAAAAAAGTAAACCCTCCAACCAGAATATATTTACCCCATCTGCTTTTTAATAATAAATTTTTAAGTTTAGTCACCATTTATATAAATTTTGTTAATTTAATAACGACATTGGATCAAGTCTAGTTTGAAACCAATTTACCCTAAAATCTAGGTGCGGGCCTGTAGATCTTCCTGTAGACCCAACTGTACCTATGATATCTCCTTGATTAATTTGATCACCAACAGACACCATCACATTTTCTAGATGAGAATAAATTGTTGAAATTCCATGTCCATGATCCATAATGATTGTGCCACCAGTATAATAAAGATCATCCTCGGCTAATGTAACAACCCCAGATGCTGATGATTTGATCATTGTTCCTTTTTTTGCTGCTATATCAATTCCATAGTGAGGCCATTTTGGTTTACCATTTAAAATTCTCTGGCTTCCATAAACACCACTGATAATTCCTTCTACAGGCATAATAAATTGGTTTTTAAAAAAAGGTAAATCAGAATTGATAGCTCTAGCTTTCCCAATTCTATTATTTTCTTCTTTTATTCTTTTGTAAACTGATTCAGGTGGAGTAACTTTACTTTCCTCTAAGCCATCTATTCTCTGTATATTGTATTTTCTTTTAAGAACTTTTTTGACTATTTTTTCACTTTTTCCGTTTATAATTTTAGTAATAGTTAAATCAAATTTTCTATTTCTATCGATACCAAAAGCAAAATAACCATCTTTAGAAACTTTCACTTCTTTTTTATCTATAATTATTTTAGAAGAAGGGTCAGTTATTCCTATGATATAATGACCCTGTAAAAATTTTCCTTTAAATTCGATAGCATTTGAATAAGTTGAAATAAAAAAGATTATTAAAAAAAATAATCTTGGTATTATTTTGCAGTCCATCCGCCATCAACTAATAAAGAGGTTCCAGTAATCATTGACGCTGCATCAGATGCAAGAAATACAGCTGCACTTGCTACATCTGAAAGTTCAGCAAATTTTCCCAATGGAATATTACCCAAAACCTCTTTTTTAAACTTTTTACTTTTCAAAAATTTACTTGTCATTGGAGTAACAACAAAAGTTGGGCAAACAGTATTTACCCTTATGTTATATTTAGCTAGATCAATCGACATTCCTTTTGTTAAGCCTTCTAAGCCAAATTTTGTCATATTATAAACGCTTCTAATAGGACCACCAACATGTCCCATTTGAGAAGACATATTTACAATCGCACCGCCAATTTTTTTTCTATTTTTGAACTTAATCATTTTTAAAGCACATAATTGAGCAAGATTAAAAGTTGCCATAGTGTTTATCTTAACCAAATACTCCATATTTTTTGTTTTAACTTTGGTAAAATGTTCTGGAATATTATTGCCTGCATTGTTAATTAGTATGTCTATTTTCGTCTGCTTATTAATTATTTCTTTAATTTGATTGTAATTTGTGATGTCACATACATAAGATTTACATTCAGACTTTATTTTTTTTATCTTTTTTGAAACTTCATCTAAATCTTTTTTTGTTCTACTTATGATGATCAAATTCGCACCAGCTTCAGCAAGCGCTATAGCACATGCTCTACCAAGTCCTTTTCCAGCTCCAGTCACTACTGCAGTTTTATTCTTTAAATTGTAGTTTTTAAGATACATCATAAAAATAATATTTTAATATCAGTATAAATCAATTCAATAGCAACAATTAAAATTGCCAATAATCCTGCCCAAGCAATCCATTTATATTTTTTTATCCAATTTGATATTAATGTTGCTGCTGTTGCCATTAGCACAATTGATAAAACAAGACCAAAAATTAATAAGTAATAATGGTCCCCCGCTGCTCCTGCAACTCCTAAAACATTATCTAAACTCATGGTAAAATCAGCTAATAAGATTGTCCAAATAGCTTTAATGAAACTGGAATTATCTATCTTTATATCACTTTCGTTATCAGAACCTTTAATGACATCTACATAAAGTTTGTAGACAATATAGAGAAGAAGAAAACCTCCAATTAACCTTAAACCTGTAATTTGTAATAAATAAGCAGTCAATAAAGTTAAGATTATCCTTAAGACAACTGCTCCACCTATTCCCCAAAAAATAATTTTTCGTCTTTGTTCTAAAGGAAATTTTGATGCAACCATTCCAATTATGATTGCATTATCTCCTGCTAAAACAAGATCAATTAAAATGATTTGTGTTAAAATTGTAATTTGTTCTGGAGTAATAAAATCAGAGAGCATTAACTTCTAAGTATCATATCAGCACCTTTTTCGGCAATCATTATTGTAGGTGCATTAGTATTACCTGAAGTTATATTAGGCATTATTGATGCATCAATTACTCTTAAATTATTTAAACCCTTTACTTTAAGAGTCTCATCAACTACCGCCATATCATCTTGTCCCATTTTACATGTGCCAACTGGATGAAAAATAGTTTGTGCATAATTTGATCCAGCTTTTACAAGTTCTTCATCGTCATTAATATCAATACCAGGTCTATATTCCTCTGGTTTATATTTTTTAAAAGTTTCAGACTCCATTACTATTTTCCTTGTAAGTTTTAAACCTTTTGCAGCAACCATACGATCATGGTCAGTTGAAAGATAGTTGAGTTTTACCTTTGCATAAATTCTTGAGTCTTTATTAATAATATTTACGTGACCTCTACTTGTTGGTCTTATATTTGATACAGTAGGTGTGAATGCATGAAAGTCATGGTTTTTTGATGCACCTAAAGTGTCCATACTCATTGGTTGCACGTGCCATTGAAGATCTGGCAATTCTAAAGAAGGATCACTCTTTGCAAACATACACATTTGACTAGCGCCCATTGTCATTGGTCCACTCCTATTAAAAACATATTCTAGACCAATCATTAATTTACCAAATAAACTATTAACTTTTTTATTTAATGATTTGAGTCCATTAACTTTGTAAATTGGTCTGAACATTAAATGATCTTGTAAATTTTCTCCAACTCCCTTTAGTTCATGCACCATAGTTACACCAAGATCTTTTAATTTTTCTGAATTTCCTATCCCTGAAGTTTGCAAAATCTGAGGTGATCCAATTGACCCAGATGAGAGTATTATTTCTTTGTTAGCTACAACCTTTTTCAGAGCATTTTCTTGCCAGTACTCAATATTTTTAGCAGTTTTATTTTCGAAATTTATTTTTTTTACATGAGCATGAGTGATAATCTTTAAATTTTTTCTATTTTTAATTGGGTTTAAATATCCAACTGCAGTGCTACACCTAAATCCATCTTTCTCAGTTACTTGAAAGTATCCACACCCATGATTATCACCAGTATTAAAATCTTTCGTTTTTGGAATACCAAATTCTTCTGCTGCATTTTGAAATTCATTTAACAGCGGTAATTGAATTCTTTGATCTGAAACAGACAAAGGCCCTCCAACACCATGGTAATCATCTTTACCACGTTCTTGATCTTCAGCTTTGATAAAGTAAGGAAGAACATCATCCCAACCCCAACCAGTATTACCCAGTTGACGCCAAACATCATAATCTCTACTTTGACCTCTTATATATAGCAAACCATTAATAGCTGAGCTTCCTCCTAAAGTTTTCCCTCTAGGATAACGGATTGATCGATTATTCATTGTTTCATCAGGTTCAGTTTTGTAACACCAATCAACTGAAGGATTATGCATAGTTTTGAAATAACCAACTGGTATGTGTATCCAAGGATAATTATCTTTACCGCCAGCCTCAATTAAGAGAACTTTATTTTTTGGATTTTCAGATAATCTATTAGCCAAAACACACCCAGCAGATCCTGCTCCTAAAATTATAAAATCAAAGTTTTCCATCTATAGTTGAAAAGTTTTTTTTATAAATCTCATTTGTTCTTCTTTACACTCATATTAATCAATTGTCACTTGTACGACCTTTGTTTTTCTGATTGTATGTTGTCGTTAAATTTAACTAACAAGAGGAAATATAATGAAAAAAATCATTTCAATGTTGTTTGCAACTGTTTTGGTGCTTGGATTTGCATCCAGTGCTAATGCTGCAAAAACACTAAAATGTCAGACAGTTCTTAACACTAAAGCTGATGAAGTTAAAATGTTAAAGGACTTTACTGATACAGTAACAGAACTTACATCTGGTTCGTTAAAATTTGAAATTTTACCAGCAGGTGCAGTTGTTGGAGTTAAAGAAACTCTAGATGCTGTTGATAAAGGATTGATTGATTGTGGTTTCGCATGGACACACTATTGGTCAGGTGATCACCCTGCTGCTATGTTATTTGGTTCGCCAGTAGCTGGTGGTGGAGTTGGTATCGACAACTTAGCGTTTCTATCATGGTTTCAATATGGTGGTGGTAAAGAATTATACGATCAGCTTTGGAAGGAAATGGGAAGAGATATCAAAGGATTTATGCTTCAACCAGTTGGTCCAGAAGCTTTAGGTTGGTTTCCAAAACCAATTAAAGATATGGCTGACTTTAGAAAATATAAGTTCAGAACTCCTCCAGGAATTCCAGGACAAACATACAAAGACATTGGTATAGCATCAGTTGCAATGGGTGGTGGAGATATTCTACCAGCTCTTGAGGCAGGAACTATTGATGCTGCTGAGTGGTGTTGTCCTAAACCAGACTTAACATTTGGTTTCCAAAAAGTATTAAAGCACTATTACCTACAAGGTTTACACCAAGTAGTAGTAAATGCTGACTTTTACATTACTGGAAAAACTTATAATGCTATGAGTGCTCATGAGAAAAAGTCTCTTGAAGTTGCAGCTAATGCTTCATTAGCTAAATCTTTAAGTTACAGAATCTATGAAAATGGAAAAGCATTACAAGAACTTACTACTAAACATGGTGTAAAATTAGAAGATACTCCATCAGACTACTTTACAGAGTACATGGCAGCTGCAAAAGCTACATTGAATAAAAACGCAGAGAAGAACAAATTCTTCAATGAAGTTTATACTTCAATGAAAAACTTTGCTGATGTTGCTGTTCCTTTCTGGAGCGGTGCTCAAATGTCTAATGCGAAGCTAGGAATGGCTCACGCTGCAACATTAAAGTAATCAGTAATTAATCTTGATTTTTTAGAGCGGACTTTTGCAGTCCGCTCTAATTATTTTAACTAGAATTTTATGACAGAAGAACCTGGTAAACTAGATATCTCAGATGAAATGATTGCCGAAAGGCGAGGTGGATCAGGAAAAATGCCAACTGATATGCCATCATGGATGGCAAAATCTATTATTAATATTGATAAATTTAGTAAGTGGATTGGCAATATTGTTTGTTGGATATTGATGCCACTGATATTTGCAATGACTTATGAAGTTCTTGCAAGAAAACTATTTTTAGCACCCACAATTTGGGCTTATGACATTAGCCGTTTCCTTTACGGGGCGTTGTTTATGTTAGGAGCTGGTTACGCGCTTTCTCGAGGTGTGCACATCAGAGCTGATTTTTTATATAGAAATTTCAAAACAAAAACTCAAGGTTTGATAGATTTTTGGCTATATCTATTATTTTATTTTCCTGGTCTTTTGGTTTTTCTTTACATGACAATTGGGTTTGTAGAAGAGTCTATTAGAAGGGGTGAAAGAGGTATGGATACTACATGGATGCCTTTCATGTGGCCTATAAAAACTTGTTTATTAGTCGGAATTATTTTTTTACTTATTCAAGGTTTCTCAGAATTACTTAAAAGTTACTGGGCAGCCAAAAAAGGTGAGTGGCCAGGAGAGGATAAAAAATAATGATAGCTGAGTTAATTGATCCAGCAATTTTAGGTTTTATTCTTGTTGGTGTAATGCTTTTTGCAATTTTTGTAGGGTTTCCAATTTCATTCACTTTGATATTTTTAGGATTTGTTTTTGGATACCTTGGTTTTGGAAAATTAGTTTTTTATTTGATGACACTTCAATTTTCCATGGTAATGACTGAGCAAACTCTTGCCGCCGTGCCACTCTTTGTGTTTATGGGGATAATGATGGAACAAGCTGGATTAATGGAAAGATTATTTTCAGCTTTTCAATTAATGTTAGCAAAAGTTAAGGGCTCGCTATATTACGCAGTTTTGTTTGTCTCAGTAATTTTTGCTGCAGCCACAGGTATTGTAGGTGCATCAGTAACTATTCTTGGCATCATGGCTGCAAAATCAATGAATAGATCAGGTTATGACGTTAAGCTAGCAGCAGGTACGATCACTGCAGGTGGAACCCTGGGTATTTTAATTCCTCCAAGCATTATGCTTGTTGTCATGGGTCCTATAATGGAAATCCCAGTTATAGATTTATTTGCTGCCGCAATCTTACCAGGAATACTTCTTGCAAGTTTATATGCAGCTTACACAACAATAAGATGTATGATTAATCCCAAGTTAGGACCGGTATTACCTGATGATATGAGAGCTGCCAGTATGAAAGAAGTTTGGGTCGAGTTTTTCCTTGGCCTGGTTCCTCCTGCGGCCTTAGTTTTTGCAGCTTTGGGAAGTATATTATTTGGATTTGCGACTCCAACTGAAGCAGCAGGATGTGGTGCTATGGGAGCATTACTTCTCTCTTTAGCTTATAAAAAATTATCACTGTCTAAATTACAAGAAGCTTTGGTAAAAACTTTAGAAATAACAGCTTTAATTATGGTTTTAGTTGCAGCTTCAAATTTCTTTGGTGCAGTTTTTGCAAGACTAGGAACACCAACTTTGTTAACTGAATTTTTATTAGGACTAGAAATGAACAAGTATTTAATTCTAGCAATGATAATGGTTATGATCTTTTTATTAGGCTGGCCCTTAGAATGGGTTCCGATTGTAATGATAATAGTGCCAATTATATTGCCATTAGTAGAAGCATTAGGATTTAATTTGACTTGGTTTGCAATATTAGTTGCAGTGAATTTGCAAACCGCCTGGCTTTCTCCACCAGTAGCTTTATCTGCTTATTTTTTAAAAGGAGTTGTTCCAGAATGGGATCTTAAAGACATCTATTATGGAATGATGCAATTTATGGTCTTACAAGTCATCGGTTTAGTATTAATTATAATATTTCCTAAAATTGCTCTTTGGTTACCAACTCTCTTATATGGACAGTAGAAACTTTAAGTTTTATATTGTCTAAGTGAGTCCTCAAAATTTAAAAAAAAACCTTACTAATTGGGATTTAGTTTCAGTTAATCCTAATGATAAAAATTGGGATTGGAAAGTTTTATTTTGTTTTTGGGGGGTAAATATTCAAAGTGTAATTGGTTTTTCATTAATCACCTCTTTATATATAATTTACAATCTTAATACCTTTGTTGTATTTTTTGGAACGATATTAGGAACATTTCTAGTTTATCTTTTTTCAAACTGGATAGGAAAACCATCTCTAAAACACGGACTGCCTTTTGTTGTCCTATTACGATCCTCAATGGGAGTAATTGGTGCAAAATACTTTGGTTTAATAAGATTTTTAGTTGGTGTTTTTTTATTTGGTATTCAAACATATTTTTTATCAAAAGCATTTAGTTACTTAATAAGAATAGCAATTTTTTCTGTGGAGCCCGCAATACTTGATAAACAAATATTTCTTACATTCTTTCTAGGAATGAACTTAATTGATTGGTTTGCAATTATCATAGCAATAATTTTTCAAGGATTTTTATTTAGCGTAGGAATGAATATGAATAAAAAGATTATAATTTTTTCAGCTATTACTGTTTATCTTGGAATTTTATTATTTTTTTTATCTGTTTTATTAAGTGACGTTAAATTTACCACACAAGCATTTTTAGGATTATTAAATACAGAAAATTTTCTTGATAAAAACAATTTTGGACCATTAATTACAGTGACGAGTACAGTTTTTGCATATTTTTCAATTGTAATTCTAAGTTTTGGAGATTTTTCAAGATATGTAAAAAATGAAAGCCAACTTAAAAAAGGAAATCTAAGTTTAATTTTAAACTTAATAATCTTTTCTTTTTCTGCTTTATTTATAGTTTCGGGAATGGATGGTTTTTTAAAACAAGATCCTGAAAATTTAACTAGAATACTTACAAATCCTACGGACATAATTGGAAAATTAGATGATTTATTTTTGATTGTTTTAGCTTTAATTTTCATAATTATTGCTTCCGCTTCAACAAATTTAATAGTTAATTTTATCCCATCCCAATACACTTTGATTAATTTTTTACCTTTTTCTTTATCTGTTAAAAGCGCAGGTTTTATAATCACTATCATAGGTTTTGTAGTAGGAATATTTTGGTTAACTTTTCTAAGTCAAGTTGGCGCTTTATCTTTTATTGATACATTTGGAGCTTTTTTTGGACCTCTTTTTGGAGTAATGATTTCTGATTTTTATTACATTCAAAAAGGCAAATTAAATAATAAAGATATTTATTCTTTAGAAAATAATGGAATTTATTATTATAGTGGTGGATGGCATATTAAAGCAGTATACTCTGTAATTTTAGGAGTTATCTTTTCGGCTTCAACTATTTGGAATACTAATTTAATGTTTCTTCAGTCATTTTCTTGGATTATAGGTGCCTTCGTATCTGCTTTTACTTACTTATTATTAGCACGAAAATAAAAAATGGAAAAAATTAAATTTGATTTTAATAGTAGAACCGCGATTGTAACAGGGGGCGCTCAGGGATTTGGTTTTGATATCACAAAACGTTTTTTAAAATCTGGTGCAAATGTGATAATGTGGGATAATGATCCGAAAGCTATAGATTTAGCCATAAAAGAAATTGATAGTCCTAATTTGAGTTCTCATGTTGTAGATGTTTCTAATTATGAGGAAGTTGATAAAATTGTTAAGGAAATTACAAAAAACTCAAACATTGACATTTTAATAAATAATGCAGGAATAACCGGCCCCACAGCCACATTATGGGAATATGATATTGAGATGTGGAAAAAAGTTGTGGAAATCAATTTAATGGGAACTTTTAATTGTTGCAGGTCAATAGTACCAAACATGATCAAAAATAATTATGGTAGAATTGTAAATGTAGCCTCCGTAGCTGGAAAAGATGGAAATGCCAATGCCAGTGCTTATAGCGTCGGAAAAGCTGGTGCTATAGGTTTAACAAAATCATTAGGCAAAGAGCTTGCAGATAAGAATATAGCTGTAAATGCAGTAACTCCAGCAGGAGCAAAAACTAGAATTTTAGATCAAATGACCAAAGAACATGTCCAAAGAATGCTTTCAAAAGTGCCTAGAGGTCGATTTTTGGAGGTTGAAGAGTTTACCTCATTGATTTGTTGGCTTTCGTCTGAGGAAAACACTTTTTCAACAGCGGCAGTCTTTGATATTAGTGGTGGTCGTTCGACTTACTAAATTCTTGGCTTTTGCTCAACAATTTTAATATTATTAATTTTAGCTCTACTAAATTTGATATCTTTAGACATAACTGGTGCAAAAATCATTATAGACCAGTAAATTAAGAGTATAAAAGCAGATATTGTCTTCATAATATTTATATAGAACCAAATATTGAATTTTGAATGTTTAAATTTTGTCTAAATAATGTATTAAGAATTTTTTTTAATTTTTTATGAAAATTTTATTAAATATTTTAATCATCACAATTTTATCTATTAACTTGTCTTTAGCAGATGAGTTAAAAGTCTTTGATTTTACTGAGTCTGAGCTCACAGAACTTCAAGTTAGAAAGGTAAGAGGGGCTGACAACAAAACAATTTATACCGTTGGAACAAATGATAATGGAAATTATTTAAAATCGGTCGCTGATAATGCTGCCTCTGGTCTTGGAAAAGAAATCAAGATAGATCTAAATAAGACCCCATTTATAAATATTACGTGGAAAATCGAGAAAGATCTCTCAGGTATTAGAGAAAATACTAAAAAAGGGCATGATTATGCTGCGAGAGTTTTTGTCATTAAAAAAACTGGAGCTACACCATTATCGAATAGAGCGATTAATTATGTCTTCTCAAGTAATAATGAAGTTGGGGCTAATTTTCCAAGCCCATATACAAAAAAATCAATAGATAATGTTTTAGCTAGCACAAAAGATAATTTAAATGACTGGGTAACAGTAAAAGCTAACGTTAAAGAGGATTTTAAAAGATTACACGATCTAGATGTTAATGAGCTTGATGGACTTGCTATTATGTCTGATACTGACAATTCTAAAATGAAATCTATAGCTTATTTTCAAAATATATATTTTTCATCCCAATAATTAGAATTTGAGATATTTTTTTAAATAAATATTAAATAAAGATAGAATAACAGCTACAATTACATCTTCCAAAGGACTAGCTTCTGGATATCCAAAGTTCCACGCAATAACCATTACCAACCAAACAACAAATATATTCATTAAATACTTATATCTTAGTTTCTATTAAATAGTTTACTTTTTTGATATAATTTTATTATGCATGAAAATTTTTTTCACACTTTAAAAGTTTATTATGAGGATACAGACGCTGGAGGTGTGGTATATTACGCAAATTATTTAAAGTTTTTAGAGAGAGCTAGGACAGAAGCTCTGCATTTAATTGGGTACAGTAATCAAAAAGTGAAAAAGGATTTTGGTTCATTAATCATAGTAAAAGCTTGCAACATTGAATATAAAAAACCTGCAAGTCTTGAAGATGAACTAACTATAAGATCTTTCGTTAAATCTATCACTAAAACATCTTTTTTTATGAACCAAATAATTACTAAAGGTGATGACACTATAGTTGAAGCACAAGTTCATTTAGTTTTTGTTAATGATTTAGGTAAACCAGTAAAAATACCTGATAAGATTTACTCAAAATTTAGACCTTATTTTTGTGATACTATTAAAATTTAGCTATTTTCTTTGCCTTAATAAGTAATTGGTTAATCATAGCAGTCGTCACTAATTTTGTATTTACATTTCTTGGGCTTGGGTGATAACAAGCAATCAAAACTTTGTTATCTGGCAATAAATATTTGTTTCCGTGTTTAAATTCAAATTTTTTTTGAAGCATAAACTTTTTTTTATAAATTTTTAAACAATTATCAAATGCAACTTTCCCAAGAGTTATGATCACTTTAAGATTTTTTAAATTTTCAATTTCATTTTCAAAATAATTCGAACAGCGATTTAATTCTTTACTTTCTGGTTTATCACCTGGAGGAACACATTTAAGAATATTAGTTATGTAAGTATCATGTAATTCCAAATTATCATTTGCTTTTTCCGAAAAATCTTGATTTGAAATTCCTGTTAAAAATAAACTTTTAAATAAAAAATTTCCTGATTTATCTCCTGTGAACGCCCTTCCAGTTCTTGTTCCACCATGAGCTGCAGGAGCAAGACCCAAAATCATCAATTTTGCTTTATTGTCTCCAAAGCCGGGGACTGGTTTTCCCCAGTATTTCTCATTCTTATTTTGTTTTCTTTTTTGTATTGAAATTTTTTTGATAAAACTAACAAGTCTTGGACATTTTTTACATTTAATAATTGTATTATTTATTTTTTTTAATTTAATAGTCATCGATGAAATTTATAAAATTTTTTTTTATTATTTTTATAACTTTCCCCTCATCGATTAAAGCAGATTTAAATCAAGAATTATCTTTAGAATTAAAAAAAGGTGGTAAACTTATATTTATTAGGCATGCGTATGCACCAGGTGGTGGAGATCCTGAAAATTTTGATATTAATAACTGTGACACACAAAGAAATTTAAGTGAGGAAGGAAGAAACCAAGCCAAAAAAATTGGAAATTTTTTTAAAGATCATGATGTTCAAATTTTCAAAGTTTTCTCAAGTGAATGGTGTCGCTGTAAAGAGACAGCTAAATTAGCTTTTACAAACTTTGAAACAAAAGATTTTTTAAATTCCTTTTTTAGCGCAAAGTTTGCTAATAATAAAAATAAACAAATGTTAGATTTGAAAAATTATGTTAAAAAATTCAAAAGTAATGAAAATTTAATTTTTGTGACACATTATGTAGTAATATCTGAAGCTTTAGATTATGCTCCTTCATCGGGTGAAATAGTTATTGCAGATAAGAATTTTAAGAAAATTGGTAGTATAGAAATAGATTTTTAATATTATGTCATCAAAGCGAGCAATGAAACAAGCCCAAAAACAAGCTTACGCTAAACATAGAAGTAACATTACTAATAATAGATTTGGAAATAAAAAAAAAAATTTCTCTAAGAAAAATAAAAAAAGTTAACTTTCTTTTTTAAATTTCTCAATTTTTTTACAAAAAGAAATTTTAGATATTCCTTCCTCATTATTAAGAACAGTTTTCATAAAAATCTCTTGTTTATCTTTTTCAAAAAGAATTTGAGTATAAAATTGTGGATATCCGTGTTTATGAGTGAGTATTTTACCATTTTCTTCATAAATATTTCGAACATAAGAATTTGATTTTTTAGTACTTAAATCAGTTAGTCGATATTTTTGATATGTTTTTTCCTTATAAACATAATTTCTAGTCATGATTAATTCGTCTAGATTTAAGATGTACTCATTTTTTAAAAATTCATCTTGTTTATCATCACATTTACTCATAATGATTATTTCTGATTTAAGATGTTGGAAGGGAAGAATGATTAATAAAAGAGAAATTAAAAATCTAATTTCTTTCATTTTTTTCAGCAAAAAATAAACCAATTAAAAGTAAAGCTGTCCAACCAAGTCCTACTAATCCTTTAATAATATTAGTGTCAGCACTCCATAAATCAAGGAACAATGCTCCAAAAATAAGACCTAGAACATATACAATAATTACAATTGTAGTTTTACTCATCTAATAATTTTTTTTTGAAAAGAGAGATACCATTTTCAATTTTATAAGTATAGGACTCTTTAAAACTCTCTAATTGCCAACCAGCTAATCTTTTCTGAATAATTTCAAGATTTTTATTTTTCCAATCGTCAGTTGTAGTCTCAATTTTCCAGGTTTTTTTTTCTTCGTTAGTTCTTCCACACCCATAGCAATAACCAGTTTTTGGATCAGTTTTACAAATACTTATACATGGAGAAATAACCATAATAATATTATAGAGTAAAAATTATATAATTTACAATAATTGTCGTTGGACAAATAGTTTCAATCATATATAAAACCCCTTGAATTTGTGGGGCGATGGCGGAATTGGTAGACGCGTCGGTCTTAGGAACCGATAGAGCAATCTGTGAAGGTTCGAGTCCTTTTCGCCCTACCATTAATTTATTATGAAAGTCACTGTAGAAAATAAAAAAGGTCTTAATAAAGATATAAAAGTTTTCATTGATAAAAAAACAATGAATTCTTATATGGATGAAAAATATGAAGAAATTAAAGGCACTGTAAATTTAAAAGGGTTTAGACCAGGAAAAGTTCCAGTAGAAGTTTTAAAAAGACAGTTTGGTAAAGCAGTATTTAGTGAAGTATTAGATAAAGTTTTAAAAGACTCGACTACTAAAGCTTTAGAGGAAAATAAAATAAAACCAGCAGGACAACCAAAATTGGATCTCAAAACTTATGGTGAAGATAAAGATCTAGAATATATAATTTCCGTCACAGAGTTTCCTAAAGTTGAATTAAAATCTATAGAAAATATTAAATTTGATGAATATACGGTTAAAATTGATGAGAGTGAAACTGAAAAAAGAATTAAAGAGATAGCTAAAAATACACCAAGCTTCAAAGATGCTCCACCGGAAACAAAAGCAAAAGAAGGTGATTTAGTTTCTTTTGATTATACAGCTACCGTTGATGAAAAATCATTTA
>CACKKE010000013.1 GCA_902600635.1 uncultured Pelagibacteraceae bacterium | reverse complement strand
TTTAATGTTCCAAAAAAATTTACTTTAAATACATTTTCAATTTGTTCGACATCAATATCTTTTTCTTTCTTGGGATCCCATGTACCAGTTGAGAAAAAACAAATATCTACACTCTGAAAAGTATCTAATATATTTTGAAAAACCTCTTTACATTTATTCTTATCGGTTACGTCTAATGGAAAAGAACTAATATTTTCATGTTCTCCACAAGTTTCTTTTAGTAAATTTTCACGTCTTGCAGATATTGCAACATTCCAACCTTCTTTGGCAAATTTTATTGCTAAAGCTTTACCAATTCCTGTGCTACCACCTGTGATCCAAATAGTTTTTTTATTCATATTATAAAGATGTATAATACTAATATGCTAAAAAATAAATTTTATTCATTAATTCTTTTTTTAATTGTCACTTTTTCTGCATCATTTACTGGAGGTTTAGTCTCAATTAGCTTCAAAGAGCCCTGGTATTCTAGTCTTGTGAAATCGAATTATAACCCGCCAGATTGGATATTTGCACCTGTTTGGACAACACTTTACATAATGATGACATTAGCTATTTGGTTTTTTTGGCATAGTAAAAAAAGAGATGTAAATACAATTTACATTTATTTTATACATATAGTTTTTAATGCAACTTGGAGTATTGTTTTTTTTGGACTACATCAAATATTTTTTGCATTAGTTGTTCTTGTGATTTTGATAACTTTGATAATAATTTTGATTATTAGATTTAAACGTGTCAATTTTGTAAGTTATTACTTAATGATTCCATATTTACTTTGGTGTTTCTATGCTTTATTTCTTAACTATAACTTAATGGTGCTAAATTAAATGGATGATGTTGTAATAGTTGGTGGGGGAATAATTGGTGCAGCAACTGCTTATTTCCTATCTAAAGAGGGAAGGAAAGTTAAAGTAATTGAGAGAGACCCAACTTATAAATCAGCTTCCTTTCCATTATCTCTTGGCGGTTTTAGAAGACAATTTTTTCAAACGGAAAATATTTTATTGGGTAAATTTGCAAGAGAATTTATTTTTCAAATACCAGAGTTGCTCAAAACAGAAAAAAATCCTAATCCTACTGCAAGCATGGTACCAAATGGATATCTATTAATGTTTGGCCCAGAACATGCAGACGAACAATATAGGGCTCTTGAAAATCATAAAGCATGTGATGCTGGAACAAAGAACATCAAAGGTTCCGAGTTAGACAAGTTTTTTCCTTATATAAACAAAGAAGGAATAGAAACGGCTACATTTACTGACAATAAAAGTGAAGGATGGATTGATCCTTTCCTTTTTCACACAGCTTTAAAAAGTAAAGCGATAGAACAAGGTGCAGAATTTGTTAAAGGTGAAGTTAAATCTTTATCGGAAATAAATGCTAAAACGATAGTATCTGCCGCTGGATGTTGGACAAAAGAATTATTGGAAGATATTCCAGTTGAGCCTCAAAAACACACAGTCTTTAGAGTTAAGTGTCCAAAACATATTCCCGAAATGCCATTAACTGGAGATTTAACAACAGGAGTTTATTGGAGGCCTGAAGGTAAAGAGTATTTAGCTGGTTCACCAAAATCAGTTTTTGATGCCACAGATCTCGAACCAGCTTGGGACGATTTTGAGGAATTAGTTTGGCCCGCTTTAGCTAAAAGAATTCCTGCATTTGAAGAATTAAAATTAACGGGTGGTTGGGCAGGTTATTATGATTGTAATAGATTAGATAATAATGCAGTTGTAGGAAAACATCCTAAATTTGAAAACGTATACTTAGCAACTGGTTTTACTGGAAGAGGGTTAATGCAAGCACCAGGAATTGGAAGAGCTTTAACAGAACTAATTACAACAGGCTCTTATCAATCGATTGATATTTCAAATATGGCAGTTGAAAGAGTATTAGGTGCAAAAGCAAGGCCAGAACCTTACGTGCTATAATTTACTTTTTAATGCAAAAAATTTTTAATTTTTTTCCACTGACAGTTTATAAGTCTACACTTTCACTTTCAGAGAATGAAAAAAATGAAATGATTGAAGAAGTCCGATTAATGGAAAAAAAAAGTAAAAATTTAGATTATAAATCTGCGACGAAAGCTTGGACAGGAGATACTCAAGGATTTGAATATTTACACAATAATCCAAAATTTAAAAATTTGTTTATTCAAATTAACAATTGTATTTTGGAATATTTAGAAAGTTTATCAGTGAACCATACAAAGCTTGATCTTTATTTTCAGAGATCGTGGGCAACCATTTCTAAAAAAACTGAACATATTGATAATCATTCACATGATCAGTCACATCTTTCTATTGCATTTTATTTAAAGAAACAAAAAGACGATGCTAAAATCATGTTTTTTGATACCTCTAAGCATAATGAATTTATTCCTCAATTATTCGACTCAAGATCGTTAGCAAAAGAAAATATTTTTAAAAAAAGGGATATTTTAAATTCAAGTAAAGTTGTATTTGATACTAAAGAAGATGATCTGTTGATATTTCCCTCAAAAACAATTCATGGCACAGAACAAGGAAAGTCTAATTCTGAAAGGATATCAATTTCAGCAGATATAGTATTTTTAGCTAAAGACTCATCAACACTTGAACATTTAGTTCCCCCAGTCGAAAATTGGAAAAAATTTTCTATTTAATAAAGTTAAGTACCACAAAAAGTTTTGTAATCTTTTAGAGAGGTGTCCATTTTCAGATAATCCGAAATATTTTCTTGCAGTTCATATGGTGCTTTTAAAATTTCTAACAACTTATTGAATGGTTCTAGATTACCAGCGTTGGCTTTTTCTAATGTATTTTCAATTTTGTGATTTCTAGGAATTACAAGAGGATTAGCACTTCTCATTAGTTTAATATAATTTTCTGGAGAATTATTATTTAATTTTAATCTTTCTTGCCAATTTTTTTTCCAGTTTTGAAAATTATTATGTTTATATGAGTCATCATCATAGTCCTTAAGATTCATTAAATGACAAAAGGTATTTGTGTAGTCTACTTTGTTTTGATGCATCCAAGTGAGTAAATCAACAATCAAAAATTTATCTTTGTTATCTTCACCTAATAATCCAAGTTTATTTCTCATCATATTCAACCATTTTTCTTCGTATTTTTTGCCGAAAGTTTCAATTAATTCTGTTGCACTTTTAACTGCCTTATCCTCATCTCGATCAATTAAAGGGATTAAACACTCAGCAAATCTTGAAAGATTCCATTTTGTAATAGCTGGTTGATTACAATAAGCATATCTTCCCATCTTATCAATTGAGCTAAAAACAGTTTTTGGGTCATAGGCATCCATAAATGCACATGGACCATAATCGATTGTCTCACCAGAAATTGTCATGTTATCAGTATTCATAACACCATGAATAAAACCAACACGCATCCAATTAACTACAAGATCAATTTGTTTATCAATAAGTACTTTTAAAAGATCTAGAGCTTTATTGTTTGAATTTATTAGTTCTGGATAATGTCTTTTAATCACATAATTTAGTAAAATTTCTAACTCATCGTTTTTATTACGTGCTGCAACATATTGAAAAGTTCCAACTCTAATATGACTTGAAGCTACTCTAGTTAGGATAGCACCTTGCAATGGAGACTCTCGCATTATTTCCTCACCTGTTTTAGCTACTGCTAAACTTCTTGTTGAAGGAATATTTAGATTATGCATTGCTTCACTAATTATATATTCTCTTAACATTGGACCTAGTGCAGCTCTACCGTCACCATTTCTTGAAAATGCTGTTTTGCCCGAACCTTTAAATTGAACATCGTATCTTTCATTATTTTTAGTTAAATGCTCTCCTATTAAAACCGCTCTTCCGTCTCCTAACATTGTGAAATGTCCGAATTGGTGACCAGCATAAGCTTGAGCAATAGCATTACTTCCCTCGGGAAGAATATTTCCTGTGAATAAAGCAGCTAATTCATTTTCATCAATTTTGGAAAAGTCTAGGTTTAATTCCTGAGCCAAATCTTTATTCATTAAAACTAATTCAGGATTTTTAACTGCAATAGGTTCTACATGTTCTTTAAATGCATCAGATAGTCTTGAATAAGAGTTATCAAATTTCCAATTCATAGTATTCTTCATAAAGATTTATTGGCTCCAGATTCTTTTTAACAATTCTTCTCTTCCACATGCTTTTTTATATCTAAGATATCTTTCTAATTTAATTTTATAAAAGTCTTGATGATATTCCTCTGCCTTATAAAATTTTTCGAAGTTTCTAATATAGGTAACAACTTTTTTATTAAATTTATTTTGTAAATCTTTTATGTCTTTTTCTATTAATTTTTTTTCTTCATCATTTTGATAAAATGCAACTGATCTATAACTGTAACCTTTGTCACAAAATTGACCGTAAGCATCAAATGGATCAATATTAACCCAAAAATTTTCTAGTAACTCTTCAAATGAAATAACTTTTTTATCATAGATTATTTCTACAACTTCAAAGTGACCAGTATTTCCATACGTAACTTCTTTGTAAGTAGGGTTTTCAGTAATACCTCCAGAATAACCAGAAATTACCTCTTCCACACCTTTTAATTTTTCAAATGACTCCTCGACACACCAAAAACATCCCCCAGCGAAATATGCCTTATCTTTTTGAGCAGAATGTAAAAAATTTATATTAATTAAAAAAAAGAAAATTATGAAAAAACACTTCATTAATTATCATAAACAAATTCGTTATGATAAGTCCAGATCTTAAAGGTAGCTACTTATAAGTAGCCACCTTTATTAATTATATTTGAATTATTTTTTTTTGTATTTTGCTGCTTCTTCGGATCCACCAGTAGCTGAACCTTTACTGTATGAGTGAGCACCCATACCAGCTAATTGACCATCCTTTACAATCAAATATTGATTTCTAATTTCTTTACCTTCAAAGAAACATTCCAATATTTCTCTTACACCATCAGCATATCTTGATTGTGCAGTTAAAGATGTTCCAGAAGTGTGAGGTGTCATACCATGATGTGGCATGCTTCTCCACACGTGATCATTGGGTGCTGGTTGAGGAAACCACACATCTCCAGCGTAACCACTTAATTGACCACTTTTTAATGCTTTTGCAATAGCATCTCGATTACAGATTTTACCTCTTGCAGTATTAACAATATAAGCACCTTTTTTCATTTTACTTATCATTGCTTCATCAAATAAGTTCTCAGTTTCAGGGTGTAGAGGACAATTAATTGTCACTACATCACAAACTTTTACCATTGACTCTACAGACTCATGAAATGTAAGATTTAATTCTTTTTCAACTGAGTCAGGTAGTTTATGTCTATCAAAATAGTGCAAATGAACATCAAATGGTTTCATTTTTCTTAATGCATCTAAACCAATACGTCCTGCAGCAACTGTTCCAATGTGCATACCTTCAACATCATATGATCTTTGAACGGCATCAGCGATATTCCAGCCACCTTCATTAACAATTCTATGTTGATTATGGTAATCTCTCACCATTGAAACAATCATCATAACGATATGTTCAGCTACAGATCTTGAATTACAATAAGTAACTTCTACAACATCAATTTTATTATCCATTGCAGCCTGTAAATCAACATGGTCTGAGCCGATTCCTGCTGTGATTGCCATTTTCAAATTTTTAGCTTTAGCAATTCTCTCTTTTGTTAAATAATACGGAAAGAACGGTTGAGAAATTACAATGTCAGCATCAACAATATGTTTGTCAGCTTCACACCCATCTCCATCTTTACTATTAGTCACTATTAATTCATGGCCATTGCTCTCTAAAAATTTTCTTAGTCCTAGCTCACCAGACACACATCCTAGTAATTGTCCTGGTGTATAATCTCTTCCCTTAGGGGATGGCAAAGTCATTCCATCTGGGTATTTTTCTATTTTAGGTAATTCTGAAAGTGCATATGATTTAGGCATTCCACCTTTTGGATCATCATATAATACGCATAATATCTTCATTTAAACTCCTGTATATTTTTTAAATTTATTTAAGGCATCTAACATTATTTTAGGATCTCAAGCAATGAATTATTTTTGAGATGGATGTGTCTCTTTAAAAATAAATTTATGAATATTCATTGTAAAAATAATAATTATTAAATGACTTACCAAGTACTCAAAGGAGACACTTTCATTATAAAAATTATTGAATATCATCCTGATTGGATGTGGAAAATATTAGTTAAAATCATTAAGATGACTTTTCATCTTCAGTTATAAAAAGAATTAATTATTTAAAGATAAAAATAATTTTAATAAATACAATTTTTTTCAACCAACAGTTTAATTCATCTTAAGGTTGTAATGCGACATTTGGTTGCGAACTGGAATGATTAAAATTTGCACAAACTTGAAGCATGTGGTTAAATTGTCCCTTAACTTAATTAAGAGGGATAGAAATGTTAACAAAAATGTTAAAAAAGCTAGCATCTACTTTTACAGTAGTAGTAGCTTTATTTTCTTCACTCGCTTTACCTCAAAAAGTATTTGGAGCAGAAACTCAATACTTTCCTGTAGCTAGTAGCCGTGTTGGACCTTATTCAGCAATGGGGACTGGTTACTATGGGGCTCAAATTGACTACATGAATTATGTCAATATGACAGGCGGAGTGAATGGAGTCATGCTTACATGGCAAGAATGTGAAACTGAGTACAACGCTGTAAAAACAGTTGAGTGTTACCAGAGACTACTTGAAAAAGATGGTCAAAGAATAGTTGTGTTTGATACTCTAGGAACACCAGGAGCATATGCAGTTATTAACCGTATGGCAAAAGACAATGTTGTTTTAGCTCAATATGGTTATGGAAGAACCGACGGTGCTGATGGAAGAGTATGGCCTTGGGTATTTAATGCTGCAAGTCACTACTGGTCACAAATAGCTGTTAAATTAAAATTTATGGCTGAGATCGAAGGCGGAATTGATAAGATGAAAGGTAAAAAGATCGTTCACTTACATATTGACTCTGCTTACGGAAGAGAGCCATTACCGGCAATGAGAAAAATAACTTCTGACTGGGGAATGAAATTAGTTGAAATTTCAATTCCACCTCCAGGTCTAGAACAACAATCTCAGTGGCTGCAAATCAGAAGAGAAAATCCTGATTGGGTTACTTTCTGGGGAGCAGGTTCTGGAATGAATTCAACAGCAATGACTAATGCTGCTAGAATTAATTTCCCAAGAGATAGAATGATGTACGTAACATTCGGTGCTGCTGAAGAGGATATGTATCCAGCAGGCGATGCTGCAATAGGAACTTACGCAGTTGCTAATGCTTTACCAGGCGAATATCCGTTAGTTAAAGACATCAAAGACAAAGTATATGGTTCTGGAAAAGGAAACTTAGCTGATCCAAATAGGATTGGTTCAGTTTACTGGAATAGAGGACTGGGTGCTGCAGTTATGTGGATTGAGGCTTTGAAAAATGCTCAAAAGATGCATAACAAAGTTGGTAAAGCAGTGACTGGTGCTGAGTTTAGAGATGGTTATGAGGCTTTAAACATGACTGAAGCTAGACTTACTGAACTTGGAGTTGGAGGAATGTTAGCTCCATTTGCTATTTCATGTGCAAACCATGAAGGTGCCGGTAAATTTGCTGTAATGCAGTGGGATGGAAAAAAATTCAATCAGGTAACTGGTTGGGAAGCTCCATTAGACCCTAAATTTATTAGAGGTTTAGTTGAAGACTCTGCAGCAAAATTTGCTAAAGAAAACAACATTACACCAAAAAAATGTGGATAATTTAATCAATTAATATTCACATGAGTGGGAAGCTTAAACAATTTCAAATGTTTCAAGCTTCCCATTTAAATAGTTTTTAAGAAAAAAAATTAATGAGTGATAATTCTGTAAATATTCTTGATATAAAAAATATTGAGGTAATGTATGACAACGTTATTTTAGCTTTACATGATGTTTCTTTAAGAGTTCCCAAAGGAAAAGTAGTTGCGTTATTGGGAGCAAATGGAGCAGGTAAAAGTACGACATTAAAAGCTGTCTCAACTATGTTAGCCTCCGAAAGAGGTAAAGTTACAAAAGGATCAATCGATTATGATGGAAACTCAATAGAAAAACAAAACCCATCTCAAATGGTTGGTCTTGGAATGGTACAAGTATTAGAGGGCAGAAGATGCTTTGGTCATTTAACTGTTGAGGAAAATATTATTTCAGGAGCTTATTCAAGAAAATTATCTAAAGGAGATATTAATCAAGAATTAGAGAAAATTTATACTTATTTTTTAAGACTAAAAGAGAGAAGAAAAAGTCAAGCAGCATTCACATCAGGTGGAGAACAACAAATGATTGCAGTTGCAAGAGCAATGATGGCGAAACCTAAAATGTTGTTACTAGACGAGCCAACAATGGGTCTAGCGCCTCAATTAGTTGCTGAGATTTTTAATATTGTAAAAGAGTTAAATCAAAAAGAAGGAGTTAGTATTTTGCTTGCTGAACAGAATACTAATATTGCATTAAAAAATTCTGATTATGGTTACATCATTGAAACTGGAAAAGTGATGCTAGAGGGAACTGCGGAAAGTTTATTAAACAATGATAAAGTAAAAGAATTATACTTAGGCATATCAAAAAAAGGGAGAAAAAACTTTAGAGATGTTCTTAAAGAGGAAAGTTTAAACAAAAAAATTAATTAAAGATGGCATACGAAAGAAAGTTTAAAATAGGAAAGCCAATATTAGAGGTAAATAATATTTCACTCGCTTTTGGGGGTGTTAAGGCTATTACTGACACTTCATTTAACGTACTTGAGCACGAGGTTAGAGCGATAATTGGACCTAACGGAGCTGGAAAAAGCTCAATGTTAAACTGTATTAATGGAATTTATAAGCCCCAACAAGGAACTGTATCTTTTAGAGGACAAGTAGTACCTAATATAACCCCGAATATTATGGCTCAAATGGGTCTATCTAGAACATTTCAAAACTTAGCTCTATTTAAAAGAATGTCAGTACTGGATAATATTCTAGTAGGTAGAAAACTTCACACAAAAACAAATTTCCTTGAGGTAGCTTTACAACTTCCAAAAGTAAAAAAAGAAGAAAAATTAAATAGAGAGCGATCAGAGGAAATAATAAGTTTTTTAGAGATAGAGGACATTAAAGACACTCCTGTTGGAAAACTTCCTTATGGATTACAAAAGAAAGTTGAATTAGGTAGAGCCCTTGCGACCGACTCGTCAATAATTCTATTGGATGAACCAATGGCTGGAATGAATGTCGAGGAAAAAAGAGATATGTGTCGATTTATTTTAAAGGTAAATGATGAACTTGGTACAACAATGGTTTTAATCGAGCATGACATGGGAGTGGTAATGGATATATCTGATAGAGTGGTTGTACTTGATTACGGCAAGGTTATTGGTGATGGAACACCAGATGAAATAATGGCAAACCAAAAAGTAATAGATGCTTACTTAGGAGTGGAACACTAGGATTATAATATGGCAAATGAATTATTATTTTTTATGGAAGTTCTGGTTGGTGGACTACTTGCTGGCACAATGTATTCTTTAGTTGCTTTAGGATTTGTTCTTATTTTTAAAGCGTCAGCAACATTTAACTTTTCACAAGGAGCTATGGTTTTTTTCTCAGTTCTTGCTTTCTGTGGTTTCATGCAAGATTTTAATATACCTTTTGTACTCGCTTTTATTTTAGCAGCCCTTTTAATGGTAGTGGTTGGTTTATGTACTGAGAGATTGGTTTTAAGACCGTTAATGAATGCTAGCGAGGATACAGTATTAATGGCCACAATTGGCTTAGGATATGTTTTAGAGGGACTTGCTCAAGCAGCATGGGGAGTGGAAGTAAGAAGATTAGATTTAGGTATAGGAGATTTCCCAGTGCCATGGATTGCAGATAATTTAAAATTATTTATTAGTGCACTTGATATTACTGCTGGGTTAGTTGCAGCAATAATGATTATCGGCCTATTTTTATTATTCAAATACACAAAAATTGGATTAGGTTTGAGAGCTGTTGCAGATGATGCAGGTGCAGCAAGTTCCATAGGAATTCCTTTAAAACATATAATGTTATTGGTTTGGTCTGCTGCAGGTGTGGTAGCTTTAGTTGCAGGATGTATGTGGGGAGCTAGAGCTGGAGTGCAATTTGCTCTTGTTGATCTTGCATTAAAAGCTTTGCCGGTTTTAATTATCGGTGGATTTTCCTCTATTCCAGGGGCAATCATTGGTGGTTTAATTATTGGTGCAGTAGAAAAAATATTAGAAGTTTATATCGGACCGTTTTTCGGAGGCGCCATTGAGGGATGGGCTCCATATGTATTAGCGATATTCTTTTTATTATATAGACCGGAAGGTTTATTTGGAGAAAAAATTATTAGGAGAGTTTAATTTATGAAACCAATTTTTATGACTTACACAAAAAAAGACTTAATCAACTTAGCTGTTTGTATGATTTTAAGTGTATTAATAATACCGACATTTATTAAAACAGAATATTGGTACACCTCTATATTAATTCCTTGGCTTTGCTTAGCTTTAGCTACTATAGGACAACAAATTGTAATGGGTTATACGGGTCAGTTAGCTTTGGGTGCTGCTGGATTTATGGCTGCAGGTGCTTTTGCTATGTTTAACCTTATTTTACGAGTGCCCGATCTTGGTTTCGTTGGCTCACTAATAGTTTCGGGTTTAATTGCTGCAGCATTTGGAATTTTGTTTGGTTTACCAAGTTTAAAAGTTAGAGGAATTTATCTAATGGTAGCAACATTAGCCTCACAGTTTTTTATTATATGGATGATAGATAAATTTGGATGGTTTAAAAATTATGACTCATCAGGGATTATAACTGCGCAAGATATAGTTATCTTAGGAAAACCATTTACAACTCCATTAGCCATGTATTTTGTATGTTTAGCTGTGACCACAATTTTAACTTTATTAGCTATGAACATGGCAAGAGGGAGTACAGGCAGAAATTGGATGGCAGTTAGAGATATGGATATTGCCGCTGAGTCTATGGGAGTTTCATTATTAAGAACTAAAGTTCAAGCATTTGCCATTAGTGCATTTTATTGTGGTGTAGCTGGTGCTCTTTTTGCATTTTGTTATCTAAAATCTTTAGAGCCAGTTGCTTTTGATATTAAGTTATCTTTTAAAATCTTATTCATGTGTATTCTTGGTGGACTTGGGACTATTAATGGTGCTTTCATAGGGGCAGCATTCATTTTGCTTTTTCCAGTTCTTTTAAATGCTATAGGAAATAATGTATTTCACGGAGCTATTGATGCCACAATTATTTCATCAATCGAACAGGTAATATTTGGTCTCTTGATGATAATATTTATGATATATGAACCCTTAGGAATGGCTAAGCTTTGGGAAAATCTTAAACAAAGTATGAAATCAAAATTATCTTCATCAGGTATTAAAAGTGTAAAATCTCCAGTATTTAAAAAGTGAATAAGAAGAAATTAATTATAGCATTAGCAATAGGAATATTAATAGGTCTACTTATTGAAAATAATTTTATAATTTAATAAAAAATTATTTTTGGCTTGGATAGGATTTTTTCAAAATAAATTTGTTAATAATTATTGCAAAAATAATAATTATAACCGATCCTGATATTACAGGACTTAGCAAGTAATCAAAAGAGACACTACCAATAATAACTATTATTGGATTACCACCTGCAGGTGGGTGAGTAACATTTAATAGGATCATTAATCCAACCCCAACTCCTACTGCCAATGGTATAGTTAAAAATATTGGCAATGGAACATAGTTTAAAAAAATTAAACCTACGATGGCGGTAACTAAATGACCAAAAAAAACATTTTTTGGTTGGGCAAATGGACTTTCAGGATATCCATAAAGTAAAACCATAGATGATCCAAATGAGGCTAACAGAAAGATCCCAAAATCTGTTCTATAAGTTAGGAAAGTTAAAATTCCAATTGTAATTATTGAAAATAGACCAGCTAAAAGAGATTGTTTAAGATTACCCATAATTTAACTTGATACTATTTTTTTTAAAGTTTTGAAAGGTAACAATATACAATCTTTTTTATTGATATTTTTCTTCTTAATCAACTTTTTCAAAGAATTCCATTTTTTATCTATAATTTTCACATCATCATTAAAATATAATTCAGCTTTATCACATAAATCGTTAATTTTTTCTCTTTGGTTATTTATAGAAATTTTCGATAATAAACTGGCTGATGCTTGACAGTATACACAAGATTTACCTTGATACCCAAAGTCTAAAATTTTTTCATTTTTTAATATAAGCTCTATTTGCATTTCATCCCCGCATACCGAATTTTTTAACTTTGAGACATGTGTCCGGTTCTCAATATTTCTATTGTTATCTGTGTTTGCAGCAATACTTAGCACCTCTAAATCCATATTAATTTTTAATTACATGACAAATAAAAACCAATCAAGAATAGAAATAGGCTGAACACAACTTAAAATGGAAAAGTTATATTTAAGATAAAGCTATCTCATTTTTGTTGTAGTTGTAAATTTTTAGATTTAATCTTCCCAGATGCTTGAATTAAAAAATCCAAAAATCGCAGTTCCAGTAGTTTTGTTTGCCGGAATTTTATGGTCTTTTGGCCCTCTTGTTGTGAGATATATGGATAATCCTAACCAGGTGCCATGGCAGTATATTTTTGGTAGAGGATTAACAATTTTTATTCTTTTAAATCTTTATCTTTATTTTGAGGAGGGGATTAAATTTTATAAAAATTATTTAAAAATGGGATACTCAGGTATTATTGGTGGAACCGGATTAGGAGTTGCTATGATAAGTTTTATCTATTCAATTACTAATACATCAGCAGCAATTACATTACTTTGTTTAGCAGCTATGCCTTTTTTTACTGCACTTCTGGCTTTTTTATTTCTTAAAGAAAAAATTTCATTAAATGTTTGGATTTCGATTTTTATCGCAACAATCGGAATAATAATAATGGCCTTTGGAAGTTCTGGATCTAATTCTGTTGTTGGTTTTGTTTTTGGAATGCTTTCTTCAATAGGATTTTCTGTTTTTTCTGTAACTTTAAGATGGAGAACAGAGACTCCAAAGTTTACAACTGTAGCTTTTTCAGGTTTTTTTTGCTTTGTTTTTGCAGCTATAATCCTTCTAAGCACAAAACAAGTATTCTTTTCAACTAGCTATAATGGAGCTTTATTTTCTCTTCATGGTACATTAGTTTGCTTGGGACTAATTTTATATTCTATTGGCTCAAAAGCTATTCCCGCTGCAGAATTAACATTATTATCATTAACTGAGGTTATTGGTGGAATTTTTTGGGTATGGCTTCCAATCCTAGGGATTAATGAAGTGCCCGACACTTACACAATAGTAGGTGGTTTTTTTCTATTTATTTCCTTAATTTATTACAGTTTGGTAATGCGTTGGAACAAAAGACACATTGCTCTTAATTGATTTATTAAGATATGGAACGACCTGACTTTTTTACTTTAAGAAATGGAGAAAAAGTAAAATTACCTTTTTCACCCAAAGAATACCAAAACAGAGTTGATAAACTTAGAAAAGTGATGTCTGAAAATGACATTGAGATAACTATTCTAACCTCAATGCATAATATTGCATACTATACTGGTTTTATTTATTGCTCTTTTGGAAGACCTTATGGATGCGTTGTTACACAAAATAAAGTTGTTACTATATCGGCAAACATTGATGCAAGCCAACCATGGAGAAGGTCACATTGTGATAATATCATATATACTGATTGGAAAAGAGATAACTTCTTTAAAGCAATAATCTCAATAATTGATAAAAAAGATAAACCAAAGTCAATTGGGATAGAAAATGATCACATAACCGTGGAAATTAAAGATAAATTGAATTCAATTTTTGAGAATACAACTTTTAAAGATATTTCAAAAAAATTGATGAAACATAGAATGATAAAATCTGATGAAGAGATAGAAATTATAAAGAATGGAGCGAGAATTGCCGATTTAGGAGCGGAAGAAATTGTTAAATTAATTAAACCAGGTCAAACAGAGTTAGAAATTGCAATAGCAGGACGTGATCGTATGGAGAGAGAAATTGCGAAATCATACCCTGGAGCAGAATATATGGACACTTGGGTATGGTTTCAGTCAGGAATTAATACAGATGGAGCTCACAACCCTAAAACAAATAGAGCTTTGAAAAATGGAGATATTTTGTCTTTGAATACTTTTCCAATGATATCAGGATACTATACAGCTCTCGAAAGAACTTTGTTTGTTAATGAGGTGGATGACGCTTCTCTTAAAGCATGGGAAGCTAACGTTAAAGTTCACAAACGAGGATTAGAATTGATAAAACCTGGTATTAAATGTTCTCAAATTTGTGAAGAGTTGAATGATTTGTTTGCTTCACTTGGATATCTTCAATATAGAACTTTTGGGTACGGTCATTCATTTGGAATGCTATCTCATTTTTATGGAAGAGAGGCTGGATTAGAATTAAGAGAGGATATTGATACTGTACTAGAAGAAAACATGGTGATATCAATGGAACCAATGATTATGATACCAGAGGGAAAACCTGGTGCTGGTGGATATAGAGAGCATGACATTTTGGTAATTAAGAATGATAGTGTAGAAAATATAACTAAATTTCCATTTGGTCCAGAATACAACGTTATAAAAAATTAAATGACAGATAAAATAATTGTTAATAGTTGGAATGAGTGGGATCCATTAAAACACGTTATCGTAGGTCGTGCTGATGGAACATGTATACCAGCTCCTGAACCAGCTTTAGATGCTAAAGTTCCAGAGGATAGTGATATGAGAGGTCAATTTGGACCAAGGACTAAAGATACCATAGATAAAGCTAATGAACTTTTAGATAACTTTTCATCATTGTTAGAAAAGCGTGGAATCAAAGTTGATAGACCGACACCATTGGATTTTAACCAACCAACATCAACGCCAGATTGGAAAGCGGAAACCATGTTTGGTTGTATGCCGCCAAGAGATGTTTTGTTAACTGTAGGAAATGAGATTTTAGAGGCCACTATGAGTTATAGATGCAGATGGTTTGAATATCTTTGTTATCGACCATTACTTAAACATTATTATAACGAAGATCCAAATATGAGACACGAGTCAGCACCAAAACCAAGATTAACAGATGCTGATTATAGAAAAGATTATCTATCAGATAAAATTGGTGTTCAAAAAAGATTAGAATGGACTGAAAAAAAATACTTTGTAACAACTGAAGAAGAACCGTTATTTGATGCAGCTGATGTTTTAAGATTTGGTAAAGATTTGGTGGTTCAACATGGGTTTACTACTAATCTTAAAGGTATTGATTGGTTAAAAAGACATTATAAAGATCATAGAGTTCATGCTGTTAATTTTCCAGGTGATCCGTATCCAATTCATATAGATGCAACCTTTACGCCTATCAAAGAGGGTCTTATTATAAATAATCCCCAAAGAAGACTTCCAAAAGAACAAAGAAAATTGTTTGAGGACAATGGATGGAAAATAATCGACAGTGCTCAACCTGCACATAATGAACCTCCACCACTTTGTTACTCATCTGTGTGGCTATCTATGAATGTATTAGTTCTTGATCCAAAAACAGTTTGTGTTGAAAAAAGTGAAGTTTACCAAGCTGAACAATTAGATAAATTAGGAATGGAAGTTGTTCCTGTCGAATTAAGAGATGCTTATGCTTTTGGTGGTGGTATTCATTGTTGTACAGCTGATGTTTATAGGGAGGGTGGATTAAAAGATTATTTTCCCAATCAAAAAAATTAATTTTCTTTAGTTACATCAACTTTAAATTTTTCTAATCCTGAGGAAAAGTTTTTATCAACATTAGTTTCTTTTTTTTCAAAAGATTGAAGCTTCTCTAATTCCCTTTGTCTTAATCTTTCCTCTCTTAAATTCTCTCGATGTTCTTTTGCTTTTTGTTCTCTATCAAATTTTTCTTCCCATTCTTTAATTTTGATATACTCAAGTTGTTTCTGTTTTTCCTCTTCTTCTTTAATCATTTTTAAAGTTCTTTCTTTTCTTCTTTTTTCCCTCAGTTCAAGATTTTTTTGTTCTTCTTCCCTAACTTTCAAATCTATATCTCTTCTATTTTGAGCTTCATCTCTAAGTTTTAACTCTTTTTCTTTAGCTCTTAATTCTTTGCTTATTAATATTAATTCTTCATCCTTTTTAACTAATCTCGACGCTTCTAATTTTTGAGATTCTTCTTTAATTTTAATTTCTTTTTCTTTTGATCTAAGCTCATCTTCGCTTAATTTTAATCTATTGCTTTCCTTAACGAGTCTTTCCTCCCAAGCTTTAAGATCTTTTCTCTCTTTAAGAATTTGATTTTTTTCCTGTAATTTTTCTAATTTGATAGCTTTAATTTTATTGAGTTCTTTATTTTTTTTGTAATTAGAAAAAGCTTTACTTAAAAAAGATTTTGGCGCTAAGTTAGTAATTTTTACTATCCCATTAGCTTTTTTTAATTTTTTTTGTTTAGTTTTTTTTCTAGGCATTTTTTATAATTTGCATAGAAACAAATATTTGACTTAGTTTCAATAATTCAGTCTCAGAATGAGCTAATTTGTGCTTATTTTGAGTTTCAACCTATAAGTGATTAATATAAGTTAAATTTAACAAAATTTATAATTTTTTTGCATAAAACAATTGTAAATATTATTAAAGTTAAGTGAAAAAATTTAAAAAATTAATAATTGCTTGTGACGGAGAGTCAGCGAGCGGAAAAAGTACAGCAGCAAAACTCATTTCCAAAAAGTACAAATTATTACTGATAAATTCAGGGTTACTGTATAGATATGCCAGTAAAGAAATAATCAAATATAAACCAAAAAACAGTATTTATTTTCTAAAAAAAAAATTTAAAAAAATTTCCTATAAAAAGATAGTAAAATTAAATCTACATTCTGAGGAAATAAGTAACCATGTTGCTATTTTAGCAAAAAATAAGAATATTCGAAAAATAATAAATGCTTTTCAAAAGACATTAATTAAAAAAAATAAAAAGATTTGTGTAGAGGGTAGGGATATAGCTAGTAAAATATTAGCTAAAAATCCAAAATATGATTTAGCTTTTTACTTTAAGTGTAATGCTAAAGTTGCAAGTTATAGAAGATGGTTAGATATTAAAAAGAAGGTTTCCCTAAAAAATGTTAGAAAATCGCTAATTAAAAGAACTTCTATGGATAAAAAAAGAAAAAATAGTCCACTTATTAGAGTAAAAGACGCAATTTTAATAAGAACAGACAAATTAAATAAAAAACAAGTTTTATCTAAAATGTCAGATCATATAGAGAAACTTAGTTAATCTCTCTATTTTCCTCTTTAATTGGTTCCTCGATAGGTTCTGTTGTAGGATTAAGTTCAATTCCTGCTGGTGTAATTGTTTGAGGCATTGCAACAAATTGTGAGTCTGGATTTTCTACTGTTTCTCTAACTCTCATTCTATAAATTCCAAAAGCACCTATTAAAGTATGAAAGAAAAATAAAAAAACAAAAAAACCATTTGATCCAACAAGATCCATAAATATTGAACATAAAAAAGGACCACTCATAGCACCTAGACCAAATGTGAATTGAAGTCCTGCACCCGCTGCAACAAATTTATCCTTTGTAATATAGTCATTTGTGTGAGCAAGGATTAGTGAAAACATAGGTAAACTACAAAAAGAAAACAAAATAAAAAATATATAAAACCATGTTTTACTTGTTGCTAATCCGTCGGGCAAATACATCTGTCCAGAAACAAATATTGCGATGATCGCAAAAATTGCAGCTCCAAAAGTTGATGCAATTATTACTTTCCTTCTATCATAAACATCGGAAATTTTTCCAACAGGAAATTGAGCAACTGCACCAGAAACAGCTAGTAAAAAAGTTACAATTGAAACTTCTAAAATAGTGAAATTCATTGATGTTGCATAAACTGCTAGCAAGGTGAAAAGGGCAGACTGAATTGTTCCATAGAAAAAAGAACTTACCATTCCAAATGGAGAAGATTTATAAAGTTCATTAAGTGACATAGCATTTATTTTTTTAAAAGTAGGTGGTTTTTTTTTAGTAAGCAAAATAGGTATTAATGCAGCTGAAGTAATTACAGAAACTAATATAAAAGGTTGAAAATTTTTTGGAGCACTGAAATTTAATAAAAACATTCCAATTCCCATAGATCCATAAAGTATCACCATATAAATTGATAAGACACTTCCTCTATTTTTATTGCTTGACCTATCATTAAGCCAACTTTCAGCAACGGTGTAAATACAAACCATGCTTATTCCAGTTAGAACTCTTAATAAGAACCATATAAATGGATGAATCAAAATTGAGTGAACTAAAATTATTAATGATGCTAAAGATGCGAAAGCTGCAAAAACTCTTATATGACCAACTCTTGAAATTATATTTGGAATAGTTGCTGCACCTATGAAATATCCAATGAAATAACCAGACATCATAAAACCAGTTGCTGTTAAACTAAATTCCTCCTGAACAGCTCTCACCCCAAGTAATGACCCCTGAAAACCATAAGCCATCATTATGAATCCCATTCCTAAAAACAATGCCCAAGAATTCTTTAAAACTTTATTCATAAAATCGCGCTAATTATCTGCCATCTATTATTAAATCAAGACTTAATTGTGACGGAGATTAAGATTTTTTTAATTTCAAAAAAGAGTGAATTGCGATTGTTGTAATTATGATAGCTCCACCTTGAAGTGTTTCAATACTAGGCTGTTCTTTTATGATCAACCAAACCCATATTGGACCAATGATTGTCTCTAATAAGAAGAAAAGATTTACCTCTGCAGCTGGGATAAACCTTGGTGCAATCGTTACTAATACAAATGGTATAGCGACACACAAAATACACATTAGAGGCACTATGATAAGATCATTGTCTAAAAGAGCAAAATTCTCAATAAATAATAAAGCAAAAGTAGCAACAAATAGCTTACCCACCACGGCTGCTGGAACCAAATTTTTAGATTTTGCAGATCTGATAGTAACTGCACCTACAGCAAGACCAATAGCAGTAATAAATCCTAAAATATCTCCATAAAAGTTACCTAGTTTTAGGGAGTCAAAGAAAATGTAAATAATTGCTGCAAAAGTAATAATTATTGAAACCCATGTCTTTCTATCAGGAGGTTCTTTTAAAAAAATTGATCCCAGTATGGCTGATAGCATTGGTGCAGTTGCTATCATTACTAGAGTGTTTGCCACATTAGTGTTTTGAATAGAAACTACAAAAGTAATATTTGTAATACTAAAAGTAACAACATAGATGAAACCGTGGTACCCACTTTTAAAAAGTATCTTAAAAAAATTTATTTTGTATATGATTAACATCCCAAAAAAAACAGTTAAGAATGGAATTATTCCTCTATAAAAAACAAGACCCCAAGTTTCAATATTAGAAAGTCTAATAAATAAAGAGTCGGGCGTTATAAACATAACAGCAACAAATGCAAGCAAAGATCCCTTTTGTTGATCTGTCAAACGATTCATGCTTTTAGATATTTCCAAAAAGTTTTAGCAAGATTGATTTTTGAAATATCAAACAATGTTTTTAAACCAGTAGGGGATGTAACATTTATATCTCCATTAAGTTTTTGATCAATAAAGTCAATACCAGCAAAATAAATTTGATCTTTTTTCAAATCTTTAGCAATTAATTTGGAAATACTTTTTTCAAATTTTGTTAATTGGGTATTTTTTGCAGTTGCACCTTTACTCATATTGCTTAGATATGAGCCTTTTCGAGG
>CACKKE010000012.1 GCA_902600635.1 uncultured Pelagibacteraceae bacterium | reverse complement strand
ATTATTAATATGTATATCTATAAAATCTGGCACCGCTGAGTAGAATATTCTATCAAAAATATTTCCAAGAGATCCTCCGATAATCATTATATAACTTAACTTCTCAAATCCTTCAGATCTGAACATCAGCCAGACAATAATAACGGTTATCAAACAAATAAAGATTGTTAGAAAATTATAATATAGTTTTTCATCAAAAGAAAATAAACCAAAAGCGATACCTTCATTCCAAATCAAATTAAAATTTAAAAAAGATGTGACACTGACACCATATTGTTCATAAGCTCCTGGAGAACCAATGATCACTAATTTACTTACTCTATCTATTAAAAAAATAAAAATAATTATAGAAAAATCTACTACATGTTTTTTAAACATTTTATTTACAATTTGGTCTTTCACATGGTGCGCTTCTGATTTTCCAACATATTGGACACTTTTCTCCTATCGCTTTGCTTGTTGCTGCAATTATCTCATTTGTATCAGAATTCTCAATTTTAACTGAGGAAGTTATACAAAGTTCTGAAAGGTCAATATTTTTCAAAAATTTTTGGTTCTCATTATTTAATTTCACAATTAATGCTGCCTCTAAACTAGATCCTATAACTTTACTTGCTCGTTTTTTCTCGATACTAAGATTACAGATATCTCTTATTTCAATCAATTTCTCCCATTTAGAGTTAAGACCAGAGTTATTAAACTTTTTAGGAAAATTTAAAAAATTTTCAAGATGAATACTTTTTTTATTTTTTGAAATAAGTTGGTAAATCTCCTCAGTTGTAAAAGATAGGATTGGTGCAAACCATCTTATTAAAGAATTAAGAATGACATTTAACAATATAAGTGTAGATTTTCTTTTTTCAGAATTTATTGGATCACAGTACAAAGTATCTTTTCTTATATCAAAATAAAAAGCTGATAAATCTACAGTACAAAAGTTTAATAATTCTTTATACAAATTATGAAAATCATAATCTTTGAAATACTTGTTAAATTTAGAATTTAAATTATAAATTTTATGAAGCATAAATTGCTCTAATTCAGGTAAGTTTTCAATTTTTATTTTTTCTAAATTTATTTGTTCAAAATTATCGTTAAGATTTCCAAGCAAATATCTAAATGTATTTCTTATTTTTCTATAGGACTCAGCATGCTGATCTAATATTGAATAATCTATTCGAAGGTCCTCTGCATAATTAGAAGAGGCAACCCAAATCCTTAGTATATCGGCTCCATACTTTTTAAGTATATCCTCAGGCGCAATCACATTACCTAATGATTTAGACATCTTTAAACCTTTTCCATCAACTACGAATCCATGAGAGAGAATTGACTCAAAAGGTGCCTTGTCCCTTGTTCCGCAGGACTCTAGCAAAGAAGAATGAAACCATCCTCTATGTTGATCAGAACCCTCTAGATACATTGAGGCAGGCCACTTTAAATCTTTTCTTTTGTCTAAAACAAATGAGTGGGTTGACCCGCTATCAAACCATACCTCAACGATATCTTTAAGTTTGATAAAATCATCTGCTTTATATTTGTCTCCTAAAAATCTTTGAGGATCATCTGAAAACCAACAATCAGATCCCTCTTTTTCATAAATTGCAGCAATACTCTCAAATACGTCATCATCTACTAAAACTTTACCATCAGATTTTGAAATGAATATTGGCAATGGCACACCCCAAACTCTTTGTCTTGAAACACACCAGTCTGGTCTTGTTTCTATCATTGATCTCAACCTCTCCTTACCCTTTGAGGGATAAAATTTCGTTTCATCAATCGCTTTTAAGGCTTTATCTCTCAATTTATGACTGTCCATAGAAATAAACCATTGTGGTGTAGCTCTATGAACTAAGGGAGCCTTAGATCTCCAAGAATGAGGATATGAATGACTTAATTTTCCATTAGATAATAAGTTTTTTTCACTTTTGAGCTTATCGATTACAATTGGATTAGCTTTAAAGATATGAATACCTTCAAAATTTAAAACATGTTTTGTATACTTTCCATCATCATCTACAGTTTCAACCGCTTTAATGTTATTGTTTAAACATAAATTAAAATCATCTGGTCCGTGACTCGGAGCACAATGAACTATTCCTGAACCTTGTTCAGTTGTAACAAACTTTGCTTCAAGCATTGGTATATTGTAATCGTAACCTAAATTCTTAAATGGATGGGAACAAATGGTTCCTTCAAAATCTGAACCTAAAATTTCATTTTCAATTTTATAATCTTTAATTTCACATTCCTCCAAAACGCTATTCAATAAGTCTTTTGCAACAATAATTTTTCTATTTTTAAAATCACTTTTTTCGTTTACTTGAACTACAACATAATTAAGAGATTTATTGTAAGCTAAAGCTTTATTTGCAGGAATGGTCCAAGGGGTAGTTGTCCAAATAACTGCTTCTGCGTCAGAAAGATTTTTTATTTTTGACTTTTTTACTGGAAACGAGACATAAACTGTATCTGAAGTATGATCCATATATTCAACCTCGGCATCAGCAAGAGCAGTTTTTTCTACTGTAGACCATAAAACAGGCTTATATCCTCTATAAAGACTTCCCTCTTTTAAAAACTTTCCTAATTCTCTTACTATTTGAGCTTCAGCATCAAAGCTCATTGTAGAATAATAATTATCCCAATCTCCTACAACTCCTAACCTTTTAAATTGGTCTTTATGAATATCTATCCATTTTTCTGCGAAGGCTCTGCACTCTTTTCTAAATTCAACGATTGGTACTTCATTTTTGTTTTTTTTATTTTTTTTATATTGTTCCTCAATTTTCCATTCTATTGGCAGACCATGACAATCCCACCCCGGGACATAGACAGAGTCTTTACCGTCCATTTGATGAAATCTCACAATTATATCTTTTAGAATTTTATTTAAAGCTGTTCCCATGTGTATATTACCATTCGCATAGGGAGGACCATCGTGAAGAATAAATTTTTCTTCTCCTTTTCTCGATTTTCTTAATTCATCATAAAGATTTATTTTTTGCCAAAATTTCAAAATTTCTGGTTCTCGTGTTGGTAAATTTGCTTTCATCGAAAAAGCAGTTTTGGGGAGATTAATTTGTGATTTGCTCATTTTATTTTTTTGCTATCAATAAATCAGTTTTAATTTGTTTTCTAAGCTGTTCAACATTTTTAAATTTTTTTTCTTTTCTAATAAATTTTTTAAACTCTACTGTTAAATACTTATTATAAAGATTTCCAGAAAAATTAAATAGATGAACCTCTAATAGTATTTTTTTTCCATTAAATGTTGGGCGATAGCCTAAATTAGCAATTCCTTTTAAGTAATTATTTTTATCACTCAATTTTACTTTTACCGCATATACTCCAGGACAGGCTAAAATATAATTTTTGATATCAATGTTTGCAGTAGGGAAACCAATTTTTTTTCCTATTTGTCTTCCCTTTTGAACCTTTCCAACGATTGACCAATTTCTATTCAAAATTTTATTGGCTTTTTCTAATTTTCCTTTTTGTAAAAGTTTCCTTACCAAAGATGATGATGCTATCTTCTTATTGGTTAACAATGGTTGTGGTTTTACCACTTTATAACCACACATTCTCTCAAATTTAATCAACTGTCTTACGTTACCTTCCCTCTTATTCCCAAATCTAAAATTATTACTTACAAAAATGAATTTTGGTTTTAACTTTTTACCTAATATTTCTTTAATGAAAATTACCGATTTTATTTTTGAAAATTTTCGATCAAATTTTTTTATAATTATAAAGTCTACATTAAGATTTTTAAGATTATCAATTTTTTGTTGTAAACTAGAAATTCGAAAATTATCTAAATTTTTACTAAAAAACATTTTTGGCATTGGTTCAAAAGTCAATACACCAATTTTTGAGGAATATTTTTTTTTATATCTCTTAGCTAATGAGAATAATTTTTGATGTCCTCTATGGACCCCATCAAAGTTACCAATCAAGATAATTGAATCTTTATGTCTATTATTTACATTAAAATTCTTATATATCTTTTTTAATTTTACCATTTCAATTCTGATTGAATGTAATTACAAATTGCTTCGTAAGATTTTGCAACTTTTTCAATTCCTTTTTCTTTAATCTCATCTTTATGAATTCCATTTGAGATTATTAAAGAATCGTAATTTAAAAGATTTGCTCCTTTAATATCAGTATTTAAATTATCACCTATAGAAAGAATCTTTTTATTCTTATTATCAGTAGATTGATTATAAACCTCAGGATAAGGTTTACCAAAGTAAACAACTTTTCCACCCATCTTTTCAAAAATCATTGCAACTGAACCAGCGCAAAATTCTCTAGTGTTTCCTCTGTCAACGATCAGGTCAGGATTAGTGCAAATCATTTTTTTTTTAATATTTTTTTCAAACAAATTTTTATAATATTTTAAATCTTCATGATGATCATCAAATAATCCTGTACACAAAATATAATCAGATTTATCTATGTTATTTAATTTCATCTTTTTGAAATCTTTAAATAAATCAAAATCTCTCGGTGGCCCTACATGAAAAAAAGTTTTATTAGTCAGATTTTTCTTTAAATAAACGAGAGCTGCCTCACCAGAGGTAAAAACATGATCTCTAATTTCTTTTTCCATGCCTAGTCTTTCTAAAAAAGACTTAACTGCATGATTGGGTCTTGGTGCATTTGTAAGTAGAATATAGTCCTTTCTTTTTTTATTGATTTCTTTAAGCGCCTTTATCGCTTCAAGATGTAGAGTAACCCCGTTATGGACCACTCCCCATAAGTCAACATAAAATAGCTGATAATTGTCTGCTATAGAACTTAGACCCTCTTTATCTAAATTTTTAGTCATCAAATTAATCTATAAACCATAAAACCCTCAAATTCCTATATTTTTTGATCAACTAATTTTTAACTATATCTTGAAATAGTAAGGCCAATCTCTATATGAAGACCATATTAATAAGGAGAATTTATGAAATTTAGACCGTTACACGATAGAGTTTTAATTGAAGTTTTAGATAGCAGTGAAAAAACTGCTGGTGGAATAATCATACCTGATACAGCGCAGGAAAAACCTCAAGAAGGTAAAGTAGTAGCAGTTGGTGGTGGTGCAAAAACTGAGGATGGCAAAAAAATACCAATGGATGTAAAAGTTGGGGATAAAGTTTTATTTGGCAAATGGTCAGGAACCGAAGTCAAAATTGATGGAAAAGAATATAGTATAATGAAAGAGTCAGACATTATGGGTATCTCAAGCAAGTAATTTAATTTAAAGGAGAAAATAAAATGGCAAAAGTAGTAAAATTTGATGCAGAAGCAAGAGCAGCAATGATCAGAGGAGTAAACATACTAGCTGATACGGTTAAAGTTACATTAGGACCAAAAGGAAGAAATGTAGTTATGGATAAATCTTACGGTGCTCCAAGAATTACAAAAGACGGTGTATCTGTTGCAAAAGAAATTGATCTAGAGGATAAATTTGAAAACATGGGTGCTCAGATGGTTAAAGAGGTTGCTAGCAAAACTAATGATGAGGCTGGTGATGGAACAACAACTGCAACCATACTTGCACAAGCTATTGTAAAAGAAGGTGTAAAATATGTAACAGCAGGCATGAACCCTATGGATGTAAAAAGAGGAATTGATGCTGCAGTTGATGTAGTAAAACAAAATCTTGTGTCATCAGCTAAAAAAGTTAAAGATAGTGATGAGATTGCACAAGTTGGAACTATTTCTGCAAATGGTGATAAAGAAATCGGCACTATGATTTCAAAAGCAATGCAAAAAGTTGGTAATGAAGGTGTTATCACTGTTGAAGAAAATAAAGGAATTGAAACAGAATTAGATGTTGTTGAGGGTATGCAATTTGATAGAGGATATTTATCTCCATACTTTATTACGAATAGTGATAAAATGACAACTGAATTAGAAAATCCTTTTATTCTATTACACGAAAAAAAATTAACAAACCTACAACCAATGGTTCCTCTATTAGAGGCAGTTGTTCAAGCAGGAAGGCCATTAATGATTATTTCTGAAGATGTTGAGGGTGAAGCATTAGCTACTTTAGTTGTAAACAAATTAAGAGGTGGTTTAAAAGTTGTGGCTGTAAAAGCACCAGGATTTGGTGACAGAAGAAAAGCTATGCTTGAGGATATCGCAATTCTTACTGGTGGCTCAGTTATTTCTGAAGATTTAGGAATTAAGCTTGAAAATGTTAAACTTGATGATTTGGGTTCTTGTAAAAAGATTAAAGTTGATAAGGATAACAGCACTATAGTAAATGGTTCTGGTAAAAAATCAGATATAGAAGCTAGATGCTCTTCAATCAAACAACAAATTGATGAAACAACCTCAGACTACGACAAAGAAAAACTGCAAGAGAGATTAGCAAAACTAGCTGGTGGTGTTGCAGTAATTAAAGTTGGTGGTGCAACAGAAGTTGAGGTTAAAGAGAGAAAAGATAGAGTAGAAGATGCTTTAAATGCAACAAGAGCTGCCGTTGAGGAAGGTATAGTAACTGGTGGTGGTTGTGCATTACTTTATGCTGCTCAAGATCTAGAAAAAGTTAAAGCTAAAGGTGAAGACCAAAAAGCTGGTGTTGATTTAGTAAGAAGAGCATTAGAGGCTCCTATTAGACAAATTACAAAAAATGCTGGTGTGGACGGATCAGTAGTTGTAGGTAAACTTTTAGAACAGAATAAAAAAACACATGGCTATGATGCACAAAACGAAGAGTATTGTGATATGTTCGCAAAAGGTATTATTGATCCTGTAAAAGTTGTTAGAACTGCTTTACAAGACGCAGCATCTATCTCAGGATTATTGGTAACAACTGAAGCTATGATAGCTGACAAACCTGAAGAAAAAGATGCAGCACCTGCTGGAATGCCTGGAGGAATGGGTGGCATGGGTGGCATGGGAGGAATGGGTGGAATGGGAATGTAATCCCTCATTAATCTCAAACAAAAATTCAAAAAGGGCAGTTTTTACTGCCCTTTTTTTTTATCTATACGAAAATCATTAGTGATGAAGGAATGATGAAGGAATGATGAAGCATTTGACGATGTTATAGTCTCATTAGCAACTATAACTGGGAAAGTTAAATTAATTGTAGCATAATGAATTATGTCTAAAAAAATTACGCTTCAACAACTAGAATCATTTCTTTGGGGGGCAGCAGATATTCTAAGGGGTAAAATGGATGCCTCAGAATTTAAAGAATATATTTTTTCAATAATGTTTTTAAAGAGAATTTCTGACACATTTGATGAAGAAAAAGAAAAGATAATAAAAAAATTTTTAGATAAGAAAAAAACTCTAAAACAGGCAGAAGAATTAGCACAAAATCCAATTGAGTATGATACTTTTTTTATCTCTAAGAAAGCACATTGGGATCATATTAAAGACTTAAAACATAACATTGGTGAAGAACTTAATAAGGCATTTGAGGAGATAGAAGAGACAAATACTGTGCTCGAAGGAGTTTTAGTTTCAATTGATTTTAATAAAAAAGATAAAATTTCAGATAAAAAATTAAGAGATTTAATTTCACACTTTGGAAAATACAGATTAAGAAATTCAGATTTTGAAAATCCAGATTTAATGGGGTCTGCTTATGAATATTTAATAAAAATGTTTGCTGATAGCGCAGGTAAAAAAGGTGGTGAATTTTATACTCCTTCAGAAGTGGTTAATATTCTTGTTCGATTAATTAAACCAAAATCTGGAATGCGTATTTATGATCCTACTTGTGGTTCAGGGGGAATGTTGATTCAATCTAGACAATATTTAATTGAAAATAATGATGACCCAAGAAATATTTCATTATATGGACAAGAAGATAATTTAGGAACTTGGGCAATTTGTAAAATTAATATGTTTTTACATTCTGTGTTCAATGCAGATATTAAAAAAGGAGATACAATAAGAGAACCTAAACATCTTAACAATGGTGAATTAATGACATTTGATCGTGTTATTGCAAACCCTCCTTTCTCACTTGCAAAATGGGGGAAAGAAGAAGCAGATAATGATAGTTTTGGTAGATTTCCATATGGCACACCACCAAAAGATACTGGTGACTTAGCATTTGTTCAACATATGATCGCTTCATTAAATGCAGAAGGAAAGTTGGGTGTCGTTGTTCCTCACGGAGTTCTGTTTCGAGGTGCTGGTGAAAAAAAAATTCGTAAGGGTATTTTAGATGATGATTTGTTAGAAGCAGTGATTGGACTTCCTTCAGGGTTATTTTATGGAACAAGTATTCCTGCGATACTTCTGATTATTAATAAAAAGAAACCCGTCGAAAGAAAAGACAAAGTCATTTTCATCAATGGAGAGTTAGAATATGAGGAGATAAAAAATCAGAATAGATTAACAGAAAGCAATATTCAGCATATTTTGAATGTCTATGAGACATTTAAGGATGAAAAAAGATATTCCAAAGTTGTTTCGATGGATGAGATACAAAAAAATGACTTCAACTTGAATATTCGAAGATATGCAGATACCACACCTCCACCAGAGCAGTTTGATGTGAAGGCAGTCCTAAGTGGTGGTATTCCTGTCTCTGAGGTTGAAGATGATTATATACAGGAAACTTTAGATGGAATGGATGTCTCATGTGTCTTTGTAAGAAAAGATAATGAATATTACATTTTTAAAACTGAGATTAAAAACAAAGAACAGATTAGAGATTATATTGGAACCAAAGATCAATCTATCATCAATCAATTTGAAAGATGGTGGGATAAGTATCAAGTTTCATTAAATGAAATAGATAAGGAATTAAAAAAATCTGAAGAGATTATGTGGAATTATCTAAAGGAACTTGGGTATGAGTGAGAGAGTTCCTGAAGGGTGGAAAAATTTATTAGTCAACAAGGTGTTTGAAATAGGAAGAGGTAGAGTAATCAGTAAGGATGAAATACGAGACAATTTTGGTCCATATCCTGTATTTTCATCTCAATCGACAAATAATGGAAAAATGGGAAGTATACGAACTTTTGATTTTGAAGGCGAATATATTACTTGGACGACTGACGGAGCGTATGCTGGAACAGTTTTTTATCGAACTGGAAAATTTAATTGTACTAATGTCTGTGGAACTCTTCGTAACACAGGTGTCTTTAAATTGAATATGCGTTTTGTGGCAGAATATCTTTCATCAGTTGCAAAAAAACATGTTTCATATGTGGGCAACCCAAAATTGATGAATGGTATTTTTGGTGAAATAGAATTACTTCTCCCACCTCTCCCAGAGCAAAACAAAATCGCATCAATTCTCTCCTCTGTTGATGAAGTGATTAAAAAAATTCAATCAAAAATTGATAAACTTCAAGACCTTAGGAAAGCAACAATAAATGATTTGCTGACTAAAGGCATTGGTCACATAAAATTTGAAGTCAGTGAGTTGGGGAAAATTCCTAAAAGTTGGAAGGAAATAACATTTGGAAATGCATTAAAATTAAAAATTATTAAAGAAATTCAGGATGGAAATCATGGCGCTCAACACCCGAAGGCATCAGACTTCACAGAAAGGGGGATACCGTTCGTAATGGCAAGAGACTTAATAGAGGGTGAAATCGATTTGACCAATATTAGTTACATCCCAGAAAGAATTTACAAGAAATTAAGAATTGGGTTTGCTGTTCCAGGGGATATTTTACTCACGCATAAAGCAACTATTGGAGAGACTGCGATTGTTAAAAAGAATACTCTTGAAATTATGTGCACCCCCCAAGTTACATATTATCGGGTTGGAAATACTTCAATTTTGAGTAACATTTACCTTTTTTATTGGTTCCAATCTGATATTTTTCAGAGTGAACTTAAAAGGTTATCTGGTCAGTCTACTAGAAATTATATTGGGATAACTGCACAAAAAGATTTATTTCTCAGACTTCCCCCAATTAATGAACAATATAAGATAATCGAAGTCTTCAAAAGTATTGATCAAAAATTATATTTACAAAAAAAAAAATTATTTCAAACTCAATCACTAAAAAAATCCCTGATGCAAGATCTTCTGACAGGCGAAGTTAGAGTCAAGGTAAAATAATATGTCTAATGATGAATTGATTAAAGTTGAATTACCTGCAATTGATCAATTAAAAAAACTTAATTGGAATTACTTAGAAGGAAACAAACTGTCTCCAGACGAGTCTGATGAGAGAAAATCTTTCAAACATGTTGTTTTAAAAAATAAACTCTCAAAATCAATTAAAAAAATTAATCCATGGATAAGTGACGATAATATTAAAATAATTGTTAAAGAATTTACTCAAATTACAAACTTGAATTTGATGGAGGCAAATCAAAAAATATATGAAAAACTTACAAAATATATTTCTGTTGAACAAAATCTTGAAGGAGAAAGAAAAAGTCACACAGTTAAAATTATTGATTTTGAAAACTTAGAAAATAATGAATTTTTAATAACCAACCAATTTAAAGTTGCTGGAATAAATCAAAATATAATTCCCGATATTATTTTGTTTGTTAATGGTCTTCCTCTTGCAGTTATTGAATGCAAATCTCCTTTTATTACAAATCCAATGGAGGCAGGAATTAATCAACTACTTCGTTATTGCAATAACAGAAAACCAGAAGAGAATGAGGGTGCTGAAAAATTATTTTATTTTAATCAAATTCTAGTTTCTACTTATGGTAAACAAGCAAGACTTGGAACAATTTCCTCAAGATATGAACATTATTTAGAATGGAAAGATACTTATCCAAAAAATATTGAAGATTTTAAGAATAATAGTTCTCAAGAAATTTCATTAGAAGGAATATTTAATCATAAGAATTTTTTAGACATCATTCGTAATTTTATAATATTTGAAGTAGTTGAAGGTAAAACTATAAAAAAAATTACTAGATATCAGCAGTATCGTGCAGTTCATAAGACTGTTGAAAAAATAACTAAAGGAAAAAATAAAAAAGAAAAAGGTGGCGTGATTTGGCATACTCAGGGATCAGGAAAATCATTAACAATGGTTTTTCTTGCACAAGTCATTAGAAGAAATGAGGAACTTAAAAAATACAAATTATTGTATATTACTGACAGAACACAATTAGACTCACAATTAACAAGTACTTTTCAAAATACTCAAGATGAAAGTGTACTTCAAGCAGACTCTGTTAAAGATTTAAGAGAATTAATTTCTAAAGACTCTTCTGATCTTATCACAAGCACTATTCAAAAATTTCAAGAAATAAAAGGTGAGAATTTAAAGTCACTAAATGACTCAGAAAAGATAGTAGTTTTAATAGATGAAGCGCATCGAACTCAGTACGGAACATTTGGAATGGTTTTAAATACAGTTTTACCTAATGCAGCAAAAATTGCATTCACAGGAACTCCATTATTAAAGAGTGAATTAACGACTAGCGAGTTTGGAGATTATATTGACAAATATACAATAGAACAATCTGTAGAAGATGGTGCAACACTTCAAATCCTTTATGAAGGTAGAGAAGTAAAAACTAGAGTCGAAGGAGAATCACTTGATAATCTTTTTGAAGAATACTTTTCAGACAAAACAGAAGAAGAAAAAAATGAAATTAAGAGAAAGTATGGGATAGAAAAAGCAGTATTAGAAGCACCAAAAAGAATACGATGGGTTTGTTTAGATATAATTAAACATTACAGAGAAAAAATTCAACCAAATGGTTTTAAAGCAATGATCGTAACTTCAAGTCGCCATGCTGCTGTTTTATATAAGAATATCTTAGATGAGTTGAATGCTCCAAGTTCTAATGTGGTGATATCAGGAGATCATAATGATCCTGAAGATATAAGAAAGTATACTGATAGTAATGAGCATAAAAAAATTATTAAAGATTTTAAAGAACAAAAATTAAGTGAGTCAAAATGTCATTTTATAATTGTAAAAGATATGTTGTTGACAGGTTTCGATGCACCAATTTGTCAAGTTATGTATCTTGATAGAAAGATTATGGATCATAGTTTATTACAAGCAATAGCAAGAGTAAATAGACCCAAAGAAGGAAAACAAAGAGGTTTCGTTGTAGATTATTATGGACTTGCAAGTTATCTGACAAGTGCATTAGATCAATTTACTCAAAATGATGTTCAAGGAGCATTAAAAGAATTAAAAGATGAGATCCCCAAATTAGATCGAGCATACAATAAAGTTTTAGAATATTTTAAAGATAGAGATTTAGAAGATTTAGAAGAATGTATCTTGGTTCTTGAAAAAGAAGATGTTCGTCAGCAATTTGAATTGAGTTTTAGAAAATTTGCAAAATTGATGGATATTGTACTTCCTGATCCATATGCAAATAGATATCTTAGAGATCTTAAATTATTAGGAAAAATAGTTCATGGAGCAAGAAATACTTACAGAGATGAACAATTAAATATCATAGATGCTGGTGAGAAAGTTAAAAAACTTATTGAGGAAAATATATTAGCATCTGGAGTAGATCCGAAAATACCTCCAATCAATCTTCTTGATCCAAAATTTAAAGAAGAAGTTGCCAAAACAGAAAATCCAAAAATGAGAGCAGTAGAAATCAAAAATGCAATTCGTCATCATATAACAGTTTCATTAAACGATGATCCTGCTTACTACAGAAAGTTATCTGAACGATTAGAAGAAATTATTCAAAAATATTATGACAATTGGGAGGAGCAAGCACGACAATTATTACTGTTTAAAGAAGAATGTATGAATGAACCAACACCACCAGAGGGACTGACAAATGCAGAGTTACCTTTTTACAATCTCTATACTGAAGTATTGGAAAAACATTTTGATGAGGATCAAGTTCCATACGAAGATGCAAAAAAAATTGCATCTGAATTAGTAGCATATTTAAATGAAGTTTCTCAAATAGTTGATTTCTTTAATAAACCTGATGAGATTAGAAGATTAAAGAGAAAAATTAATGATTTAATTTTACAAACCGATCATTCTGATCAGGATTTAATTAATAATATAACTGAAAGTTTTATGGATCTTGCTAGGCATAAGTATGCATAATTTCAGTATTAACATAAAAAGAACAGATCGAAAAAAAACAGTTTCATTTCAAGTTGAAAGAGGTTTGGTTAAAGTTTTGGTTCCCAAACATTTAGATAAAAAAAAATTAGATAAGATTATAAAATCTAAATCTAAATGGATTAAAAATAAATTATCAAAAGTAGATGAAATATTACCACTTAGAAAAAAAGATTATGTAAGTGGTGAAGATTTTATGTATCTAGGTAAACATTATAAATTAAAGGTAACTAAAGGTAAAAAATATAATGTTAAATTAAGCGATAAGTATTTAACACTTAATATTAAACCACATACTAAAGATGATAAAATTAAAAGATTATTAAAAAATTGGTATTTTGAAAATGCTGATAAATATCTAAAAGAAATCACTAAAGAATTGTCGCAAAAATACAGTTTAGAATTTAAATCTGTAAAAGTTCGTAATTACAGATCGCGTTGGGGCAGTTGTAGTTCAACAGGAAGTATTTTTTACAATTGGAAAATAATTATGGCACCAAAAAAAATCATTAAATATGTTGTCCTGCACGAACTAGTGCATACAAAAATTCATAATCATTCCCCAAGATTTTGGTCATATTTAAAATCTATGTATGATGATATTAATCATCCAAAAAAATGGTTAATAAATAATAAAAATTTATTAGAAATCTAAAAAATTTATATTTAAGGCGTTATACGCACAGATGTGAGTATATCGGTCTAAATTTGATTAATCGCTATTCCAGGTAAATAAATCAGCATCAAAAGGTATGTTTCTAAATTTAAGTAAGATTTTATATTTTTCTAATCTTTCTTCCTTTTTAAATTTCTTTAAGTAGTTGAGTATTTGATCATAAGTCAAACCCTTTAAATATTTCTTTTTAACATCAACGTACTCTTCATAATCCATGCCACATATAGAGAATTTTTTTTTGGGATCTATATGTTCAGCATAACTTATTCCGTCATTAGTTTCTTTAAGGACATCATAAAAATGAGCGATTTGATTATCTCTTTCAAAAAGAATATCTCTTCTGAAATCAAACAGTTCTAATTGTTGCATATTTTGGGGTTATTTAAAGTTTTGAAAATAAACTTTAACAATTAAGAATATAACTCTTAATGAAGGCAATTTTAAGACTTAAAACTTTGTTTAGTAGACTTATCTTTTGAATTGCTTTGAAATTGCTTTAAATAGTGATGAAGAGTGATGAAGGAATTTTCAAAATGTTAAGTAAATCAAGTATTATTAGAAACCAGTATGAGAATGTAACCCAACCTCAAATATAAAAAATTTAAAGGCCATCTTTTGATGGCCTTTTTTTTGGAAATATTAAAATAATACTATGTCAAAAAGATACAGTGGGAAATCGTTCAAGGATTCAAGTGTTAATAAAAAACCTAAATTTACCCTTAAAGAAAAAAGAAGATTAAAAAGGGAAAAGGCAAAAAAAACAAAATAACAACATATTTTGTTCAAAATCCTAATATTTATTGGTTTTTTTAAAGTTTTCAAAAAAAATTTTTAAGGTATAAGAGCCAGGATTTATGAGCAAAGATATTAGGAACATCACTATAATTGCACACGTTGATCACGGAAAGACTACCTTAATTGATAATCTGATGAAACAAAGCGGCTCTTTTAGGGAAAATGAAGTCGTTGACGAAAGATTAATGGATTCGGGTGAACTTGAGAAAGAAAGAGGAATAACAATTTTAGCAAAACCTGCATCAATTAATTGGAAAGATTCGAGAATAAATATTATTGATACACCAGGTCACCGAGATTTTGCAGCAGAAGTTGAAAGAGTTTTAAGCATGGCAGATGGTGCATTGCTCTTAATTGATTCTGCTGAAGGAGTTATGCCTCAAACAAAATTCGTTTTATCTAAAGCTCTAAAACAAGGTTTAAAACCAATTGTTGTAATCAACAAATTAGACAAATCAGATCAAAGAGCTAATGAAGTTTTAGATGAGACTTTTGATTTATTTGTAAGTTTAGATGCAAATGAAGATCAACTAGACTTTCCAGTTTTATATGCAAGTGGAAGATCCGGTTGGGCTGATAAAGAAATTGATGGTCCAAGGGAAAATTTAAATCCTTTATTAGATCAAATTATTGATCATGTAAAACCTGCTGAACTTGATAAAACAAAACCTTTTGCAATGCTGTCTACTCTTCTTTATGCAGACAATTTCTTAGGTAGAAGCTTAGTCGGAAGAATTGCTCAAGGAACTGCAAAAGCCAATCAATCAATCAAGGCAATAAATTTAAAGGGTGAAAAAGTGGATGAAGGAAGACTTACTAAAATTTTTAGATATGAGGGCACAAAAAAAGTACCAATCGAAATCGGTGAGGCGGGAGACATTGTAGTTGTCGCTGGTTTAGAAAAAGCAAATGTTGCTGACACAATTTGTGATCTTGAGGTGAATGATCCTATCAAAGCTACTCCAATCGATCCACCAACAATGTCTATTACCATTACCGTAAACACATCTCCTCTTGCAGGAACTGAGGGTAAAAAACTTACAAGCACTCAAATAAGAGATAGATTGCTTCAAGAAGCACAGAATAATGTTGGAATTACTTTTACAGAAAATGAAGGTAACGATTCTTTTGTTGTAAGCGGTCGAGGTGAATTAATGTTAGAAATTTTACTCACTCAGATGAGAAGAGAAGGTTTTGAAATGACTGTCAGTCCCCCAAAAGTTCTCTATAAAAAAGATGAAAATGGTAGCAAACTTGAGCCAATAGAAGAAATAACTATGGACCTAGATGAAGAACATTCATCAAAAATTATTGACTCCATGAATAGAAGAAAAGGCAAATTAATAGAATTAAAAGATACTGGTAAAAATAAAAAAAGATTAATCTTTCATGCACCAACAAGAGGTTTAATGGGATACACAAGTCGGTTTCTGACACTTACTAAAGGTAATGGCGTAATAAACAGAATTTTTCATGCGTATGGACCATTTGAGGGTGAAATGGAGGGTAGAAGAAATGGTGCACTTATTTCAATGGAACAAGGAAAAGCAGTTGCATTTGCAATATTTAATTTACAGGCTAGAGGAGAGATGTTTGTAACTCATAATGATCCTGTTTATCCGGGTATGATTGTGGGATTATCTCCTAAACCTGGAGATATGATTATTAATGTTATGAAGGGTAAAAAATTAACTAATATGAGAACACAAGGTACAGATGAAAATGTCGTTCTAACACCAGTAAGAAAAATGTCCATCGCAGAGCAATTAAGCATGTTAAATACTGATGAGGCTTTAGAAATCACTCCAGACTCTTGTAGACTAAGAAAAGCCATTCTCGATCCACACGAAAGAAAAAGAAGTGAAAAATCAGGCGCTGCAGCCTAATCGAAAATTTTATTAACTAAATATAGGCCTAAGGCAACACAAGGACCGATACCAAAAGCAAATAATAAAGTTCCCACACCCACAGTTCCACCTAAGTACCATCCAATACTCACAACAGAAATTTCTAAAAATGCTCTTACGGCAGCAACTGGTAAATTTGTTTTTTTTTGGAGACCAATCATCAAACCATCTCTTGGTCCAGCTCCAAGATTAGATACGAGATAAATACCTCCACCAATTCCAACAGTTATTACTGAAATTATTGCCAGAATTAATTGATAAAAGTAATTAGATGGGGTTGGAACAAATTTTATACAAAGATCTATCATCAGCGCAATAATGATTGCATTAAGTATTGTCCCCATCCCTGGTTTTTGACCAAGCGGTATCCACAAAATTAAAACTGCAACACTTATCAAAAATGTTATTGTTCCTATACTCAAATTAACATTTAAAGAAATACCTTGAGCTAAAACACTCCATGGAGAAGCACCAGTAAAAGATACAATTAATAGACCTTCTCCAAGACCAAATAACATCAACCCAAAACATAAAAAAAAGAATGTAGAGAATTTTGGTTTAAAATTATAAGGCTTATCTGAACTCCAATTAACCCTTGGTATTTTCTTAATTTTTAAAAACATTTTAATAAGTTATTTCTATTGTTAATAAAGTCTATTAAACTAGTTGTTAAATGAAAAAAATTATAGTCATTTTATTTCTTTTTATTTATCCAACAAATTCAATCGCTCATATTGGACATTACATTAAATACAACAAAATTGAGATGGAGATTTTTCGAAATGGTGAGCTTATTGGCTATAATCATTATTTTTTCAATAGAAATGGATCAGAAACTATTGTTACTAATCAAATTAAGTTTGCAGTTAAACTTTTGGGTACAACAGTTTTCCAAGTTGAGGGTTATAGCGAGGAAAAATATTTCAAAGATCAATTAGTTTCTTATAATTCTAAAACTTTACAAAATGACAAAAAGAAGTTTGTTTATTTATCATTTGATCAAAAAAATAAAAAATTTAATATCAAAGGCTCTTCATATAATGGAGAAGCCTCAACTGATAACGTGATTGGAAATTGGTGGAATCATAAAATTTTACAAGCGAGTTCTCAAATAAGTCCTATCTCAGGAAGTATTAAGGATCAAGTTGTAACTTTTTTAGGTAAAGAAAAAATAGATCTTTATGGAAAAGTTTATGATGTTGATCATTTTACACTGAAATCTAAAGACATGAGTATACCGAAAGATAAAAGATTAGATTTTGACATTTGGTATGATCGTAAAAATTTAATGATATTAAAAGTATCCTATTCAAGAATGGGTAACTGGGAATATAAATTAAGGAATTTTAATTAATTTCTCTTGAGATTTTTCTAAATAAATCATGTGCACTTATCCATCCTGACTCTAATCTAGGTCCTACAAACCAATCAGCACAAACACCCAATCTTTTCCTAGGATCCCAAAAACTCTTAATTTTAAATGGTCTCGAATTTGAAGAATACCGCCAACCGTGATTAAGTGAATAATAAATCTTTGTTTTTTTGATATTTGAAAGTTTAAAAAATTTATCGATCATAATTTGTGAATTTTCTTTTTTGTAATTCTTGTTTTTATTAATCTTTTTATTTGCCCATTTAAATGTACTTTGAAGAGTCCATAAATCATATTTTGATTTAAATCTTTTTTTTGAGTTTTCATTTCCTGCCCAGCCCAGAATTGAGTCTTCAAAAAGATAGCTACTATTTGAATTCTTGTTTTTTTTTATTGCAATCATAGTAGTAATATTTGCATCCATTTTTATTGATTTTTTTAAAAAAGAGTTATTAATAAATTTCTTAGAAAGTTTTTTTAATTGTGGAAAAGGACAAGTCAAAATTAAGTTTTTAAAGGATCTTAATTTTCCATCGTCAAATAACAAATGCCAGAGTTTATTTTTATAATAGATTTTTTTTAATTCACTGTGATAGTTGCAATTAATTTTCTTTAGCAAATGTTTGCTAATATCATTATTTCCGTTTTTACCAATTACTTTTAAATGTTTTTTATCCTCTTTTTTTTTTGAATTAAGAAAAACATGTTTGCCTCTCCATACTTTTAAAATTCTTTTTTTTATTAAATCTTTAGTAAATTTTTTAAATTCCTTAGTTTTTGGTGAAATATACTGAGTGCCATGATCAAAGCCTGTTTTGCCTTTTAGTCTTTTAAAAGATGCACGACCCCCAGGACCTCTTGCTTTATCGAACAAAATTACTGAATATTTTTTATTAAGAAGATTTGCAATTGTGGATCCAGATATTCCAGAACCAATTATACAAAATTCACTCATTTACCAGCAACAACCATTCCCTCTATTAACATGGTTGGTGAGTTAGTTGCGTATTTGAACTCTAAATCATTTGCTAAGGTAATATTTTTAAACATGTCTTTAAAATTACCTGCTATAGTAATTTCATTTATTGGATATTTAAACTCACCATTTTCAATTAAAAACCCGGTTGCTCCAACTGAATAATCTCCGGTCACAATATTACTTCCATGTCCTATGGTTTCGGTAATATAAAGACTTTTTGAATGTGAATTCAGTAAATCTTTAAAATTAATATTTCCATTCTCAAAATAAAGATTACTTGTTCCTCCACATCTTCCATTAGATTTAAGATTCAATTTTTTTCCATTGTAAGTATCAATCAGATAATGTTTCAAAATTCCTTGATCCACTAATTTAAGTGTGTCGGTTTTTACCCCTTCACTATCAAAATTTCTTGAGCCTAATCCTTTGAGCATATCAGGTTTGTCAAATACATTAATTTTATCTGAGAATATTTTTTGATTAACTTTATCCTTTAAAAAAGAAGTTCCTCTTGATATTGCTGATGAGGAAATGGCACTTGCAAAAGTGCTTAATACTCCCTTAGCTATTCTTTTATCAAAAATTATAGCAATTTTCTCACTCCCAATTTTTTTTGGACTTAATTTTCTAATGGTTTGATTAGCAGCTAAATTGCCTAATTCATCTGCATCATCTAGGTCTTTAAGAAAACATTTACTAGAGTATTCATAATCTCTTTCCATGCTTTTTTCATCTTTTGCAACTGTTACACTTGAAGCTGTAAATGAAGATGTTTTGTAACCATCACAAAAACCTTCGCTGTTAGCTAAAACAAAATTAGATTTATTTTGAGTAAAACTAGACTCAGTATTAACAATTTTTTTATCGTTGGAAGCTGCAACTTCTAATTTTTTTAGATAATCTATTTTTTGATTATTTTCTATATGAGTTTCATCATAAAGATTTAGGTCTTTAGCTTCTTTTGCAAATAAATCTCTATCCGGTAAAGAATTAAATTCATCCTCAGGTGTATTTTTTGTAGTCTCAATACATTTTTCAATCAAAATATTTAAATTGTCATTAAGCAAATTAGAGGAAGATACTGATGATTTTTTTTTACCAATATACGTAGTGATGCTTAGGCCTAGATCATCTGATCTATTAGACTCATCTAATTTTTTATTTCTAAAATTTACAGTTTCAGAAATCGAGTTCTTTACAATCACACTTGAGTCTGTTGCACCTAATTTCTTTGCTAAACCTAAACAATATGATGCTTTTGTTTCTAAAAATTCTTGATCTTTAACCATTTAAAGTTTCGTACCACCCACAGTCATCTTATTTATTAATATAGATGGCTGTGCTACACCTACGGGAACACCCTGTCCAGCTTTACCACATGTTCCAATTCCAGGGTCCATCATCATATCATTGCCTACCATAGAAACTTCTTTTAAAATTGAAGGACCGTCTCCAATTAATGTTGCACCCTTAATTGGTGATCCAATTTTGCCATTAACAATTTCATAAGCTTCAGTGCAATTAAATACAAATTTTCCAGATGTAATATCAACTTGTCCACCACCAAAACTTACTGCAAAAATACCTTTGTCGACTGCCTTAATCATTTCTTCTTGGGTTTGCTTACCGCTTAGCATCATCGTATTTCTCATTCTTGGTAGAACTATATGTCTATAGTTTTCTCTTCTTCCGCTACCAGTAGATCTTGTTTTCATCAAACGTGCATTGAGCCTGTCTTGCATAAAATTTTTTAAAATTCCATTTTCAATTAAAACAGTTTTTTCTGTTGGTGTTCCCTCATCGTCAATTGTAAGACTGCCTCTTCTATTATCAATAGTACCGTCGTCAATAATTGTAACTCCTTCACTTGCAACTTTTTGGCCCATCAGATTATGAAATGCTGAAGTTTTCTTTCTATTGAAATCTCCTTCTAAACCATGACCAACAGCCTCATGAATTAATATTGCTGGCCACCCAGGTCCGAGTACAACCTTCATCTCTCCTGCTGGCGCGGGTTTACTCTCTAAATTTACTGATGCTATCCTTAAAGCTTCGTCACAAACACTTTTCCAATTTTCATCTTTTAAAAATGAGTCATAAGATTGTCTTCCGCCAACACCGTATACGCCTGTTTCTTTTCTGCCATCTTTCTCCACCATAACTGACACATTAAATCTTACTAAAGGACGGACATCTGACAAAGTCTCTCCACCAGATCTAATTATTTCTACAGACTTTTGCTCTCCCAAAAAATTAGCTGTAACTTGTTTAACCTTATCACCTTTAGATCGTAAATAATCATTTACATCGTTCAATATTTTTATTTTTTCATTAAGAGATTTTTGCTCAATAGGATTAATATTGTCATAATACTTTTTATTTGATTTAGGAATTTCATGATTGTAAGTACCTTTGACAGATTTTAAAGTTGACTTTAAATTTTCTGAAGATTGTTTTAAAGAGTTTTTAGAAATCTCATTAGAGTGAGAATAAGCAACCACTTCATCAGATATAGCTCTAAAACCAAATCCTAAATCTGAATTATAACTAGAATTTTTAATTTTGTTATCATCTAATAGTATCGACTCAGATTTTGAATTTTCCAGATACAATTCGCCATCATCACATTTTTGCAAAGTGTCAGAAATAATACTTTCAGCCTCTTTTCTAGATACGTCAGATTTTTCAAAGAAATTACTCATATGAGACATTAAATAGATTGTTTCATAAAATTTTCAACTAGAGTATTTTACGCATGTACATATCTGAGACAAATTAGTAATAAATTCACTTATTATGAAAGTTTATTTTAATAATTCTTGTAAAATTTGTAAGGCCGAAATTGATCTTTATAAAAAAGAAAAAATAGATGAAATCGATTGGGTTGATATTACAGATAATGAGTTGGCTGAAAAGGAAACTTCTAAAGACAGTAAACAACTTTTAAGAAGGCTTCATATCAAAGATGGTGAGAAAGTTTTAGGAGGTGCAGAGGCATTTTTATTATTATGGAAAAAAATGCCAAAATATAAATTTCTCTATAAATTTTTTAAATTACCAATCATCTTTAATATATTTTCAGTTGTATATGAAATAGTAGCCTTTTTTCTTTACTTAAAAAATAAAAAGCAACTAAAAAATCTAACTTGTGAAAAATAATAAAAATTTACTTAATAAAGACATAGAGGATACAAACATTACTAAGACTATTGAGTACATTAGTAATATAATTTTATTTTTTTTTCTTCTTAATCTAACAAAATCCTTATCATCCAGATCAGAAATGTCTCTCTCACCAACTACTGGATAATCATAAGTAAATCGCCACGTGCTTTCACCAAGTCTTGGGTCTAAATTATTATAATATGTGATCCACGCAATAATGTATCTGAAAACTAAATATAAAATTATTAAAAAGGCAGATCCTAAAATCATATAAGATAATATCTAATTAAATATAAATGTTTAATTATTATTTTTGGCTCTTTTCCTTGCAATAAGCTGTGTTAAAGAGTCTACCATGGTGTCTGAGGCTTTAAAGATGTCTACATTTCTAAACTCATGGGAAAGATTTTTTTCAGGGTTTGTTTTATCTTCAATGACAATTCCTTCATCTGGAGAGTTATTTTTGATGTAAATTAATAATAACCACTCATCATCTGATGACTCGTCCCATTTAATAAAAACTTCTCCAGTTTCAAATCGTCTATCTATACATCGAAAAATAGACATATCTCGTGTAATATGTCTTTTATTGAGTTGAAATACTAAACTACTTGCGCTTCTGTAAAAACTTTCAAGTGCAAATTCAACTTTTTGTCTTGCTAATGTATATTCTTTTTCTTTTTCTAATAAGGTTTCTCTGTCTTCGTCACCTTGAAGTTTTACACCTAGCGCCTCAACTCTTTCTTTGATTTTTTGATCTCTTAGTAATCTGTATTTT
>CACKKE010000011.1 GCA_902600635.1 uncultured Pelagibacteraceae bacterium | reverse complement strand
GTAAAACAAGAGATTTACAAACCTTAAGTGAATTTTTAAAAGAAAAAAAAATAAAGAATATCAAATTACCAGTGAGCGCACCTTTTCACTGTAATTTAATGAGTAAGGCCACCGAGGTGATGACAAAAGAGTTACAGAAAATAAATTTTAAACAATCTAAAAATATTTTAGTTTCAAATGTGACTGCGGATGAAATTTCTAATATTGATGATTTAAAAAGTTTGCTTATAAATCAAATTGAAAAAAGGGTTCGATGGAGAGAAAGTATACTAAATATGATTAATAAGGGAGTGAGTCAATTCATTGAAATTGGCCCAGGTAAGGTGCTTTCTGGTCTAGTCAAAAGAATCGACAAAAACGTAAAAATTTCTTCAATTAATAGTCAATCAGATATAGAAAGTTTAAAATTATGAATGATTTAAAAGAAAATAACATAATAGTAACCGGTGCAACAGGTGGAATAGGAAATTCTATAATTAAAAAGTTATATGATGCTGGAGCTAATATTTTAGCTACAGGAACTAAAAATCAAAAGTTGGAGGAACTAAAAAAAAAATTTCAAAATATTCAAACATTAAAGTTTGATATCTCTCAAACTGATAATTTAGAGAATTTTATTGAAGATGCTACAAAACAATTAGGAGGTAAACTTGATTGTATAGTTAATAATGCAGGTATTACTCAAGATAATTTAGCTATACGAATGAGCATAGAGGAGTGGAAAAAAGTTATAGATATAAATCTTACCTCCACATTCTTAATAAGTAAATTTGCAATAAAAAAAATGCTTAAAAATAAAAAAGGAAAAATTATAAATATTACTTCAGTTGTTGGACATACTGGAAATTTAGGACAAACAAATTATACAGCTTCAAAGGCGGGTATTATCGCGATGTCTAAAAGTTTAGCAATAGAATATGCAAAAAAAAATATTAACATTAATTGTATATCGCCAGGTTTTATAAAAACAGCTATGACAGATAAAATTGATGATAAATTTAAAGAAGTTATTATTTCCAAAATACCTTCAGCGAGGTTAGGCGAACCTGAAGACGTCGCTAATGCAGTTATTTTTTTAGCATCTTCACAGTCCGATTATATAAATGGAGAAACATTGCATGTAAATGGGGGCATGTATATGGCTTGACAATCTAGGTAATTAAACTAATAACGATTTATAATTAAAAAAGGATCAAAATGTCAGAAGATGTTTCAAGTAAAGTTAAAAAAATAGTAGCAGATCATTTAGGAATCGATGAGTCGAAAGTTACTGAGGAGTCAAGTTTTATCGACGACTTAGGTGCTGATAGTCTCGACACTGTTGAGTTAGTCATGGCTTTTGAGGAAGAATTTGGCTCTGAAATTTCTGATAGTGAAGCAGAGAAAATTTTAACAGTAGGTGATGCAGTCAAATTTATTGAAGGCAAAGCTAATTAATAAATTTTAAATGCCCTCATCAAAAGATGGGATAATGGTTATTCTGTCCTCTCCATCTGGAGCAGGTAAAACAACATTAGTTAATTTACTATCAAAGCAAAATAACTTTGAAATTTCCATCTCACACACAACAAGACAACCAAGACCAGGGGAAGTTCCAAATAAAGATTATTTTTTTGTAAGTGATAAAGAATTTAAAAGATTAATAAATAATCAAGAGTTTTTAGAATATGCCAAAGTTTTTAATAATTATTATGGAACAACGAGAACACCTATAATTGATAATCTAAATAAAGGAAAAAATGTTTTATTTGATATCGATTGGCAGGGGGCTGATCAAATTAAGAATAAAAAGTTAGATTATAAATTGATTACTTTTTTTATTTTACCTCCGAGTAGACAGATCCTATTTGAAAGATTATCAAATAGAGACATGAAAGATAAACTCATAGTTGATGAAAGAATGCAACAATTTGAAAGGGATGTCCTTCATTGGATTAACTATGATTATGTAGTCATAAATGATCAATTAGATAATTGTTATTTAAAAATTAAAAGTTTGATAAATGCAGAAATTAATAATGGATCAAAAGATTATGATCCCAATTATGTAAGAAATCACGTTGAAAAACTAACCTCTTAAACTCTCATACTCTTTAGTTAATTCAAAGTAGGTTTCAAAATTTAAATTTTGAGGTCTTAAGTTTAGTTTAATCCCAATTTTTGAGGCGATACTATTATCTTTGTTAAATAATTGGTAGTAAGGTTTTTTTATCATTTTTCTTCTGTGCATAAAAAATATTCTTGTAACTTTTTCTAAATTTTTTGGATTTTTGAATGAAATAAAATTTTTTTTAGGTTGAAAAAATAAAATAGAACTTTCGATTTTTGGTCTAGGTTGAAAGCTTACTGGTTTTACGTCACAAATTTTTTTAATTTTTAATCTCCAATTAGCCATAATTGTTAATCTTCCATAACTTTTAGAGTCAAAATTAGAGACTATTCTATCTGCCACTTCTTTTTGAAACATAAGTATGAGAAAATCAAACCAAATTCTCTCTTTAATGTTTAATATCCAGTTAATCAAGATTTCTGTAGAAATATTGTATGGTAAATTACCAAAAACAGTTAGTATTTGATTACTCAGAGAGTTTTCATTGGTTTTTAAAATATCTTGGTTAATTACTTTTATTCTCTCCTTAAACTTATTTTTCATTAATTCAGCCAAATTGTTATCTTTTTCGATTACTATAACTTTTTTTGGTTTTTTTTTTAAAATTGCCTCAGTTAAGTTGCCGGTGCCAGGACCTACCTCTAAAATATTTCTATCTTTTAATTCTAAAATATTTACTATTTTGTTAATTACGTTTTGATCTATTAGAAAATTTTGCCCGAGGCTTTTTTTAGCCTTAATCATCTTATATCCAAAAATTCTAACGATCTAATTAAACTCATTGGATTTGAAATATTTTTTCCAATCATTTTTTCATTAGGGCCATGATCGGGTGTAACTCTTAAAAAAGGGAGCCCTATTGTTATATTAATTGCATCATATTCAAAAATTGTCTTTATTGGTGTCAAAACTTGGTCATGATACATTCCAACTATGATATCAAATTTTTTTCTATTATTTTTTTGAAATATTGTATCTGCTGAAAAAGGCCCTTTTATATTGATTTTATTTTTAAAAAATCTTACTACCGGGCCAATAATCTCCTCATCTTCATTAAATTTAAGGATACTTTCACAATGAGGATTTAATCCTAAAACAGCTATTTTTGGTTTAAAACCCAGAATTTTCTTATAGAAATCGTTTATAATAATGATTTTTTCTTTAATTGTTTTTTTTGTAATTTTTTTTGCCACTAAGTTCAAGGGCAAATGTGTTGTTACTGGACAAACTGATAAGTTTTTATTGTAAATCAACATTGCAAATTTATCTTGTTTGAAATTTTTAGCAACAAACTCTGTTACACCAAGATATTTCTTATTCAAAGTCTTAGTTTTATTAATTGGTCCATTAATTAACTTATAAGCATAACCTTTCTTTATTATTTTAAAAGCTACTCGAAAACATTCTTGTACATAATATTTCGAACTTAGGTATTTTATGTTAATAAGATAAATTTTTTTCTTGTAAAATTTTTTATGACTTATTTGATCTAATTTGATTTCTTCTATATATTTATTAAATCTATATTTTTTTTTCTCCTTATCTAAATTTTTTTTATCACAAATTAGAACTAAAGGACTAGAAATAGACTTTAATTTTAGAGACTTAAAAAAAATCTCGAAAAAAATACTTTTTCTTTCTCCCGGAACTATTAAAATTGGGCTAAAATTCACTTATATTACTATTAAGTTTAATCTTATTATAGAAAATACTTGAAAATTTGTCTAATTGTTTTGAAGTTTCAATCATAATCATCTTATCAAGTTCTTTTTGTTTATCAATTTTAACAGGAATTTTTTTAATCTCATTTATCTTTAAAATTAGATAATTGTTACCAATTTTAATAGGAGGACTAAATGAATTTACCTCTAATTTATCCAGCTCACGATTTATTTCTAATGATAGATTATTTTTTTTAATCCATCCAATTTTACCACCTACTTTGGAGCTGTCAGAAATACTATATAGATTAGCAGTATTTTCAAAACCATTAATCTCAATACTTTCCAATATCATTTTTGATTGTTCTTCTAATGAAATATTCTGATTTTTATTAAAAAGAATTTCTGACAGATTATAATCAAATGTGAATTTTTCTTTACTAAATTTTTCAATTTTGTTTATTAGATCAGCTTTGTCAATTTTCACACTATTAGAATACTTTGCATATATTAAATTTTTCCACTCATTTTCAATTTCAATTTTTTTTTTTAAATCATTAATAGATACATCAAAAGTTTTTAGGTAGTTTTCTAATTGTGCTTGACTCGAAAAATTTAAATTTTGTATAATATTTTTTAAAACATTAGTTATCTGGTCATTCTCTAAATTTAATTCTTTATATTTAAGAATTTCACTTTTTCTTATCATTTCCTTTATCTTTGATCTTTTAGCAAGTTTTAGTAACTCATCTCTATTGACTTCTTTTAATTTTGGATTGAGGGCCAGAAGATAGTTACTTTCTTTCTCAATATCAAAAGAGGTAACTATTTGATTGTTTATTTTCATTACAATTTGAAAATTAATTTTTGAATAGGAAATGTTACCCAATAAAAAATAAATTAAGACCAAAACACTGGTTTTTTTATAAAATGTCATTTTAAATTTGGTGTATTAAATCCACCAAAAGGTATAATTGATATTTTGAAAAATAGATTTTCAGATGGCTTTAAATCTTGATCACTATAATACTCTTTGTTGTATTCTATACCGGCTGTTAAACAGTCATTTTGATATTGATAAATTAAATTATAATATTCAGTAAAGTTTTTCTCTTTGTTTTCTCTTGTTTCAAAAATTAAACTATTTTTTTCATTAAACATGTAACTTGTTTTGTTTTGTAAATATGAGGTTTTTGAGTCACTATTATTTTCATTTAGATACTCAAATTTTGAAGTTAAATTTTTAAAATAGTATTCAAAACCAAAAAGTTCATAATTTTGATCGACCAAATTATTTTTTAGTACAAAATTATAATCAAATTTTATATTTTCATTAGGATGATACTCAAATAAACCTACAAAATCCGAAACTTTTTCACCTAAATCATTATTTTTAGGTAAATCTTCATTTTTATTTAATCTAAGATTATTTGCAAAACCAAATTTTAATTTTTGATTTAAACTCAATTTGTCTGTTTTTGTATATTCATAACCGTAAGTCGCTGATATTCCGCCCTCGTTGACTTCATCCAAACCCAATCTGTTTATGTTATAAATATTATCATAATTTATTGTGGCATTATTTTTTCTTACGTCTTTAGTATGAGGTATACTAAGTTTTAAGGAAAATTTTGGCGTAATTGTGTGATAAAACTGATTATTTTGTTTTTGAAGGGGATAAGTATAATTAGATTGAAAAGAAGGAACTAACGTATTTGAATTTTTATTTTTAAATTTTTCCGAATTTTTAGCATCAGAATTAATGTTTTTAACTACAAATTTTTTTTCATTAACAAATCCGTTGTCAAAAAATTTTGAATTCGAGTTAAATTCCAAATCATTTATTAAAACTTTTTCAGTAATATTTGTACTATAATTTTTATAATACCCGTTAGATTTAAAAGAATAATTTTCATTTATAATTTTTGAAAAAGTAAAATTTGGAACATATTCATATCTATCATTATTAGTTTTGGTTAAATCCTCATATATATCAAGATTAGTGTTTATTTTTTGGTTTTCATTATATAAATTTAAACTTATAGAATTAAAAAGGTTTGAGGCACTATTAATGATTGGGCTTTCAACTTTATACGCTTTGAGATAAGTATCATCTGTGACTTGTTCGAATTTTATGTTTAAGTCTATTTCGTCAAAATTTTTACTATTAAAGTTTTTTTTAAAATTATAAAATAAATGTCCCTTAGAACTTTTATCATTTGAAATAAATTGACTAAAGTCTGTAATATGATTTGAACTTTTATTTTCTTGTCTAAATTCAGATTGTAATAAAAATTTATCATCATTAAAAAATCTTGGACTAAAAGTTATGTCTTTATTTTCAGCAAGAGCTATGAAATATGGTAATTTAAGTGATAAACCAGTGGTACTATTTTCTTGCAATCTAGGTATCAAAAAACCTGTTTGTCTTTTAACAGTTGGATCAGGATGAAAAAATTTGGGGAAATAAAAAATTTTTTTATCATAAATTTTTAGACTTGCATTTTTATAATAAATTATCTTTTTTTTCTTATCATGTTTTATTTCCTCTGCACGCATTTCCCAAGGAGGGCATTTTTCTCTTTTTTTACAAAAAGTAAAAGTTCCTTTTTTTACAATTGTATTTTTTTCATCATTTACTAAGCTTCTACCTTTTAAACGAGGCTCATTTTCTGAATTATCAGAAATTTTGAAATTTAAACCGACATCTTTAGCTAAGAGTTCTTTTTTACTTAAATCTAAAAAAGCAAGTTCTGTATTAAAAGTATTTTCATTTTTATCTATAACTTTTGCATTTTTTAATTTGATAATCTTATCCTTAAAGGAATACTCAAATTCATTTACTTTATATATATTGTCAAATTCATCTAAGATTTCAGTATTTTCTTGACCAATAATTAATTGGTTTATTATATCATATTTTATATTTTTTGTTTTTATGATTAAATTATTTACATAATCATTAATCTTTACTTTATTTGAAAAATTTATTTTTCCATCATCAATATAATATTCAATAGAATTTGAATTAATTTTTAAAGTTTTATCAATTTTTGAAATTTCACCATCATTTACAACAATTAATAATTTATCTTTAAAATATTTAATTTTTGCACCTTCAATGACGAGCCCATCATCTTTAATTATTGCAATTCCATTGTTTGCGATTGTCAAATTTTGATCATTCGAAATTTCAATATCTGATGCATCAAATTGAATTTCTTTCGCAACCACTTTATTAAAAAATAAAATTTGATAAAATATTATAAAGATTATTAAGAGACTATTTTTCATTAATTCTTATTAAGCCTATTAAAGAAATTATACCTAAAAAAATAATTGGGAAAAATACCGATAAATAAATTGGTATTTTATTTGTTAATCCAAAAACATTAAAAATATTATTCACATAATAAATAATAACAGAAAGAGAAATTCCTAATAAAACATGAAATATATATGGTTTATTTTTTTTAATATTTAACATAATTATTGATGATATTATCACTAAAATTCCAAAGTAAATTGGCAAAGATAATATCTTAAGAAAATGTAAATCAATATCTTGTGATGAATATCCTAAAATCATGTTTTCTTTTTTTATATCAATTAATTGAAATAAGTTAAATGAGTTGAGATTTCTAAAAGTGCTATTAATTTTATCAATATTAAAGTGACTATCTAATATTAATGTTTTTTCTGACTCAATTTGACGATTATCTTTAAATATAATGGGATTTTCAATAATCCATCTATTCGAGCTTATATCAATTTTTTTTGTAAAAATATTTTCTATCAAATCAAAATTTTTATCAAATTTAGAAATGAAAACATCCTCAAGATGGTTATCTTTTTTTGATGCACCATTGATAATATAAATATTATCATTAATTTCATCTTTAATCCAAATACCATTATCATTAAAATGTTTGAGATATTTTCCATCCTCTGAATAAACGTTTTTTATATCAAAATAAATAAATTTTAATTTTGAAGAAATTGGATAGTAAATAGTAATAATTATTATACCAAAAATAAAAGAACAAATCGTTAATAGTTTTATTAAATAGAAATTATCTAAATTATTTATTTTAATAAGCTCGTTTTCTTTTTTTTTAATCAAATCAATAAAAAAAAGTTGGGCGGCAATTAAAATTACAAAAGGAAAAATTTCAAGCAGAGTAGTAGGCACATCAAATATTGCTAATACAAAAGGTAAATAAAAAGCTGATGTTGAATCGCTAAAAAAAGTAATTTCCTCAAAAATAGTTAGTATAAATATCAACGAAAAGAAAATTGCAATCAGTATTAATAATTTTCTAGTAAATAGACTGATGAAATATTTATCTAATGTTTTAATCATATTTAACTTTTGAAATTAAAAAATTGTAAATAAAAAAGTATATCATAATTGGCAAAATCATTATTAATACAAATAATAATTTTGAACTTTCTATATATCTCATTAAAATTTCTGATAGTATCAAAAGTAAAATAACATATAAAAAAATCCTTATAGTTTTAAAAGAAAAATTGTTTTCAACTTTTGAAAAGGTTAATAAAAAACAACAAGCTAATGTTAAAATTGGAAAATACATTGGTTTAATAAATCTTTTGTAGATCTCTTGGTGAAGATTTTTTTGTCTTTTGATATCACAAAAAAACATTTCATCATAATAATTTAGATTTCTAATTAAACTTATTGTGCATTTAATAATTTTGATAGAAGGTAACTCTTGGATTTTAGCAACCTTAATTGTCCTAGACTCAAACTTAGATAAATCGTAATCTATTTTGTCGAATTCAAAACTTATTAATCTATTATTATTTGTACTGACTATTTTTCCATCTATTAATTTAAAAATTTTTTTATCTTTACTGTCTAGAAAACCCTCTTTTGCAAAAATTATTTGATTATCATTTGATTTGAGATCTAATAGGTTTCCTTCTTGAATATAAATATTTTTGAACGAATTTTTATCAGTTTTTTCATTTATAAAGATAGTTAACCCAGAAACTGTGTCAATGAATTTTCCTTGTTTAATTAAATTTGGCAAAAAATCCATATTTGAATTTTTTAGAAAATCTCTAGCTTTCAATTGACTTGACGGTGAAATAAAACTTCCAATTATTATTTGAAGGATCATAACAGCTAATGAAAAATTAATTAAATTTGAAATAAATTTTTTTTTAGTAACACCGTTGGTCCAAAAAATTAATAGTTCATTATTTCTTTCATATTTGATCAATTCGAAAAAAACCGAGATAGCAAATACAAAGGGTAAGATTCTATGAATTATTTTTGGAAAATTGAATAAATTATAATAAAAATATATCGTAAAATTATGTCCATCATCAATTACAAAATCTAGGTAATTTGCTGCTTGAATTATCCAGACAATTAAACCTATTGTAAATGTGATTATTAAAGCCCTAAGAGATATATCTAAAATTAGTTTTCTAAAAAGAATTTTTTCCATTGAATTATAATTGTTTTACTCATATATAGCATTATCTCGTATAGATTGTATTTAATTTTTATGAATATTAAAGTTAATTTTAAAAAACAAGCATCAGATAAATCTAATGTTAATTCATTATTATTTGTTGATGAAAAATTCAATATTAGTGGTTTAAAAAAGCATATTTCAAATTCTGAATTTTCTTATATTTCTGATTTGCTCAAGACAAAAGATTTTAAAAAAAAAATTATCACTTTTGACATTAGCTCAAAAAAGAAAATAATTTTAGTTTCATTGGAGAAAAACATTACTAATTCTAATGCAGAAAATTTAGGAGCTAAATGCTACGATCTCTTTAATGAGTTAAAAAAAACAGAGTATAATATCAATTCAGATACCATTCCAAATGGATCAAATAATGTAACTGGATATTTTTTGCATGGAATTAAATTAAAATCTTATAAATTTGAGAAATATAAAACCAAAAAAAACAAACTTATTATTTCTTTAAATGTAACAGGTAAAAATATACCTAGTCAAAAAGATCAAATAAAATTTAGTTCTATAGAGAAAGGAACTTTCTATACAAGAGATTTGGTATCAGAGCCAGGAAATATTTTGCATCCTGATGAATACGCAAAAAGAATTAAATCATTAAGTAAGTTTGGTTTAAAAATCAATATTTATGATGAAAAAAAATTAAAAAAATTAGGCATGAATACTTTACTTGGTGTTGGACAGGGAAGTATTAGAGGGTCCTATCTTGTAACAATGGAATGGAACGGATCAAAAGATAAATCTAAACCTCTTGCGTTTGTTGGAAAGGGTGTTTGTTTTGATACAGGTGGTATATCACTGAAACCAGCAAAGTTTATGGAGGATATGACTTATGATATGGCTGGTTCTGCAGTTGTCGTTGGCCTTATGAAAAGTTTAGCTTTGCGGAGAGCAAAAATAAATGCAGTTGGAGTAGTTGGATTAGTCGAAAATATGCCAGGAGGCAATGCACAAAGGCCTGGAGATATTGTTAAATCATATAGTGGTAAAACAGTCGAAATTTTAAATACTGATGCAGAGGGAAGATTAGTACTTGCAGATGCACTGACTTTTACTGAAGAAAAGTTTAAACCAAAGTTTATTGTAGATTTAGCAACTTTAACTGGAGCAATTATTGTTTCATTAGGTTCAGAGTATGCAGGTTTATTTTCTAATGATGATAAATTATCTGATCAGTTGATCGAGTCCGGGGAACATGTTGAAGAAAAGGTTTGGAGAATGCCTTTAAATAAAAATTATGACAAATTAATTGATTCAAAAAATGCAGATATGCAAAATATTAATTACGTTGGAGGAGCTGGTTCCACTACTGCTGCACAATTTTTACAAAGATTTATTTTAAATAAAACACCCTGGGCTCACTTAGATATAGCTGGAATGGCGTTTTCTAAATATGGAGGAGCTTTAAATTCAGGTGGTGCAACAGGATATGGAGTAAGACTATTAAATAAACTTATAGAGGATCATTATGAGTAATATTGAACAAACTTTATCTATTATTAAACCAGATGCTGTAGAAAGAAATCTTGAGGGTGAAATTAAAGAAATGTTCAAAAATAACGGTTTCCAAATTGTTAAAGAAAAAAAAATTCAAATTGAAAAAGCTGAGGCAGAAAAATTTTATAAAGTACATGAAACAAAGCCATTTTATAATGATTTATGTGATTATCTCTCCTCTGGTCCAATAGTTGTTATGGTTCTTCAAAAAGAGAATGCAGTTAAAGAAAACAGAGAACTTATGGGAGCTACAAATCCAAAAGACGCAGATGACGGAACAATCCGTAAAAAATATGGAATTTCAATTGATAAAAATTCTGTCCATGGATCTGATAGTATTAATAATGCTGAAATAGAAATTAATTTCTTTTTCAAAGATTAAAAGTTTTTAATATAGCTTTAGGGTAAAGCTTATGTTCTTGAATAATCACTTTTTTAGCAAGCGAATCCCTTGTCTCATTTTTTGAAATTTTTACTTTTTTTTGTAAAATAATTTTACCAGAATCTAATTTTGAATTGACAAAATGAACAGTACATCCTGAATATTTTTCATTATTGTCCAAGACTCTTTGATGGGTATTTAGTCCTTTATATTTAGGAAGTAAAGAGGGGTGGATATTTAAAATCTTTCCTTTAAATTTAGCAATAAAATTTCTTGATAAAATTTTCATAAATCCTGCTAAACATATCATCTTAATTTTATGGTGTTTTAAAACAGACAGTATCTGATTCTCAATTTTATTTTTGTTCTTAAAATTAAACACTTTTTTTTTGATCTTGTTTACTTTACCAAGTTTCAAGCCTTTAGCTTTAGGGTTATTTGAGATTATTAAATCAATAGAAATTGGTGAATTTTTCTTTTTAGAAAATTTTATTAAAGATTTTAGGTTACTTCCAGTGCCAGAAATAAAAACTGCAGCCTTAACTTTTTTATAGCCAGTTGACTTTACCATTAAGACTTACTTTATTTTTATTTTTAGAAATCTTACCAATAATATAAGGTTTATATTCTTTTGAAAAAAATTTATTAATTTTTTTTATATATTTGGGGTTTATTATTAAACAAAATCCAACTCCACAATTAAAAGTTTTAAGCATTTCTTTATCACTAATTTTGTATTTCTTAAGCCAATTAAAAATCTTGAGAGGTTTAATTCTACTTAAATCTATTTCTACAGATAAGTTATTAGGTACAACTCTACTAATATTATCAGCTAATCCACCACCAGTAATATTAGCACAACCATTTAATAAATTTTTTTTCACAAGATTTAGGATTTCTTTTACATAAATTTTCGTTGGCTTTATTAGTTCTTTTTTGAGAAATGGATTTTTTTTTACATTTATTTTTTTAATTTTTAATAAATGCCTAACGAGTGAAAAACCATTTGAATGTAAACCGCTAGATGGAACAGCTAAAATTAAATCACCTTTTTTTATTTTATTTTTATCAAGTATCTTTTTTTTATCTGTAATTCCAACAGCGAAACCAGCTATATCGAATTTACCTTTTTCATAAGTATCTGGCATTTCTGCAGTCTCGCCACCAACCAAACTACATTCTGCAATATCACATCCTTTAACTATTCCTCTAATTATTGATTTCATTTTTTTTAAATCAATTTTATTAATTGAAATGTAGTCTAAAAAAAATAAAGGTTTCGCTCCTTGTACAATTAAATCATTCACACTCATAGCAACTAGATCTATTCCTATAGTGTCATATTTATTTAGTAAGTTTGCGATCTCTATTTTGGTTCCCACTCCATCAGTGCAAGCCACTATTTTTGGATTTTTTATATTTTTTGGCAAATCTGTAACCGAACCAAAGCCACCAATATTAGCATTCTTTTTATTGCCTCTTTTTTTTGATGAAATACTTGATATGAAACTTACAAATTTATCTGCAGCATTAATATTGACCCCACTTTTTTTATAGGTAAAGAGATTTTTATTCATTATTATAGGTTTTAAATTTAAGCATGCATAATATCAAACGTTTATATATTTTTTTTTCTACTCTAGCTTTAATAATATTTTTTTTTTCCACAGAAGCTGTTAATGCAAAATCTTTTGAAATCAATGATATTGAAATCGCACAGCCATTTGAAATCAATTTTGATAAAAATAAAGTAATTGATTTGGGGTTTAAAAAAGCTTTTTTTGAATTAATCTATTCTTTAATCAAATCGCCAGATTTTAAAAAAATTGACAATATTAGGTTAAATGAAATCAAAAGCATGATTGAAACATTCTCAATTAAAGAAGAAAAATTTATAGATCAAAAATATTATGTAAATCTTGGCGTTTCATTTAATAAAAAAAAAATTTTTAGATATTTAGAAAAAAAGAATATTTTTCCATCACGAATACTCAAAGAGCAATTTTTATTTATCCCAGTCATAATAAATGAAAAGGGCAATGATATTTCGGTTTTTTCAAATAATCCAATTTATACTAATTGGAATAAAACAAATGAAAGATATCAATTAATTAATTATTTGATTCCCTCAGAGGACCTTGAAGATTTAAATCTTATTAAAGAAAAACTAGATGAAATAGAAACTTATGATTTTAACGAGATTACAAAAAAATATTTTTTAAATAATTCTATTATTTCTCTAATTTTTAAAGGTAAAAACGAGGTAAGAATTTTAACAAAAATTTATAACGATAAAAATGAGATCATAAAGAATGATACTTTTAAGAATCTAAATATAGATAACGAGACAGACCTTAATTTTTTAATCGAAAATTTGAAAAATCTATTTGAAGATACTTGGAAAAAATTGAATGAAATAAATACTTCAATAAAAGTTCCTATTACAATTAAGATTAAAAATGACGATTTAAAAAAATCCAATGATTTTGAATTATTTTTAAATGAGATAGATATGGTTAGTGACTATTCTGTAGAAAAATTTGATAAAGAATTCATATTTTATGAAGTTTTATTTAATGGAACAGTCCAAAATTTTATTAATATAATGAAAAATAAAAAATATAATTTGAATACCCAAAAAAAAGTTTGGATGATTGAATGAGAGACTTAGATCAAACAATAATTAAATTTGAATATGAAAAAAATTTTAAAAATGATGATTTTTATCTTTCCAAAAGTAATAAACATGTTTTTGATTTTTTGAATATATGGCCAAAATGGGAGAGAAATTTTGTTAATGTTATAGGGGAAAAGCTTTCTGGAAAAACTCATTTAATGAATATTTTTTTACATAAAAACAAAGGCATAAAGTTTGAGGGTAAAACTTTAGAAAATAATGATTTAAAAAGAATAAAAATTCACGAAAATATTGTAATTGAAAATTTATCTTCAGATATTGATGAAAAATTACTTTACAGTCTTTTTAATTTAATTGAGCAAGATAATAAATTTATTATTGTTACATCTGTAAAACCAATTGTTAATATCAATTTTAACTTAAAAGATTTAAAGTCTAGAACAAAAAACTTTATCTTATTAAATATCGAAAAACCTGATGATGAGTTGATATTTGCTATTATATTAAAAAATTTATCTGATCGACAAATCTCTTTGGATAACAAATTCATTGAGTTTATTGTTAAAAGAATTGAGAGATCTTATAGTAAAATATATGATTTCATATATAAGATCGATCAATTAAGTTTAAAAAAAAAAAAATCAATTGACTTTAAAATTATTAATGAAGTCTTAGGAGAATAATTGAACAAATTTAGAACTCATAAGTGTAACGAATTAAGAAAAGAAAAAGTTGGAGATGAGGTAATCCTATCTGGTTGGATAAATAAAAAAAGGGATCATGGAAATCTTTTGTTTGTAGATTTAAGGGATAATTATGGAATAACACAGTGCATTATAGATAAAGAAAATTCTAATTTTAAAATGTTGGAAAAAACACAATTAGAAACTGTAATTAAAATTGTTGGAAAAGTTGTTAAAAGGTCAAGAGAGTCAGTCAATAATGATATTGAAACAGGAGAAATCGAGGTAGTAATCAAAAATTTTCAAGTTCTTGGTGAATGTAAAGAACTTCCTTTACCGGTTTTTTCTGATCAAGAGTATGCGGAAGAAATAAGACTTAAGTATCGTTTTTTAGATTTAAGAAGAAAAAAAATTCATGAAAATATTTTATTAAGATCAAAAGTAATTTCATTTATTAGAAACGAAATGAATAGGTTAGGATTTTTAGAATTTCAAACACCAATTTTGACCTCATCAAGTCCGGAGGGAGCAAGAGATTTTTTAGTACCAAGTAGATTAAATCCTGGCAAATTTTATGCACTTCCTCAAGCACCCCAACAATTCAAACAATTAGTGATGGTCTCTGGTTTTGACAAATATTTTCAGATTGCACCTTGCTTTAGAGACGAAGATGCAAGAGCAGATAGAAGTCCCGGGGAGTTCTATCAATTAGATTTAGAAATGTCTTTTGTTGAGCAAGAAGATGTATTTAATGTAGTAGAGAAGTTGTTTATTAATACATTTAAAAAGTTTTCAAATAAAAAATTATTGTTTAATCAGTTTCCAAGAATTTCATTTAAAGAATCAATGATTAAATATGGAACAGATAAACCAGACTTAAGAAATCCATTAATTATTTATGACATCACTGAAATTTTTTTTAGAGAAGATGTTTCTTTTGAAATATTCAAAAAACTAGTTAAATCTGGATCTAAAGTCAGATGCATTGTTACAAAAAATACAAAAGATAAACCGCGAAGTTTTTTTGATAATATTGATAAATGGGCTAAAGAACAAGGCGCTTCAGGACTTGCTTACTTTAGTATTGAAAAAGAAAAAGAAATTTCAGCAAAAGGGCCAGTGGGCAAATTTTTTTCAAAAGATTCGCTAAATGAAATAATAATTAAAACCGGAGCAAAAGTAGGTGACAGTATTTTTCTCGCTTGTGGTAAATTAGAAGAAGTAGAAAAACTAACTGCATTAGCTAGAGATAAAATTGGGAAAGATTTAGGCTTAATTGATGAAAATGTTTTCGCATTCTGCTGGATTGTAGATTATCCAATGTATGAAATAGATAATCAAACAAATAAAATTAAATTTAGTCATAATCCTTTCTCGATGCCTCAAGGAGATATCAACAAAATTGATTTTGAAAAACCATTAGAAATACTCGCATATCAATATGATATTGTATGTAATGGAATAGAATTATCCTCGGGTGCGATTAGAAACCATATACCAGATCTAATGTATAAATTATTTGATATTGTAGGTTACTCCAAATCTGAAGTTGATCAAAAATTTAGTGGGATGATAAACGCTTTAAGATATGGTGCTCCACCTCATGGAGGTATTGCCCCAGGAATTGATAGAATAATAATGTTACTAGCAAATGAAAAAAATATTAGAGAAGTTACAATGTTTCCAATGAATCAAAATGCACAGGATTTAATGATGAATGCACCCTCTAGTGTAAGTGAAAACCAACTTAAAGAGTTAAATTTATCTTTAAAAAGTAAAAAATAATTATTTTTTACCTTTAAGACTAATTTTAACATCTGATAAATCTACCAGATTTTTTTTGTAGTTGTTTCTAACAAATCCTTTACTTGTTATATCTTTTACTATTTTCAGCAATTGATTTTGTTCATCAGAACCTTTTTCATCTGTAGATGAAATATCCAAATTACCTATAGATGGAGTATGTGCTAAATCTTCTCTGTTTAGATAAGAAATTGCTAATTCTCTAAATATATAGTCTAAAATTGAAGAGGCACTTAAAATTCTATCATTACCATTTACTTTACCAGAGGGTTCAAATTTAGTTCCTATAAATGCACTTACAAACTCATCTAATGGCACTCCATATTGAAGGCCTAGCGAAACGGCAATGGCAAAATTATTCATTAAAGCTTTAACTAACTCACCTTCTTTACTTGTATCAATAAAGATTTCTCCAATTTTACCATCCTCATATTCACCAGTATGCAAATAAACTTTATGATCACCAATAGTTGCTTTTTGAATATAACCTTTTCTTCTATCAGGCATGCTAAATCGTTTTCCAGGATTATCAGATTTTACAAAAGTTTGAGAAACAATTTTTTCAACATTTGTAGTTTTGCTATCGTTACTAGCTTGAACTAAATCAATTTTTTTATTCTGATTATTTTTATTATTTTTAGGATCAAGACTTTTTGTTTTTCTGTTATCTAATTTAACATCTAAAACTTCAAATTTACCGTCGTCTCTTTTTTCAAGATTTTTAAGCTCAGTTTCATTAATATCATCTAGATAATGATTTACTTTAAAAGTGCATGTATAATAAGTTTCTACAAGATATTTTGACATTTTTTTATAATCCTTAAATTAAAATTGAATTTTGAATCTTTTTATTTATATACTTTATCATATTTTAGTCTAATTTAATTTATACAATTTGAAATTGAAATTATAAAATTTTACATGTTGACATTTTTAAAAAAAATTTTCACTTGGTGGAATCAAGATACATTCGGCACTAGAATTAAAACAGTATTGTTCGGTAAATTTATTGGATCAGATGAGTATGGCAATAAATATTATGAGAGCAAAAAAGGAAAAAGATGGGTTATTTATGCAAATGAGATTGATGCATCTAAAATACCTGTTGAATGGTATTCTTGGATACATTTTATGCCCAACAAAATTGAAAATACTCATAAATTAGAAAAATATGATTGGCAAAAACCCCACCAACCGAACTTGACTGGAACTGATTCCGCTTATTATCCAAATAAGAACAATAAAGATGCAACTGAAAAAAAATATAAAAGTTGGAAATAATTTAAACTTATTTTTATTCATATATCTATTTACTATATTTTTAACATTTAGGATTAGCGCTGAAATTAATCTTGATGGAAGTAACACTGATATAAAGATATTGGATAAGATGAGTTCAAAAAATGAGTTGATAAGATTAGTCAATAATAAGGAATATATTTATAAAGATCTAGCGATCAAAAGTATAAAATGCACAGATTCCAAATATGATGATAATCCTGAAGTTAAAGCATATATTCAAGTTAGAGATTTAACAAAAAAAGATAGAAATAATGTTTTTGTTTTTAATGGATGGATGTTTTCATCAAGCCCTTCTATAGCACCTTTTGATCATCCAGTTTATGATATCTGGCTTGTCAACTGTTACTAAAGTATTTTATCTTTATCCAACCAACTGACATTAAAATCAGAATCAATAAATTTTTTATGATTTAATAATTTTTTATGTAATGGGATAGTTGTTGTGATTCCTTCAATTACAAATTCATCTAAAGATCTATTCATTCTCTGAATAGCTTCTGATCTATTTCTTCCATGACAGATTAATTTACAAATCATACTGTCATAATATGGGGTGACTTTATAACCTTGATATATTGCGCCATCAACTCTGGTTCTGAAACCTGATGGTTGGTGACACATACCAATTAATCCGGGAGAAGGTTGGAAATTTTTACTAGCATCTTCTGCATTTATTCTACATTCTATAGCATGCCCCCTTGGATTTATATCACTTTGTTTTAAAGCTGTCTCTCCTGAAAAAGCTATCCAAATTTGTTCTTTAATAATATCTATACCTGTTACCATTTCAGTAACTGGATGTTCAACTTGAACTCTTGTATTCATTTCAAGAAAATAAAATTTTCCGTCCTCATAAATGAATTCAACAGTCCCAGCACCCATATAACCAATTTTTGATACCATATTTACTGTTTTTTCAAAAAGGTCTTTTCTTATCTCATCGGTTAAAATGGGACTTGGTGTTTCTTCAATAAGTTTTTGATGTCTTCTTTGAACAGAACAGTCTCTTTCATGAAGATGAACAGCTCTGTTTTTTCCAGCTAAAATCTGAACCTCAATATGTCTAGGATTTTGAAAAAACTTTTCTATGTAAACTTCATCATTACCAAAATATTTTTGAGCTTCAGACTTTGCGGTTGAAAATAATGCCTCAAACTCTTCTTCTTTGTTAACAATTTTCATACCTTTTCCACCACCACCACCTGAAGCTTTAATTAAAACTGGAAAACCAATTTTTTTGCACAATTCTTTTGCTTCATTAATGTCTTTAACTCCACCCTCAGATCCTTCAATAACTGGCAAACCATTTTCTTTCGCAATTTTTTTTGCTTGAATCTTGTCTCCCATCATCTCTATTAATTCTGCTGATGCGCCTATAAATTTAATATTATTATCCTCAAGCACTTTCGCAAAATTAGCATTTTCTGACAGAAAACCATAACCAGGATGCACAGCTTCAGCATTGGTAATTTCTATTGCAGATAACAGAGCTGGGATATTTAAATAACTATTAGCGGGTTGGTGAGAACCTATACAAACACTTTCATCTGCCATTCTTACGTGCATACTTTCTTTATCGACATCTGAATGAACAGCTACAGTTGAAATCCCCCACTCCTTACAGGCTCTTATAATTCTAACCGCAATCTCTCCACGGTTAGCTATCAAAATTTTTTTAAACATTAATTAAGAATTAATAAATTTTGACCAAATTCTACAGGTTGGCCATCTTCAACACAAATTTCTTTTACAACCCCGTCTGCAGTTGATGGTACATGGTTCATAGTTTTCATAGCCTCTACGATCATCACCGTGTCACCCTTTTTAATTTTTTTTCCAATCTCAACAAATTTTTTTGCACCAGGTTCAGGTGCATGATATGCTGTCCCAATAATTGGAGATTTAACTTCAATTCCAGTTTTAGATTTCTCTGGTAAATTGACATTCAAATTATTTACATCAGTTATTGGACTTGGAATATTTTGATTGTTTACTGAAATATTATTTTTAGAAACTTTAATCTTAGTGTCTTTCTCGGTATATTCTAACTCAGTAAGGTTAAATTCTTCTAAATAGTCACTAAGTTCTTTAATAATCTTTTTATTAATTTTCATTTTTTAAGAGTTTCTGCATTGAAATTATGGCTAAAATATAACCCTCAGCACCTAAACCAAAAATACCACCTGTAACTACGTCACTTATTAAAGATTTATGTCTAAATTCCTCACGTTTATATATATTTGAAATATGCAACTCAATGATTGGTTTTTTTAAAATACTTAGTGCATCCCTAATAGCTACGGAAGTATGTGTAAAAGCTGCAGCATTGATTATAATTCCATCAAAATTTTTTCTAGAGTTTTGTATCAAGCTAACTATTTCACCTTCAATATTTGATTGAGTAAAATCAGCTACTAAACCTAATTCTATCGACTTATTTAAACAAATTTCTTTTAGTTCCTCAAATGTAATAGATCCATATTGTGATTGTTCTCTTTCACCTAATAGATTAAGATTTGGACCATTAATTATAATTATCTTATTATTCATTTAACATTTATATACGATGAAAAAAAAAATAAAAATAAAAATAAATGGCAAAATAAATAAAATTGATGATAAAACTAAATTATCTGATTTAGTTAAAAATTTAAAAGTCCCTTTGAAAAAAGTTGCCATTGAATTAAATAGAGAAATAGTGGATAAAAAAAATCTAAATAGGATCAATTTAAAAGTTAATGATAAAATTGAAATTGTTCATTTTATTGGAGGTGGCTAGTTTTGAAAAAAGATAATTTAATAATTTCAAAGAAAAAATTTAATTCGAGATTGATTGTAGGTACTGGTAAATATAAAAGCATGAGTGAATGTGCTAAGGCAATAAAGATATCTGGAGCTGATATTGTAACTGTAGCTGTTAGAAGGGTAAATATTACTGATAAAAAGAAACCTTTGTTAATGGACTATATAGATCCAAAAAAAATAACTTATTTACCGAATACAGCTGGATGTTTTAATTCTGACGAAGCTTTAAGAACACTCAGACTAGCAAGAGAAATAGGAGGATGGAAATTGGTGAAACTTGAGGTTTTGGGTGATAAAAAAAATCTTTTTCCAGAAATGATTGAAACTCTTAAATCGACAGAAATTTTAACAAAAGAAGGTTTTAAGGTCATGGTTTATTGTAATGATGACCCTCTAATGGCCAAAAGGTTAGAAAATGTTGGAGCAGCAGCTATTATGCCATTAGCTGCACCAATTGGATCTGGTTTAGGCATTTTAAACAAGGTTAATATTCAAATAATAAGAAACCAAACAAAATTACCTTTGATAATAGATGCTGGCTTAGGACAAGCATCAGATGCAACCATAGCAATGGAATTAGGTTGCGATGGTGTCCTGGTAAACACAGCAATAGCAAAAGCAAAAAACCCATTTGAGATGGCTAGAGCATTTAGAAATGCTGTTATTGCTGGAAGGCAATCTTTTTTATCTGGAAGAATTGAAAAAAAAATAATGGGGAGTGCCTCTTCACCAAAAAAAGGAATTATTTAGTTTTTTTATAAAACTTCTTTTTCCTATAAGTTTTTTTTCTTTTTTTTAAATCTATTATTTTTTTATCTTTAGTTAAATCATCGAGATTTTTAAGTTTTTCAAAATATTCTATTAGCTCAATGGTTTTTTTTGATTTATTTTTAATATCAATAATATATTCAGGTATAATTAAATTGTTGTCTGAAATTATATCTATTTTCATTTTATTTTTCTTTTCGAAGTAAGTTAAATCTTGAATAAAGTTTTTTTTTAAAAATGCTGAAATTTTATCACACACTCTTAACTCCACAAATTTAGCTTTATTTAGAACGGCTTTCAATTCGACTAATTTTAATATCTTTTGAGCAAACGATTCATCTGTCAAAGCAACTTTCCATTTAACAGCACTTTCTCTAAGTCTTTGTCTCGACATTTCTAGTAATCCAAAATTACTAATTCTTCCTATTTGAATTCTTGCTCTATCAGATCTACATTTCTCTTTGAGTCTTCTTTCGACCATTTTTCTATTCCCGTAACTCAACATATCAATAAAGTCGATAATAATAAGTCCTGACAGGTCTCTAATTTTAATTTGCCTCGCAATTTCTTCTGCTGCCTCTAAATTGGTATCTAATGCAGTGCTTTCAACATTCTTTTGCTTTATTGAACTTCCTGAATTTATATCAATTGAAACTAAAGCCTCTGTTGGGTTTATTACCAAATAGCCACCAGAACTCAATTTTATTTCAGTATCAAATATTTGATTTAATTTTTGTTCAATACCTTCCTCAAAGAATAATGGAGTTTTACCTCTATATTTTTTTATTTTTTTTACTTGGGAAGGCATAAGCATTTTCATAAAGTTTTGTGCTTTTTTGTATCCCTCGTTACCCTCAATTACGATACTTTTTGTGTTTTCATCATACATGTCTCTTAGAGTTCTATTTATTATTTCACTTTCCTGGTGAATTAGTGAAGGTGCAATCGCATTGATTGCTTTATCCTTAATTTGGTTCCAGGATTTTATTAGAGTTTCCAAATCATGATTGATTTCATTTTTAGTTTTATTACTTCCCGCAGTTCTCACAATCAATCCCATTTCTTTAGGTATTTCTATTTCATTTAAAATTGATCTTATTTTTTTTCTGTCCGCTGGATTGAAAATTTTTCTTGATATACCACCTCCTTTCGGTGTGTTTGGCATTAAAACAATATATTTACCCGCGATAGAAATAAAGGTACTAAGTGCAGCTCCTTTTTGACCTCTTTCATCTTTGATAACTTGAACAAGAATGACCTGGTTAGGTTTAATTACCTCTTGAATCTTATATCTTTTAAATTTATTTCTACTTTCGACTTTTTTCCCTTTATTATCAAAATCTTTTTCTTTTTCCCCATTTTCTTTCTTTTCTATTTCTATTGGATCATCAACTTCAAGTTTACCTTCCGCTAAATTTTCTTCCTCTTTTTCTTCAACCTTTTTTGATAATTCCTCTCTTATTTTTTCTTCTTCTTCTTTAATTCTTTCCAGGTCACTTTTTGGTATTTGATAGTAGTCTGATTGGATATCATTGAAAGATAAGAAACCATGACGCTCTCTTCCAAAATCAATAAAGGCAGCCTGTAAGGATGGTTCAATTCTACTAACTTTGCCTAAATAAATATTGTTTTTTATAAGGTTATTTTTTGAACCTTCATATTCATAGTCTTCAATATTATCTTTTGATTTAAGAACAACTCTAGTTTCATTAGGATGCGAAGCATCAATATATAAATTTTTTTCCATAATTTTAAGTTTGAGTATTTCATTTAGTATTTATTCTTATAAATTTTGTTTAATAATTATGCCTTATCTTTAACAAATTCCTATATATAATTAAATCAAAATGACAAAGTTGTTCAAAAATATTTTAATTCTATTATTAAGCATTTCCTTGTTAATCGTGATCGTAATTTTTGGCATTTTATGGAGTTTTTCTAACAATATTCCAGATTATAAATTTTTAAAAAATTATAAACCACCAGTATCAAGCAAAATGTACTCTGGAGATGGAGATTTAGTTGCTGATTTTTCAAAAGAAAAAAGGATTTTTGTTCCTTATAGTGCGATTCCCCCAAATGTTATTAATGCCTTTTTATCTGCTGAAGATAAAAACTTTTTTACTCATCCTGGTGTTGATGCAAAAGGTGTTCTTAGAGCGACATTTAATAACATAACGAATATTATGACCTCAAAAAGACTTGAGGGGGCTTCTACAATAACCCAACAGGTTGCAAAAAATTTTCTATTAACAAATGAAGTTAGCATTAATAGAAAAATTAAAGAGGCAATTTTAGCATTTAGAATAGAAAGAGCTTTAAATAAAGAAAGAATTTTAGAATTATATCTTAACCAAATATATTTGGGTAGTGGAGCATATGGTGTTGCTGCTGCAAGCTTAGAATATTTTGATAAGTCAATCAAAGAGCTAGATTATGCTGAAGCAGCATTGTTAGCCGCTCTACCAAAGGCTCCCAGCAGATATAATCCTTATAACAATATTGATTTAGCAAAATTTAGAAGAGATTTAGTTTTGAAAAATTTAAATCAAAATGGATTTTTAAATCTTGAAAAATATAATGAATACAAAAATCAAAATATTAAATTAAAAAAAAAGAAAAAAATTTATTTAGAGGATGCCCAGTATTATATTGAAGATGTTAGAAAAAATATAATTGAAAAACTAACCTATGAAAAAGTTTATAAACAAGGCTATAATATAAATACACCAATTAATTTAAACCTACAAAAAATAGCTACTGAGTCTTTAAGAAATGGTCTAATCGCTTATGATCAAAGAAAAGGATGGCGTGGACCAATTACAAATATACTATATGATGATAATTGGCATAAAAATTTAGATAAAAAATATAAATTAGAGAATTCAATCAATTGGAAAGTAGCAATCGTTAAGGAAATAGGCCAATTTCAAACGAAAATTGAAACTATAGATAAATTAAGTGGTTTAATAAAATATAATGAAATCTCATGGACTAAAAAAGAGTTTAAAGATTTACTTAAAGTTGGCGACTTAATTTATGTAAAGAAAGTTAAAGATAACTTTTATAGTCTAAAACAACTTCCAAAAATTAATGGTGGTGTTGTTGTAATGGACCCTTACACTGGACGGGTTTTAGCTCTAAGTGGAGGATTTAGTTTTAAATCAAGTGAATTCAATAGAGCTACGCAAGCATTAAGACAACCTGGTTCAGCATTTAAACCATTCGTGTATGCTTTGGCACTTGAAAATAAATATACTCCATCATCCTTAGTTCTTGATGCGCCTCTAGTCTTAGACCAAGGAGTGGATTTAAAAAAATGGAAGCCAGAAAATTATGGTAAAAAGTTTTATGGACCCTCTACACTTAGAGTTGGACTTGAAAAATCAAGAAACTTAATGACTGTAAGAATTGCTCAAAATTTGGGTGTAGATAAAGTAGCGAAATTTTCTAAAGAATTAAAAATATATGACGATCCTGAAGAATTACTCTCTATTTCTTTAGGATCAGCGGAAACAACTCTTTTGAATTTAACTTCAGCTTACTCATCATTTATAAACGGTGGAAAATTAATTAGTCCTATTATTATAGACAGAATTCAAGATAGTGAGGGAAATACAATAATTAATAACGAAAATAGAAAATGTATGAATTGTGACAAGATTTCATTCACTGGTAAAGATTATCCTCAAATAGAAGATAATTATAAACAAGTAATGTCTGAGCAAACAGCATATCAAGTAACAACGATTTTAGAGGGAGTTATAAAAAGAGGAACTGGAAAAAAATTAAGAGATTTACAATTAAACTTGGCAGGAAAAACTGGAACCACCAATGAAAATACAGATGCATGGTTTATCGGGTTCACATCAAATTTAGTGATTGGAGTTTATGTAGGAATGGATAATCCCAAACCATTAGGCAAATTTGAGACTGGATCGAAAGCCGCTTTACCTATTTTTAGAGAATTCATTGAAAAGTCAGTTAAAAAATCTGAAGCAAGGCCGTTTAAAGTACCAGAAAATATGACTCTTATGGTTGTTGATCCATTAACTGGAGAAAAAGCTAAATTCAATTCAAAAAATACAATTATTGAGGCTTACAAAAGTAAAAATGTTTTAAATGGAAAAGTATTGTATTCTGATAATAATAGAATCGATTCAAATAATATATTAAAGTTTTATTAATGGACGAAAAATATTTAGACCTTAAAAAAGAAATCGAAAAAATTAACCAAAGAGTTAAGGAGTATCTTTGAAAAAAATAAAATTTACTCAAAACTGGAAGATATAAATAAAAAAATGCTTGGTGCCAGTTTTTGGCAAGATAAAGCAGACTCCCAAAAAACAATTAAAGAAAAGAAGCTTTTTGAGGATTTGATTAATTCATACAAAAACTCAACTAATCAACTTAAGGATTTAGATGACCTTTATTCTTTAGCTACAGATGAGAATAATCTTAGCGTAAAAAAAGAGGTTATGGAAAGTATTAAAGAATTAAGATCAAAAGTTAAGAAAAATGAAATAAGATGTTTTTTATCAAATGAGGCAGACCCATTTGATTGCTATGTAGAAATTCATGCTGGTGCAGGTGGCACAGAAAGTCAAGATTGGGCCAATATGTTAAGAAGAATGTATATGAAATGGTCGGATGACAAGAATTATAAATGTAATTTAATAAGTGAGCATAAAGGAGAGGAGGCAGGAATAAAATCCTCCACTATAAAAATTCAGGGGGATTATGTGTTTGGGTGGCTTAAAAAGGAGTCTGGGATTCACCGTCTTGTAAGAATATCTCCTTTTGACTCAGGTGCTAGAAGACACACTAGTTTTGCAAGTATTTGGGTTTATCCAGTCGTTGATGAAAATTTGAACATTGAAATATCAGACAAGGATTTGAGAATTGATACATATCGCTCAAGTGGTGCTGGTGGACAACATGTTAACACAACTGACAGCGCTGTTAGGATAACCCATATTCCATCAAAAATAGTCGTTCAATGTCAAAATGAGAGGTCTCAACATAAAAATAAAGAGACCTGTATGAATATGTTAAGAGCAAGACTTTATGATTTTGAAATGAAAAAAAAAGACGAACAAAATCAAAATAATGAAGCCTCAAAAGCTGACATAGGGTGGGGTCATCAAATTAGATCATACGTGCTTCAACCTTACAGATTAGTTAAAGATAACAGGACAAATTTTGAAAGCACAAGCCCAGATAAAGTTTTAGATGGTGACATTGACGCTTTCTTAGAGAAATCTCTGTATCAAATTAAATGAAAAAAATAATTTTTAGATTTTTAATATTCACGTTATTACTAATCTTTGGTTTTATTACTTACTTAAGTACCATCGGTATTAAAACAGATGTTTTTAATGATCAAATATCTAAAGAAGTTAAAAAAATTGATAATCAATTAGAGCTAGATTTAGAAAAAATAAGCATCATCTTAGATCCCTTTAAATTTAAATTAGTGTTAAAAACTGTTGGTGCAAATTTAAAGAATAAAAATAAATTAATCAATTTAGAGAGTATCAGGTCTAATATTGACATTAAAACCTTCATAAATAAAAAATTTTCGCTATCTGAATTAGATATAACTACTAGGACAATCGAAATTAAAAATTTAATTTCATTTTTAAGATCCATAAAGGATAGCCCTCAAATTTACATATTAGAAAAGTTTGTGAAAAAAGGATATTTAATAGCAGACATAAATCTTAAATTTGATCAAAAGGGTAATATTAAAGATGATTTCATTATAAAAGGATTTGTAAAAGATGGTGAGGTTAAACTTTTAAAAAAAATAAATTTATCAAAAATAAATCTTATCTTTAATCTTCAAAATGATAAATTTGAATTTAAAGATATGAATTTATCGTATGGTAATAATAATTTGACTTTTCCAGAATTAAACATCAAAAAACAAGAAAATAAATTTTTGGTTTCAGGCAAAAATGACAGTAAAAATTTAGTTTTAGATAATAAAAAAATTAATCAACTATTAAATATCAATTTTTCTAATCTGAAGATTATATTGGCTGAGTTCGATTTAGAAAATACTTTTTCATTTAAAATAAACAATAAATATAAGATAGATGATTTAAAGATTAATTCTTTAATGAATTTAAAAAGTTCTAAAGTTGAAGGTTCAAAAAATTTGAGAGAGTTTTTTCCAGAATTAAATGAGATATTTGAGTTATCAGATCACCAAATACAAATAGAATATAAGAAAGATTTTTTAAGTATTATTGGTAATGGAA
>CACKKE010000010.1 GCA_902600635.1 uncultured Pelagibacteraceae bacterium | reverse complement strand
ATTACCCATCTGGAAGACCTCATATGGGTCATGCATATTCAAGTATTATAGCTGACTTTTTTGCACGATTTAAATCAATTGATGATTATAATGTTCATTTTTTAACTGGTACAGATGAACATGGTTTAAAGATACAAAGATCAGCTGAAAAAGCGGGAAAGGATCCTAAGGAATTCTGTGATCAAATTAGTCAAACATTTAAAGATCTTTCAAAAACATTAAATTTATCTAATACAGATTTTATAAGAACTACTGAGGATAGACATAAAAAAACAGTCCAACATCTCTGGTCTCTTCTTGAAAAAAATGATGACATTTATTTATCAAATTATTCTGGATGGTATTCAGTCTCAGATGAAGCTTTTTACAATGATGATGAAATAGAAGAAATAGAAGGAAAAAAAATTGCAAAATCATCAAAATCCACCGTTGAATGGATAGAGGAAGAGTCTTATTTTTTTCGGCTATCTAAATGGCAAAAACCCTTATTAGAATTTTATGAAAATAATCCAGATTTTATTTTACCTGAATCTAGGAAAAATGAGGTAATCAGTTTTGTAAAAAGTGGTCTTAAAGATCTTTCTGTAAGTCGGAAAACCTTTACATGGGGAATTCCAGTTCCAAATAACGATAAACATATTATTTATGTATGGCTTGATGCATTAACGAATTATTTAAGTGCATTAAATTATCCAGATACAAATAATGAACTTTTTAAAAAATTTTGGCCAGCAACTATCCATTTAATTGGTAAAGATATCCTAAGATTTCACGCGGTTTATTGGCCTGCTTTTCTTTTAGCTGCTAAAATTGAATTACCAAAAAAAGTTTATGGACATGGTTGGATACTATCTGGTGAAGAAAAAATGTCGAAATCTAAAGGAAACATTTTAGATCCATTAAAAATTATTAAGGAATATGGTTTAGACCCCTTGAGATATTATTTGGTTAAGGAAGTTTCGTTTGGAAATGATGGTAATATTTCTCAAGAAAGACTTGAAGATTGTATAAATAGCGATTTAGCAAATAATTATGGTAATTTATGTCAAAGAGTTACTGCTTTTGCTATGAAAAATTGTGATGGAAAAATTCCATCACAAATTGACTTTCAACCAGATGATTTAAAGATATTAAACAAATTTCAAAAAAATTTAGATACTATAAGGTCTAAAATAAATGAACAAAATATAAATTTTTATATAGATTTCATTGTTAATTCACTATTTGAGGCAAACAAATACTTTAATGATCAAGAGCCATGGAAAAAAAAGGATAATTTAATTAGGTTAAATACTATAGTTTTTACAACATTAGAAATAGTCAGGAAAATTAGTTTTTTACTTTATCCAATTATTCCTGAAACATCATTAAAAGCATTAAAAATATTTAATTTATCAGAAAAAGATATCAAATTAGAAACTATTTCTAATAATGAATTTATTATTAAAGGTAATATGATAAACAAGATAGATATATTAATTAAGAAAATAGAAAAAAAAGATGATTGACTCACATTGCCATCTTGATCATGAGCCATTACTTAGTGATCTTTCAAATGTACTTAAAAGATCCAAGGACGTTGGTATTAAAAAGTTATTAACTATATCTACATCTTTTGAGAGTTTTTCTAAAATTAAGGATATAGTCAATAAAGATGAGATCATATATGGAACAGTAGGCATACATCCGCATGAAAGTAACACTAATATAATAACTAAGAATGAAATAGTTAAAAATCTTAAAGAAAATACTAAAATAATTGGAATAGGAGAAACAGGACTAGATTACTACTATAATAATAGTGATAAAGAAAAACAAATAACTAGTTTTAAAACACATATTGAAGCAGCAATAGAATGCGACGTTCCTATTATTGTACATTCAAGAAATGCTGAGGATGATACTTTTAAAATACTCAATGAATATAAAGAACATAATCCTAAAATTTTAATGCATTGTTTTACTGGATCAAAAAAATTTTCAGAAAAACTCCTTACATTAAACTCCTATTTTTCTGCTAGTGGAATTATTACTTTTAAAAATTCAGTTGATCTTCAAGAAACTTTCAGATCTCTACCAATAGATAAAATTTTAATAGAGACCGACAGTCCATATTTGGCACCAGTTCCAAATAGAGGAAAAAAAAATGAGCCTTCTTTTATTGATTTTACTGCTAATAAACTCTCTGAAATAAAAGAAATTTCCAAGTTAGAGCTTGTAGATAAAACTACAGATAATTTTAATAGATTATTTTTTCAATAATATTTTATGAAATTTATAATTCTTGGCTGTGGAAGTTCAATGGGTGTTCCAAGAGCAGATGGTTTTTTTGGTAAATGTGATCCAAAAAATAAAAAAAATTATAGAACTAGATGTTCAGCTTTATTAAAAACTTCAGATGAGAATGTTTTAATAGATACCTCTCCAGATTTAAGACAACAATTATTACGTCATAAAATATCGAAAATTGATAAAGTTTTTTATTCACATATTCATAGTGATCAGACACACGGAATTAATGATCTTAGAATTTTTTATATTAAAAACAGAAAACCAATAAATGTTTATGCAGATTTAGATACATCTAAGTATTTAAAAAAAAGTTTTTCTTATTGTTTTAATAGTTATTCTAAAGAATACCCTGCAACTTTAAAATTAAATAGATTAAAGAATAATCATCAAATTCTTAATCGAAATAGCAAAATAAACGTAAAATCTATTAAGGTTAAACATGGTAAAGTAAAATCAAACTGTTTTGTAATTAATAAAAAGTTAGCCTATATAAGCGATGTTAATAAGATTTATAATAAAGATTTTAGATTCTTTAAAAATTTAAAATATCTAATTATTGACTGTTTAAGATATGATTTCCATCCATCTCATTTTAACTTGGCGTCAACTTTAGATATAATTCGATTATTTAACCCAAAAAAATCAATATTGACTAATCTACATACTGATTTAGATTATAATATTCTTAAAAAAAGATTGCCTAAAAATGTAGTACCTGCTTATGACGGTCTTTCAATAAATTTTTAAAGTTTCGTCTATTTTTTGTATTATCTTTTGTGACATAGGTTTAGTTAATGACGAGAATGTATCTTCTACTTTTCCTTCTGTATTAATCAAAATTTTATAAAAATTCCATTTTGGCACTGCAGATTTTCCATAGTTTTCTTTAGCCCACTTAAAAATCTCGTGTGCATTTTCACCCTTTACATCAGTAATAGTGGTAAGTGGAAAACTAATATCAAAGTTTACCTCACAAAATTCTTTGACATCTTTGTTTGATTTTTTTTCTTGATTAAATGAGTCTGAAGGAATTCCAAGTACAATCAAGCCTTTTGACTCATATTTTTCCCATAACTTTTGTAATCCCTCATATTGTTTTGTAAAACCACAATAACTTGCAGTATTAACTACTAAAATTGCTTTACCTTTATATTTCTTAAAATCTATAAGTTCCCCAGAAATACTGTTAATTTGTAAATCATAAAAAACCTTATTGTAATTAGCCGATGCAAAATTTTTAAAAAAAAACATAATAAATACCAAAACTATACATACTGATTTTTTCATTTATAAATTATTTATTGGGCGTAAGTAATATCAAAAAGTAGCCAAATAAAGTGGATAATAATGACCCGGTTAATACACCTATTTTTACGCCATCCATATACTCCATGTTTTCAACAAAAGCTAAATTTCCTACAAAAAGACTCATTGTAAAGCCAATACCAGTTAATACACCTACGCCATAAAAATTATACCAACTTGTGTTATTTGGCATCTGCGCAATTTTTGTTTTTATAGCAGCATATGAAAAAACAAATACACCTAATTGTTTGCCTAAAAATAACCCTAAAACTATTCCCAATGGCACTTTATCTAGCAAAGAACTAAGAGATAAACCCTCTAATGAAACACCAGCATTTGCAAAAGCAAATAAAGGCATGATACCAAAAGCAACATAAGGGCTTATTGCATGTTCAATTTTGATTAATAAAGAAAAATCTTTTTCTTTTTTTCGATGAGGAATTGTCATCGCTAACAAAACACCTGCGATTGTTGCATGTATTCCTGAATTATGTGTAAAATCCCAAAGGAAAATACCAATAATTAAATAAGGTAAGAATTTTTTAATGTTAAATTTATTTATAACTAGCAAGATTAAAAATGCTAACAACATTAGACTTAAATATTTAATACTTAAGTCTCCTGAATAAAATAAAGCTATAATTACTATAGCACCCAAATCGTCAATAATCGCAAGAGCTGTTAAAAAAACTTTTAATGATAAAGGTACTCTTTTCCCTAATAAAGATAATACACCAAGTGAAAAAGCAATATCTGTAGCAGAGGGTATTGCCCATCCATTCATAGTTTCGCTATCTCCAAAATTGATAAATACATAAAATAATGCAGGCACTAACATTCCGCCAACTGCTGCAATTATTGGGAGTAGGGCTTGTTTTATATTAGAAAGTTCACCTTGCAAAAATTCTCTTTTTATCTCTAGAGTGACAAAAAAAAAGAATATTGCCATTAAAGCATCATTAATCCAATGTAGAACTGATAATTTTAATCCAAAATTATTTATACCAATGAATAAATATTGATTTAAAGTTGAAAAATATAATTCTGATAAACCTGAATTACTTATTATTAATGCAATTATTGCTGCGAATAATAAAACTAAACCACTTGCAGCTTCAAGTTTAAAAAACCAAATAAAGGGCTTTGATAAATAATTAATCATTTAATTAAGATCTTTAGCAAAAAGTATCAAATCTCTCAAGGTTTCAAATAAGTTATATAACACAAGCTCTAAATTAGGAAAAATATTACTTAATGGATCTTTAAATGTGTCTAATACAATTATAATTGCAACAAAAGTTATTATAGAAACAATTATATAACTTAAAAATTTTCCAAACGTAAAATTATATTTTGGTTTATATTTGACTAATTCTGATCCTGGTTTTATGGATGCTTTAGATACTTTTTTATTAATATTTTCATCTTTATATAAAATCTTTTTTTGTTTAGCAGGTTTATCAATTAATGGCTCAGTTTGTTCGCTATCATTTTTATTATAGAACCATGTTTGATCACATGATCCACATTTCAATAATCTGCCTTTATCTGGAATTAAGTTTTCATCTACTTCGAATTTTTTTTCACCGCATGGACAAATTATTATCATTAGCTTTATATAACAGATTCTGTTTAAAAATCCCTTGTTTTACACATCTTTATACATTGAAAAAATAAATAACTACTGTATTAGTACTTCTTTCGGAGTGTAGCGCAGCCTGGTAGCGCATCTGGTTTGGGACCAGAGGGTCGCAGGTTCGAATCCTGCCACTCCGACCAATATTTATGAAAAAAGCAAAAATTTATAAACCCAATAAAACGGCCATGCAGTCCGGTTTAGGCAAAATTGACAAATGGATTTTAGAATTTAAAACTAAAGATCCAACAAGAAATCCTTTAATGGGATGGGAAAGTTCGTCTGACACTTATACTGAATTAAAATTAGAATTTACCACCAAAGAACTAGCGATTACTTACGCAAAAAAAAACAAAATTGATTTTGAAGTGATAGAACCAAAACAAAGAAAAATAGTTAAAAAATCTTATGCAGATAATTTTTTAAACTAAATTTATGTTTAAATTTTTTACAGATAAAAGATGGCATTTATGGAGTATTGGTGGAACCATACTTATTCTTGCAGCCACATGGTATCAAGTACAACTAGATGTAAGAATTAATGAATGGTTTGGTGAGTTTTATGATACCTTGCAAAAAGCCTTAGCAGAACCAGGCGCTGTAACTGAAAAAGAATTTATTGCATATCTTTTTACATTTGCAAAAATTGCAGCAGTTTACATTTTAGTAGTTATATTTAGTGATTATTTCACTAGTCACTGGACTTTCAGATGGCGAACAGCTATGGCTGATTTTTATCACGATAAATGGAATTTTGCATCATCAATAGAAGGTGCATCTCAAAGAGTTCAAGAGGATACGCTTAAGTTTGCTAGAATAATGGAAGGCTTAGGTGCAGAACTTTTAAGAAGTGTAATGACTTTGATTGCATTTACTCCAATTTTGTGGGGATTATCTAAAAGTATTACTGTGCTCCCATGGATAGGTGAAGTTAATCACGCTTTAGTTTGGGTGGCTATTATTTCAGCTTTAGGTGGTACATTTATACTTGCTGCTGTAGGTATCAAATTACCGGGTATTGAATATGATATTCAAAAAGAAGAAGCTGCATACAGAAAAGAATTAGTTCTTGGTGAGGATTTTAAAGAAAATGCTCAACCGATGAGAATCGATAGTTTGTACGGTGGGGTGAGAAAAATTCATTATAAGATGTATTTTCATTATCTTTATTTTAATGCTGTTAAATGGAGTTATTTGCAGGGAATGGTAATTGTTCCTTATCTTGCATTAGCACCAACAATTGTAACAGGTGCTATTACTCTAGGTTTTGTTCAGCAAATTATAAGAGCTTTTGGGAGAGTAGAGACTTCACTTCAATATCTAGTAAGAAGCTGGCCTATAATTGTTGAACTCATTTCAGTCTGGAAAAGATTAAACGAATTTGAGAATAAATTAAAATTGAATACAGAAAATATATCTAAAGAAAAAATTTAGTGGCTTTAAATAAAGATTTAATAAACGATATAATAACAGTAACTTCAAAAGCAGCTATTTCATGCTACGATTTTATTGGGAAGAATCAAAAAAAAAATGCCGATAAAGCTGCAACAGACTCCATGAGAAATGAGATAAATAAATTATCAATTAATGGAGAAGTTGTTATAGGTGAAGGTGAATTAGATAAAGCTCCCATGTTATACATAGGTGAAAAATTAGGTTCTGGTGGAAATCTAAATCTCGACATAGCAGTTGATCCTGTAGAGGGAACAAATTTTGTTGCAAAAAATCTTCCTGGTGCATTATCAGTAATATCAATTGCAGAAAAAGGTGACCTTTTTAATGCTCCAGAAACTTATATGGATAAAATTGCAGTTTCAAATAGAATACCTTTTGAAGCAACTGATTTAGACTTTTCAGTTGAAAAAAATATCAAAAATGTAGCTGAATCTTTAAATAAAGATTTAACAGATGTTACTGTTTGTTTATTAGATCGACCTAGACATAAGAAAATTTTAGATCAATTAAAAAAAATGAATGTGAATATGAAATTGATTTCTGACGGTGATGTATCAGGAGCATTAATGGTAACTGATGATAAATATGGTGTAGACATTTTTTTGGGGATAGGTGGAGGACCCGAAGGAGTCTTGGCTGCCTCTGCTATTGATGCGTATAATTGTAAATTTCAAGGGAGATTTATTTTTGATAATGAGAAAGATATAAAAAGGGCTAAATTAATGGGTATTGAAAATTTAAATAAAAAATATGATTTAAAAGAAATTATTAAAGGCGACTCAATTTTCTGTGCGACAGGTATTACATCAGGTGATTTAGTTAAGGGTATAAATTTTAAAAATAATAAATATATCACACAAACTCTAGTTACACATAAAAGCTCAAATACCTGTAAAATTCTTACAAGAGAAGACACTATAAAAACTTGATAAATATATTTTTTTGCAATAAAAGATCCAAATTTGGTCCCTTCGTCTATCGGTTAGGACACGTGGTTTTCATCCTCGAAAGAGGGGTTCGATTCCCCTAGGGACCGCCAAAATGCCATATTTTGTCTATTTAATTATCACTAAAAATAAAAATAAAAAAAGGTTTTCATACGTTGGTTATACAAAAAATATAAAAAAAAGATTAAATTTGCATAATTCGGGTAAAGGAGCAAAGTTTACAAGAGGAAATAAATGGAAGTTAGTTTATTATGAAAAATACGACTCAAAATCTGATGCAATGAAAAACGAGTATAGATTAAAAAAAGATTATACATTGAGAAAAAAATTGATTAAAAATAAATGAAAATTTCTATTTTGCTTCCCCTAAAAGAAAATTTTTCACCATCATATGCGGGTGCGGTTTCACTTTTTATAAATGATACTTTAAGATCAAGTAAATTTAAAAAAGATATTACAGTTTTTGGGCATACAAACTATAAAAAAAAATTTAGTCAAAAATATTTTAATATCGATTTAAAAAAAAATTTTTTTACAAGCCAAAATAAAGAATATGTTAAAAAATTTATTGAAATAGAGAAAAGAAATAACTCTCAAATCATTGAGTTACATAATAGACCAATTTATTTAAAATACCTGGTTGGTGATTTAAAAAAGAAAGATTATATTCTATATTTTCACAATGATCCTCTTACAATGTCTGGATCAAAAAGTATTAAAGAAAGATCATTTCTATTAGATAATTGTTATAGGATAGTTTTTAATAGTAACTGGTCTAAAAAAAGATTTTTACAAAAAATGAAATCTGATGCAATTAATAGTGAAAAATTAATTGTAATTAATCAATCAGCTTCAAAAAATAAAATAGATTTTAATAATAAAAAAAAGTTAATAACATTTGTTGGTAAACTTAATAGATCCAAAGGGTATGATCTTTTTGGTAAAGCAGTTTTAAAAGTATTAAAGAAGTACAAAGATTGGTCTGCATATGTAGTTGGAGATGAACCAAGAGATAAACTTGATTTTAAACATAAAAGATTGAAAAATTTTGGATTTAAAGAACATAAAGAAGTTATAAAAATTTATAAAAAAACAAGTATAGCTGTTGTTTGCTCGAGATGGGATGAACCTTTCGGCAGAACAAGTTTAGAGGCGGCAGCAAATGGTTGTGCTGTGATTATTAGTAATAGAGGTGGTTTACCAGAAACTATTACTAATGGTCGAATACTGAAAAAATTGAATGTTAATGAAATTTACAAAAATATTGAGGACTTAATTAAAAATTCATCTATCAGAAAAAAATATCAAAGATTATCTTATAAGAACTTTTATTTATCTCATGAATATGTTTCTGACTTAATTGATAAGGTTAGAAATAATTTAAGTAAAATAAACAAACCTTTTTTGTCTACTTCACAATCAAATCTAAGAATATTACACATCACTAATTTTAATGAGAGGCACAATGGCCGACTTTTTTTTAATACCGGAAGAAGATTAAATAATGGTTTCATTAGACTTGGACATAGCGTTTTAGAGTTTAGTGATAGAGATATTGTAAGTAGGGGTAAATCTTTAAAGGATTTTTATGGATCTGAAACATTGAACGACAAATTAATTAAAACTTGTTATCATTTTAAACCAGATTTAATAGTTTTGGGACATGCAGACATGATATCAAAAGATATTCTATATAATCTGAAAAAAGATTATTCTAATCTTAAAATAGCTCAATGGTTTCTTGATCCGTTGAACAAAAAAGGTCCCGATTTTCAGAAAAATAAAAAAAGAATTTTAGACAAGTCTGATGTAATTGATTCAAATTTTTTAACAACTTCTCCCGATGCATTAAGCTTTTTATCGAAAAAAAAGTTAAATTATTTTATACCTAATCCATCAGATCAATCAATGGAAACGCTGGATAATTTTAAGAAAGATTGCTCAAATGATGTTTTTTTTGCCTTAAGTCATGGAGTGCACAGAGGTCAACTAAAAAGTCGATCTACTGATGATAGAGAAAAGTTTATAAAATCTCTAATCAATAAATGTAAAAATATCAGATTTGATGTTTTTGGTATGGACAATATTCAACCAATTTGGGCTGATCAATATTTCAAGAATATATCAAATTCAAAAATGGGTCTTAACCTAAGTAGGGGAACACCAATAAAATATTATAGCAGTGATAGAATTACTCAAATTATAGGTAATGGTTTAGTTACATTGATAGATGAAAAAACTTGTTATGGTGATTTTTTCGATGATACAGAAATGGTTTTTTATAAAAATATCACAGATTTATCTGAAAAAATTGAAAAAATTTCTGAGGATGAAAAACTTCGTAAATCTATTGGACAAAAGGGTAAAACTAAATACATGAAATATTTTAATTCAACACTTGTTGCAGATTTTATCATTAATAAGACTTATGAAATAAATCGCAAAAAAAAATATTTATGGCATAAACCATAAAATGATTTCTATCGTAATACCAACTTATAATAATTTGAATTATTTAAAACTTTGTTTAAAAAGTTTAGAAAAAAATTCTTCTTATAAACATGAAATAATAATACATATTAATAATGGTTCAGATGGTACATTAAATTTTGTTAAAGCAAATAATTACAAACATACAATCTCAGAGGATAATATTGGTCTATGTTCCTCAATTAATAAAGCTGCGAAATTGGTATCTAATCAATATATTCTTTATAGTCATGACGATATGTATTTTTGTCCTGATTGGGATAAAGTTTTATTAGATGAAGTAAAAAGTTTAAGTCATGATAATTTCTATCTATCTGGAACAATGATTGAGCCTAACTCTGGTCATATAGTTTGTGATTTTGGGATTGATCTAGATAATTTTAAAGAGGATGAGTTATTATTAAAATATAAGGATATCAATTTTTATGATCACCAAGGTACGCATTTTGCTCCGCATTTAGTTTCAAAAAAAATGTGGAATAGAGTGGGTGGTTTTAGTGAAGAATTTAACCCTGGCATAGGCTCTGATCCAGATTTCAATATGAAATTATGGAAAGAAGGTGTGAGAATATTTAAGGGACTAAACAATTTTAAAGTTTATCATTTTGGTTCTTTAACAACTAGAAAGAAAAAGAATTTTATTCAAAATAGAGGAGACAAGACATTTTTAAAAAAATGGGGTATCACAACAAAGTTTTTTAAAAAACATTATTTAAGATCAAAAACTAAATATAATGGACCGTTGAAAGAACCTAATAGAGACCTTAGTTATATATTTGGCCTTATATCTTGTAAAATACAATCTATATTTTTACTTTATTAAGTGCATTATTTTTAAATATATTAGCTTCTTTGATATATCTTCTAACCATTTGAGTTGTTTTATGACCAGTCATAGCCATTATACTTCGTTCATCTGCACCAGACTCAGCAGCCACTGTTGCAAAACCTGACCTTAAACTGTGACCAGCAAAATTTTTATTTTCTATACCTGCTAAATTTAGATATTCTTTAATCAATAAAACTACAGATTGATCGGTTAATCTTTTATCTGTTAGTGATGAACCTTTAGAAAATCTTCTAAAAATAGGTCCGGACTTTATTAAAGATACCTCTAACCATTTTTTTAAATTTATCACAGGACAGTAAATTTCGCTGTTGAAGTAGGGTATTCCCTTGATCATTCCCTCACCAAATTGATCAGTTTTAGATTTTTTAATAGAGATTTTCAGGCCCTCCGGTACAAATTCTAAATCTTCATGATCAATAGAAATCAATTCTGTTCTTCTAAATCCACCTCCAAAGCCTAGTAATATTATTGATTTGTCTCTCAGTTTTTTAAATTCATCTTTTTTTTGCTCATCTATTACATTAATAATTGATTTTAAATGATTGATTAATAGTGGTTTTTTACCTTTCTGAATACTTCCTTTGACCCTTCTTATTCCCATTAAATTTTCTACTATGATTGGATGTTTTGTATCTAAATAATGCCCTTTCAACTTATGTACCATACTAATTGAAACCAATCTTCGTCTTAAAGTACTTATTTTTGAATTTTTAGAAAGATGAGTAAGGTATAAGGAAACTATTTTTGGCTCCGTTGGTAATGAATTTAAGCCATGCTTTGCACAAAAAATTCCAAAGTCTTTAAAATCAGATTTATAAGCTCTTAGTGTATTATTTGCTTTAGAGCTTTTCAGGTTACTTAAAGTTGCCTCATGTAGTGATTTTAGGTCTGTAGTTAATTCACTCATAGTATTACTATTGATAACAATTAATTATCGTTAGTAATATATCAAGTGATTTATAATGTCAATAGTTTAAATTATAAACTTATGGGTTCAATTGATGGTGAAATTCCCGCTGTATGGTTTTTGATAAGCTCAGTTGGTTTTATTATTTTGAGTTTTATTCAATATAGAAATACTGGTAAAAGTATTAATACAATTTTTTTAAGCATAATGGCCATTTTGTTTTTATTTAGCTATTTCATATTGCTTTTTAAAACCTGATTTATCCCCACTATTCACAAGGAAATGAGAAAAATAATAGAATCACCTAAAAAGTGATACATTTTAAAATCAGTATTTGTTAGGTTAATTATGAATTAAGAGGCAACTCTTAACTGGCCAATTGGAGAAAAGCCGAGAGGTACAATTCCAGGGGGCAGAAAGCTTCACAAAGCATCGCTGAACATGTGGAGCGGGGGGCATGGCGGTAGCGCATCAACGACGTGCCAAAACAACTGTTCTTTGCACCCTTAAAAGTGCAAGGAAACAGGGGTTTTTAACTAATGATACTCAAAGGAACTAAATTTCAATTAAAAGTTTGGAAATATCTTAGAACCATCCCTAAAGGTAAGGTAAAAACCTACAAACAAGTAGCTATTAGCATAAAAAGCCCTAAATCAGCTCGTGCTGTCGCTAATGCTTGCGCTAAGAACCCATACGCCCCAAAAATACCCTGTCATAGGGTAATTAGGTCAGATGGAGGGCTTGGAGGTTACTCTGGAATAGGCGGAACCAAGAGAAAGCTTAAATTACTAAGATCTGAAAAAGCACCTATTTAGGGTTATTTTACTCCTTTTTTGCCTAAAAAAGCTAGTAAAATCAACGTTTTTTAATAATTTAAGTCTTGTATTAACAAAATAGTTAAATTCACCCTTTAGTTGTACCTAATATAAGCCTGCACTAAAAATTGACCCCTCTATGGACGTTTAAAAGGCATATTCAATTAGTGCATCGCTCTACTATTCAAATATATCAACGCTTTTAGACCACCCTATTTATTCATGATTGTAATTTTCCTGATGTCCAAAAAGCCTTGATTTTAAATAATAATTTAATATTTTAAGAATTAATTACAAATTTTACCTATTAAACTGAAAACAATTTTTTTAATCGAATAAAATCAGTTTAATTTAACTTATTATAAAAATTAATATCCCATAAATATGTAATAAATACAATAATTTATATTGTATTATTAAAGTAATACTTTAAATATTAGTAAATAAATAATACCTATTATTTGGCCTTTCTAGCTATGTTCTCTCTCCTAGAAATATAGATGCCACTTAATACAATAATAAATAATCCTAAGAAAGTCCAATTATCTGGAAAATCACTAAAGAAATAATAACCTATAATGATGTTTGTAATGATCTCAAAATAGCTAAATGGAGCTAATTTAGAAGCATCAGCATATTTTAGTGATAATATTAAAAATAAATGCCCTATACAGGCAAATATACCAATTGCAGCCATCATAGACCACTGATTTAAAGTAGGCTTAACCCAAACAAATGGCATTACTAAAGAAACGATTATGGCCCCTACTACACCTGTTAACAATAGAGTTAATAAAGGGTTATCTGAAGTACTTAATTTACGAGTAATAATTAAATAGAAACCATACATTATTCCGGTACCAAGAGCCGCTATACTAGCTAAGTTAATTTCCACAAAACCAGGTCTTATAACTACTAATGAACCTATAAATCCTATAATTACAGCAGACCATCTTCTAAAACCTACTTTTTCTCTTAAAAAAATTGGAGAAAAAGCTGTAACAATCAAAGGTGCAATAAAAGCTAAAGTTAATGCTTTTGCTAATGAAATTACTGAGATTGCATAAAAAAAACAGATATTAGCTGTTAAAAGAATTAAACCTCTTATAAATTGTAATTTTGGTTTATCTGTCCAAACAAGATTTTCTCTATAAAAGAAAAACATAATTGGAAGAGTAAATGCAACTGTAAAAAAATATCTTGCCCATGTAATTTGTAAAACAGGAAGGTCTGCACTTAAATACTTTGCAAATCCGTCCATAATTGGAAGCATTACCCACGCTAAAAGATTGAAAGTTATAGCCTTCATGAACTTAAAGGATATAGATTAATTAAAGTATTTTAAAGCAAAGAATACAACAATTGGAATGGTTATAAAGGACATTAAAGTTGAAACAACTATAGTACTAGCAATACTATCAACAATTTTTTTTGGTGAATACATGCTAGCAACTAAATAATTTAATATAGCGCTGGGCATTGCACTTTGTATAAGCAAAACACCCGCAGCCAATCCTGATAAATCAAAATTATAAATCACAGCGAATGCTATTGAAGGTCCTATTATTACCCTACATAGGGATAAAATGATTGAGTTTTTTAAAGAAAATTTGAATTTAGTAAGAGCAATACCTAACGACATTAAAACTAAGAAAATTGTTGCATATGTTAAGAGAAATGTTGTGTTCTCAAGAAATAAGGGTGTGTTAATTTCAAAATATAAAAAAAAAACAGATATAATAATAGCGTACACAGGTGGACTTTTAATCAAAATATCAAAAGAAAAATTTTTTTTTGCCAAAAAAACACCTAGCGTAAAATGGAACAAAATTATTACAGAAGCTATAGCAGAAGCAACACCAAGGCCCTGCGTACCGTATGCAAAAAGACAAATTGGAACACCCATATTTCCTGTATTTGGTAGAATTAACGGAGGAAGCTCCATACTTAAATCCTTTTTAAGAAAAAAAAGAAGTAAAAGCCCAACAATTGCAAAACCAGCAATCATTATTAAAGCATAAACGAAATAATGAATAAAAATACTTAAGGTAATTCCAGTTGTTGTTACTGTATAAAAAATCATTGCTGGTGTACCAATATTACCAGCAAAATTTGTTATGAAATTTGTATCGAATTTAGGGTTTTTCTTACCGAGATAATAACCAACGCCAATAACAAAAAAAACAGGAAAAATAACCTCAAAAATCTTTATATAAATTTCCATTAATTATATAATCTAATTAATGTTGGAAATTTTAAAATATTTCTGTTTTTTTTAAATATTGATAAACACTTTCTTGCATTCTTTTCTGATGTTTTGTGCGTAATGATTACAATAGTTGCTGAATTCTTTTTTTTATCTGGTGTTTGTATTATTCTTTTTACAGATATTTTATATTTAGCTAGTCGATTAGTTATAGAAGACAGTACACCTTGCTTATCTTTAACTTCAAATCTTAAATATAGAGAGTTTGAATATTCATCATTATTAAAAACTTTAACTGCTTTTCTTTTAGTAGAAGAAATTCCAAAAGGATATTTAATATTTCCTCTAAGAATAGACAATAAATCAGACAATAAAGAAGATGAAGTAGGTCCTGGTCCTGCACCCTCACCTTGAAGTATGCTTTCCCCAACAGGCTTGCCCTCTGTAATAACAGCGTTCATGACACCATTTACATTGCCTATGTATGTGTCTTTACTTACTAAACACGGATGGACAGTTTCAAATAAACGATTATTTATCATTTCACATATGCCAAGTAACTTAATTCTAAGATTTAATTGTTTTGCAATTTTGATATCTTTTAAATCAATATTTTCTATACCTTCCATTATACATTTATGATGTGAAATTTGATTATTAAAAGCAAGAGCTGATAAAATCCTAACTTTTGCAAAAGCATCAAATCCATTTAAGTCTAATTTTGGATTACCTGGTTCAGCATAACCAAGTTCTTGAGCTTTTTTCAAGACTTTATCGAAAGTCTCATTTGAATTTTCCATCTCTGTTAAAATATAATTAGTTGTTCCATTTAAAATCCCATAAACTTTCTTAATCTTATTTGTAGCTAAACCCTCTTTAATTGTTCTTAGTATTGGAATTCCTCCAGCAACAGAGGCTTCAAATTCTAAATTTACATTATTGATTTCTGCTAATTTAGCTAATTCATTTCCGTGTTTTGAAATTAAAGCTTTATTTGGTGTTATAACATTAATCTTATTCTTCAACGCCATTACAACAATTCTTTTTGAAATTCCATCGGATTGACCAATAGATTCAAATAAAATATCTATCTTTTTTTCTTTTAAAATTTTAAATGGGTTCGTATAAAAAATCTTTTTATTAATATTATATCTCCTCTTTTTATTTTTATTTTTTGCAGAAATTGCAACAATATTTATCTTTTTTCCTGTTTTAATTTCTATTTCTTTTTTTTTTAATCTTAATTCGTTGTAAAGATAAATACCTACTTGACCCAAACCAACAATTGCGATGTTAACTATTTTATTCATCTATATTAGGATAATCGCTGTTATCTATGTAAACTTTTAAATTTGATTTAAATTCTTCAAAAGTTAGATCTTTTGAAAAATTAATCTTTTTTTCTGTTTGAACAGGGGCACATGAAATAACTCCAAAAAAAATCAATAATGATATTATTTTCATGACAATCCCTCACTAATTTTGTAACCAAATTTCAAATTCATATTTTGAATTGCTTGACCTGCTCCTCCTTTAATAAGATTGTCGATGACTGATAAAATTATTATCTTATCTTTAAATTTTGTTTTGCAGACAGAAATAAAGCAATAATTCGTATTCATAACGTCATTTGTGCTTAGAAAAGAGTTAACATCCTTTATCTTTACAAATTTATTCTTTTTATAAAATTTTATCAAAATATTTTGCACATTATTTAAAGTAGTACCTGGTTTTAAATCTAGATATATAGTGCTTAATATTCCTCTAAACATTGGAATAATATGAGGTGTAAAGGTAAAATCAATTCTTGAAGATGTGTAATTTTTTAATTCTTGTAGAATTTCTGAATTATGTCTATGAAAACCTAAACCATATGCACTTAGAGATTCGTATAAATTTTTGTTTTTAAATTTTTTGTGTACACCTCTGCCCGCTCCAGAATATCCAGATTTAGAGTCTATAATGATATTCTTTAAGTTAATCGATCTTTTTTTTACTAATGGAATAAGTGGTAAAAGTATTGATGTAGGATAACAACCTGGGCATCCGATAATGCTAAATTTTTTAACTAATTTTCCTGTTATTTCTGGTAATGCATAAACACTATTTTTTATATTAATTAAGGCCTTATGTTTTTGTTTGTACCATTTTAAATAATCTGAACCTTTTTTTAGTCTAAAATCTGCAGCTAAATCAATTAAAGTATTTTTTTTTAATAAATCTTTTGAAATTAATTGAGCTTCTCCGTTCGGTAGCGCTGTAAATATAATATCAACATAATTTAAATACTCTTTATTATACTTGGTAATTCTTGGTAACTTTTTTGACTTTATTGAATTATCATAAGATGAGATTTTTTTTCCAACTGATGAATTGCCACATAGATACTTTATATTAACATTCTTGTGTTTAATTAATAATTTAATTAATTGAACACCGATATATCCAGTTGATCCAGCAATTAGTACATTAAGCTTAGGCATTTAATATTATAACAGTTAAAAGTTAAAAAAGAATTATCTTTTAGAAAATTGAAAGCTTCTTCTAGCTTTTTTACGTCCAGGTTTTTTTCTTTCAACTGATCTTGAGTCTCTGGTAGTCAATTTTTCGGTTTTAAGTGTAGATTTCAATTTTTCATCAAACATAACTAAAGCCTTAGAGATTCCGTGTACCATTGCTCCTGCTTGTCCTGTTGGACCTCCACCTTTTACACTGCACTTTACGTCATATTCTGTTGCTTGATTTATAAGTTCGAAAGGTCTTACTATTTGCATTTTATGATTATCACTTGAAAAATAATCACTAAAAAGTTTACCATTTACATAAATTTTACCTGAACCCTTTTTTAGCCAAACTTTAGCTATTGATGTTTTTCTTCTTCCAGTAGCATATTTGCTATCTTTGAAGTCTAGTTTGACTTTAGGTGCTTTAGTTGATGTTTGAGTATTTTCCATTTTAGTTTCTTACTATATTTTTATAGTTTAATTTATCTAATTGTATAACTTGAGGATTTTGTGCTGAATGAGGGTGATCATTCCCGACATATATTTTCAGTTTAGTAAGTTGTTTTTTTCCCAACACTCCACCTGGAAGCATCCTTTTTACTGCAAGTTTAAGGGCTTCGCCTGGTTTTTTTTTAGCAAGATTTTCAGGTGTAATCTCTTTAATTCCACCAGGATGACCTGTGTGTCTATAGTATTTTTTATTTTGAAATTTATTTCCAGTGAATTTGATTTGTTCAATATTTTTAACAACTACAAAATCTCCATCGTCCATATGTGGTGTGAAAGTTGTTTTGTTTTTACCTCTAATAATTTTTGATATGACAGTTGCTAGTCTGCCTACTACAGCATTTTTAGCGTCTATTTCATACCAATTAGATGATAATTGATCTTTTTTAAGGAATTTTGTCATTGTGCGTGGATTAATACTATTAATAAGATCAAAGTCAAATTGATATTTTTATTGTTTTATGCCTTTTTTTTGTTATATTAATTATGCCGATTTGTTCCTATTGCGGGCTTACAGCTAAAAAGGAAATCATCACACAAACTCGGTAGGCATTTGAACTATATTGTGCGCCTAGCATAAAGCTAAAGCACTAAAAAAGGAGTATAATGAGTAAAAAAAGAAATAATCCTGAAACCATTGCCATACATGGTGGTGATTACAGAAGTGACCCAGCAACTAATGCTGTTGCTGTACCAATATATAGAACAACCTCATATCAATTTCAAAGTACTGAACATGCAGCAAATTTATTCGCATTAAAGGAATTTGGAAATATCTACACTAGGATTATGAATCCAACTAATGATGTTTTAGAGAAAAGAATTGCAGCATTGGAAGGTGGATTATCTTGTGTAACGGTTTCATCAGGGCAAACAGCTTCGAGTTTTGCAGTTCTAAATGTTGCTCAATCAGGTGATAATATTGTTAGTTCTACGGATCTTTACGGCGGAACAGTTTCATTATTTACACATACGTTAAGTAAACTTGGGATTGAAATTAGATATGCTGATCCAAGTGATCCTAAAAACTTTGAGAAGGCAATAGATAATAAGACCAGAGCTTTTTATGGTGAGACATTACCTAATCCATATTTGAGAGTGTTTCCTATCAAAGAAGTTTCTGATATTGGAAGAAAATATAATATTCCATTAATAATGGATAATACTGCTGCGCCAATAATATGTAAACCAATAGAACATGGGGCGGCCGTCGTTATACATTCATTAACAAAATATATTGGTGGACATGGAACTGCTGTTGCTGGAAGCATAGTTGATAGTGGTAATTTTGACTGGACCGCAGATCCTAAAAGACAACCTTTATTCAATGAGCCTGATGCAAGTTATGGAGGTGTTATTTGGGGAAAAGCTGTACCAGAATTAACCGGAGCTAATGTACCTTTTGCAGTCAGAGCAAGAGTTTGTTTGCTTAGAGATTTAGGTTCAGCTTTAGCACCAGATAATGCTTTTGCAATAATTCAGGGACTTGAAACCGTAGCTCTAAGAATGAAGCAACATTGTGAAAATGCTGAAAAAGTAGTTAATTTTTTAAAAAAACATAAAGAAGTTACTAAGGTTATATATTCCACTGAACATGAGAAGAAAATAGCTGATAGAGCTAAACAATATCTTAAAGGCGGAAATGGACCAATGGTTGGTATTGAACTTAAAGGAGGTATTGAGGCTGGGAAAAAATTTATTGAGTCTTTAAAAATGTTCTACCATGTAGCAAACATTGGTGATGCAAGAAGTTTAGCTATACATCCTGCTAGTACTACTCATAGTCAATTAAATGAAAAAGAGTTAGCAGCATCAGGTGTAACTCAAAGTTATGTTAGACTTTGTATAGGTATTGAACACATTGATGATATTATTGATGATTTAGATCAAGCTTTGAACAAATCTTCGAAAGGAAGTTTGAAAGCAGTTAGTTAAATTTTGTATTTAAATAAAAAAAATAAATACTTGAGCTAACCAAGAAAATTGAACTTATTTGGTGCATAGATGCAACATAAATCGGTGCACCATATAAGACTGTAAAAATACCTAATACAATCTGAAGAATTATAAATATTCCCAAATAATTAATAGATTTATATAAATCATACATCTTGTTTCTATAAATCTTGTAGAAAATTAAAATGTAAAAAATTCCTATTAAATAAGCTAAATTACGATGAGTGAATTGTACTAAAGAAGGATCACTTAGAGCTGCAAATTCAAATAGATTATTGATATTATTATCATTAGGAAAATAAGTATTACCCATCAGTGGCCATGAATTATAGATTTTGCCAGCATCCATACCAGAAACAAAAGCACCAATCGAAATTTGTAAAAAAACTAAAATTAAAAAGAATAAAGGAATGAATACGTTTAGTTTGTTTGTTATTTTTCTTGTTATGTTAATTTTTAAATAATTCCAATAAATTAAAGATAAAATCAAAAAAGCCACAAATAAATGTAAGGATAATCTAAAGTGACTTACATCTACTCTATCAACTAATCCACTACTAACCATATACCAACCGATGAAACCCTGAAAACATATGAGAAAAAATATGAAATATAGATTTAATAATTTAGTGATCTTTATTTTAAAAGAAAAATAAATTAGTGGTATTAAATATCCAAGACCAATCAATCTTCCAAGAAATCTATGTGCCCATTCCCACCAAAAGATAACCTTAAATTCACTTAAAGTCATATTATAGTTTTGTAATTTAAATTCAGGAATTTGTTTATAAAGATTAAAATAAACAATCCAATCGTTCTGATTAAGAGGTGGAAAAAATCCAGAAAATAATTCCCACTCTGTTATTGAGAGACCTGAATCAGTAAGTCTTGTTAAACCACCAACTATTATCATAAAAGATATAATCCAAAACATAATAATTAACCAAATTGATAGCTGATTATTAATCTTTGTATTTGTTGTATACATGTGGGGATAAATATAATAATTTTCCTATTATCCAAATATATAAATGTCGCCTTTAAAAAGAAAAAAACTCAATAAGATAAGATTAAAGCTAGATAAATTAGATAATTCATTAATTAAACTAATAAAACAGAGAACTAATCTTGTAAATCAAGTTTTAAAACTTAAGGATAAAAAAAAAGAAATAATCGATAACAAAAGAATCAAAATAATTTTGAAAAATATAAGAAAAAAATCTCTTGCAAATAAAATAGATCCTAAAATTACCAATCGTATCTGGAAAAATATGATATGGTCTTACATTGATTACGAAAAAAGAAATTTTAAAAAAAAATAACTACTTACTGTGAGGAGGCAGTTTTTTTTCAACAAAAACTTCGTGCTTTCTAGTACTCGGGTTATATTTACGAGCTGAGAGTTTAACTTTTGCTTTTTCACCACCTGCTGGTTTTTTTACATAATAAAAAAATGGGCTGTCTGGTTTACTTTCAGGTACCAACCTAACTTTAACGTGTGTTTTTTTTGCCATTATTTATAATTTTTTAAATTTTTAACAATTTTAGAAATTTTTAAAACTTTATTTTTAAAATTGTTAGTCCTTATAGAATTATTTGAAATTTCGTCAAGATTTAAAGTATCGTTATTATTTGAATTATCTAGGATTTTTCTAACTCCATTTATGGTCATGCCTTGGTCTTTAAGAAGAAATTTTATTTTTTTTAAGATATCTATAGTCTTTTGATCATAATATCTTCTATTAGAGTTTAATAATTTTGGTTTAACTTGCTTGAACTGTGTTTCCCAAAATCGAATAGTGTGTGTAGAAAAAACTCCTTTATTTTTTGACTTTAACTCTAAAATTTCAGCTACTTCTCCTATTGTTTTATAAGCATTCTCAGATTTATTAGTCATTTTTATTGTTAATAAATTCCTTAAATTCTTTTGAAGGTTTGAATAAGACAACGTTTCTACTCGAAATAATTCTAGGTTCTCTAGTTTTAGGATTTCTACCAACTCTTGATTTTTTTCTTCTTATGGAAAAAGTTCCGAATCCTGATAATTTGAGTTTTTTTTCTTCTTTCAAGTTAAGTATTACTGTTGAAAGAAAATCATTAATCAAATTTTCAGATACTAGTTTTGAAAAACCCAGCTGCATATAAATTTGGTTGATTAGGTCTTTTTTAGTTAAATTTATTCTCATTTTTAAATATTAAACTTTATTTTTTCTATTAAATTTCCTTTAACGATTTTATTACAAACATCCAAAGAGTTTGAAAACCCTATAAAGTCTGTACCACCATGACTTTTAACAACCGGTGAGTCTAAACCTAAAAAAATTGCACCGTTATATAGCCTTGGATCTAGTCGGTTTTTAAATTTTTTCAAATTATAATAATTTAATATCGAAGAAATTTTTCCTAAAAGTGAACCAGTCATTGCATTTTTTAATTCTTTAACAATGAAGTTTGCAGTTCCCTCTGCTGTTTTTAGAGCTATGTTTCCAGTAAATCCGTCTGAAATTATCACATTTATTTTACCATCCATAATTTGATTACCTTCAATATATCCAGCAAAATCATAATTCTCTGATTTTTTGCTACTTAATATTTTAAATGTTTCTTTGATAGTTTCATTTCCCTTAAGTTCCTCTGAACCTATATTTAATAAACCAATATTTGGTTTTTTATCTGGGTATAAAGATGTGTAAAGGGATGCACCCATAATTGAAAAATCAAATAAATTTTTGGAACTACATTCAATATTTGCACCTAAATCTAATACAACACTCATCCCATTTTTGTTTGGCCATAAAGCTGATAATGCAGGCTTATCAATATCCTGGATCATCTTGAGATTTAATTTTGCAATTACCAATAAAGCTCCAGTATTACCTGCAGAAATTACAATATCTGCCTCATTTTTTTTAACACTTTCTATTGCTAACCACATACTTGTATCTTTCCCTTTTTTTGCTGCCTCTAAAGGACTATCTGTACTCAGTACAAAATTCTCGGTATGAATTATCTCATAATATTGATTGTCAATTTCATTTTTGATTAATGAAATTATCTTATTTTTATCTCCAAAAATTTTGAAAAAATTTCCTTTGTTGTTTTTGTGATTGTGAATAATCCCATCAATAACTTTTTTAGGGGAATTATCCCCACCCATTGCATCAACTGCAATTTTTATCAAATCAGCCATTACTTAATATTAAATTATTTAATCTTTAGGGTCTATAACTTGACGGCCTTTATACATGCCAGTTTTTAAATCTAGATGGTGAGATAATCTGTATTCGCCTGATTTTTTATCTTCAACAACATTTTTAGCTGAAAATTTCATATTTTTAGCTCTTCTCATTCCGGTCCTTGAAGGAGTTTGTTTGCGTTTTGGAACTGCCATAATTATGGGTTAATTACACTTTTTAAATAAGAATTCAAAGTATTTTTTGATAAATTTAAATAATAATTGTTGAAATAATCTACCAATTCCTCAATATTTTTAAAATTTTCCAAAAATTTAGATATAATTTCTCTCTTTTTGATATCTTCTAAATCATCCCAGAAATGGATGTCAGAAACAATAGCATGAAAAACATTAATATAATCTTTCATTTTTTTATTAATAGATTGATCACCATATCCAATTTCTCTTATACTTAATTCTAGCTGTCTGAAATTAAAATCATATATTTCTTGTAATTTTTTTTCATTTTCTTCTGATTTAAATACTTTTAAAAAGAAGGCAAAATGAAACAAAAAAACTAACAACCTATCATTAAAACTATCTTGTTTATCAAGGCTTTTATATAGTGTTTTATTTGTAGTTAATTTAATCAATTTGTTATAAAAATATATATAGTTCATTTCATGAAAATTATTTTAATTATTTTAGCAATTTTCTTAACTAGTTGTAAATTAAATAAAGTTGTCAATCATCACGGTATTCATAATTTAGAAGCTAAAAGTAAAGAATTATTAATAAACCAAACAAATATTAATCAAATAAGAAATTTATTAGGACCACCATCCTCTACAAGTTATTTTGATAAAAATATTTTGATATATCTTGAGAGAAAAACATCTAACTCAAAATTATTAAAACTTGGTAAAAAAAAATTAATTGCAAATAATATTTTATTGTTAGAGGTGAATAACAGAGGAATGTTAATTAATATGGAATTTTTGAACCAAGAAGACATCAATAAAATTGCGTTTACAAAAAAAACGACCAAAACAGGTATGGATCAAGAGTCTTTCGTTTCTAGAGCATTGTCTGGTGTAATTACTAAGATCGATGATCCTCTTGGAAAAAAAAGAGGAACTTTGGGTCGGTAGTTTAACCAGCTATCACTGCTAACAATAAAAGCGCTACGATATTTGTAATTTTAATCATCGGGTTCACAGCTGGTCCAGCAGTATCTTTGTATGGGTCTCCAACTGTATCACCGGTTACAGCAGCTTTGTGTGCTTCTGATCCTTTGCCTCCATGATTACCATCCTCAATATATTTTTTTGCGTTATCCCATGCTCCACCACCTGCTGTCATAGAAACTGCTACAAAAAGTCCAGTTATAATAACTCCAAGTAACATTGCACCAACTGCTGCTAGAGCAGCAACTTGTCCACCTATAACTAGGATTATAAAATATAATACTACGGGTGAAAGAACAGGTAATAGTGAAGGTATAATCATTTCTTTAATTGCAGCTACCGTTAATAAATCGACTAGTTTAGCATAATCAGGTTTTTGTTTTCTTTTCATTATACCTGGATATTTTTTGAATTGTCTTCTTACTTCAACAACTACAGCACCCCCTGCTCTACCTACAGCCTGCATTCCCATTGATCCAAATAAGTATGGCAACATACCTCCGATTAACAATCCAACAACGACATAAGGGTTTGATAAATCAAAAGTAACTACTATACCCTCTAGTGCAGACCCTGCTTCTTTCGAGAAATGTTTTATATCCTCTGTATAAGCAGCAAATAAAACTAGAGCACCCAAACCAGCAGAACCAATAGCATAACCTTTAGTTACAGCTTTTGTAGTATTTCCAACAGCATCTAAAGCGTCAGTGGTTTTTCTCACCTTTTTATCAAGATTGGACATTTCAGCGATACCCCCTGCATTATCTGTTACCGGTCCATAAGCATCTAAAGCCACAACCATTCCAGCTAATGCCAACATTGTTGTAACAGCGATAGCAATTCCAAAAAGTCCAGCAATTGAATTAGTAATTAAAATGCCTGCAACGATAATTAAAGCAGGTATTGCAGTTGCCTCCATAGATACAGCTAACCCTTGAATTACGTTAGTACCATGTCCGGTTGTAGATGATAATGCCACTGATTTGACGGGTCTATACCCTGTTCCAGTATAATATTCAGTGATCCATATCAATAAACCTGTAATTATAAGACCAATCACACCACAATAATATAAATCCTTACCATTAAAAGTTTTGTCATTTATTATATATTCGTTTGAAAAACCAATTACATAATCAGTGACTGGCCAAAGAATTAGTAATGAAGCTCCAGCAGATACAATGAAACCCTTATATAAAGCATTCATTACATTATTGTTTTTTCCAAGTTTTACAAAAAAGGTTCCTATAATTGATGTAATTAAACATGCGGCACCAATTGTCAAAGGGTAAACCATCATATTTAAATCTCCCATAAAAAAAATGGATGAAAGAACCATAGTCGCAACAATAGTAACAGCATAAGTTTCAAATAAATCTGCAGCCATACCAGCACAATCTCCAACATTATCGCCAACATTATCTGCAATAACAGCGGGATTCCTTGGATCATCCTCTGGTATTCCTGCCTCTACTTTACCAACTAGATCTGCACCAACATCAGCACCTTTTGTAAAAATTCCACCACCTAATCTTGCAAAAATTGAGATTAAGGATGCACCAAATCCTAATGCAACTAGTGCATTTACAATCTCTCTCTCATCAACTTCAAATTTTAGTAATAAAAAATAATAAACCGCTATTGCTAATAAAGCTAAACCTGCAACTAACATTCCTGTGACAGCACCAGATTTGAATGCAACGGAAAGTCCTTCTGCTAATCCTTTTCTTGATGCCTCTGCAGTTCTGACATTGGCTTCTACAGAAACTAGCATACCAACATAGCCAGCAATCCCTGATAAAGCAGCTCCAATTAAATAACCAAGACCAACAAGGGGACTAAAGGCAATACTAACAATTACCAAAACAACAACACCAACAATAGCTATAGTTTTATATTGTCTTGCTAGATATGCTTTTGCTCCAATTTGAATGGCTGAAGCAATGTCTTGCATTTTTGAATTTCCTGCACTTGAATTAAGAATATTCTTTCCAGTTAAATATCCATAAACGATAGATAATAAACCTGCTAAAATTGTATATATTAAAATAGTTTCTGCTGTTATGTTCATATAAACCCTAAGTTATTAGTTGTTAAATTTTTAAGCCGGACAATACAAAAAAGAATGAAAAAGACAACGATTAACTTTCAGAATTGGTGAATATAACCTTTGTTTTTAGCCTCAATTTGCTTATTTTTTATATTTATAATCTTAGATTTATTTCTACCAGATATAATCTTACCAATTTTGGTAATCTTTATACCTGTATTATTTGATATTCTTTTTATGATTCTAGATTTAATAGGATTAGCTGTAAAAAGTATCTGGTAGTCATCACCTCTAGAGGTAATATCAATTTTTCTCAATTTTTTTATCTCAATCAATTGACTTAAAGTGTTTGATATAGGTATATTTTTTTCAAAAATATGAAAGGAAACTCTTTGTCTATTAATCATCTTTTTTAAATCATCAATTAATCCATCTGAAATATCAATTGAAGTATTTGCCAGTTTTAATAAATCATTTACAAATTTTAATTGAAGATCAGGTTCATAATATTTCTTAATAAAATATTTAGATATTTTGTTATTTACTTTTATTTTACCACTAAGTATTTGAAGACCAACAAAACTATCACCTAAATTTCCAGTTACATAAATATCATCGTTTAATCGAGATTTATTTCTGTAAACTATACTTTTTGAATAACCTAATGAAATTATTGTAAAACTTAATTTATTTGAAAAAGTTGTATCTCCTCCACACAAACTAATACCATATTTTTTTTGTTCTTTTTTAAGTGACTTTGAAATTTTTGATAAATTTTTTTTTGAAAAGTGTTTTTTATTACCAGATCCAGAAATAAAATAAAATTTTGGTTTAACACCCTTGCAAATCAAATCTGATATTGATGATCTCAGAATTTTTTTAATTACAAGATCAGGAGATTTAAAATCTACGAAATGAGTATTTATGTTATAAGTATCAACAGAAATAACTGTTTCTTTTGATTTATCAAAAAAAACGTCATCATTTAAACCAAGAGCAGATACGTTATGCTTAGATAACTTAGAAAAAAAATTATTTACTAATTCAAATTCTTCCATTTTTAGATCTCAATTTTTTTCCTAAATCATCTAATAGAGCATTAAGATATTTTGTTTGAGAGTCCTCAAGAAAAAAATTAGAAGAATTCAAATATTCTTTAATAATAATATTTATTGATAAATTTGGTTTATACATAAATTCATAAGTTGCAGCTTTAAGAATAGTTTGAAAAATTTTATCTAACTTCTTAAAAATAAACTGATCCCCAAGTTTGTTATTTAATTCATCTAAAATAAGATCATTTCTTTCAATAGTGCCCAAAACAATATCTTTAATAAATTTTTTAAACCTATGTTTAGGAAAATCTAAATCATTATCTTCATTATAAAATTTTCCATAAAGTTTTTGAATAATGATTACTCTAGGATTATTTTTAGGCTTAAAGTAAGACTTCATTTTTGTGATAATACTGAAAACACCGCTTTTGCAGCTTCAGCGCCTTTGCTTTTTCTTGCTTTTGCTTGCTTCATATTTAAACAAGTAATAATACCATTACCAATAGGTTTTTTCTGACTTACAGATATATCCATTATGGCGTTAGTGGATGCTTGTGATATAAAATCAAAATGAGGTGTTTGACCTTTTATTACACAACCTAAAGCCAAAAATGCATCAAATTTTTTTATATTTTTTGATATTGTGACTGGGATTTCAAAAACACCTGGAACTATAATAATCTTTACATAGCTTGACTTAGGTATATTTTTCAAAGCACTTTTTAGTAATCCGTTACTTATATCTTTATAATAATTAGCTAAAACAATTAAAATTTTTTTATTCATTATATTAATTCCTGTTTTTTAATTTTAATTCCATAACCATCAAGTCCAATAACTTTTTTTAATGATCTAGTAATTAATATCATATTTTTAATTTTGAGATCTTTAATTATTTGAGCTCCGATCCCATAATTTTTAATTGATTTATCATTTCCCTTTTTGACAAATTCTTCGTTCTTATATTTTTTTAAAGTCTGCGTTACTGATCTTAAATTCGAATCTTTAATAAATACTAAAACACAATTTTGATATTTTTTAAAATAATTTAAAGTTTTATTAAATGAATTTGGTAGCTTTTGATTTATTAAATAATTTTGAACAATATTAGATGAAATTACCCTTACTCTTGGAGTTATGCCACTTTTAATCTTACCCTTTACTAGAGCAAAATGTTCTGCACCATCTAATAAATTTTCGTAAATTCTAATTTTATATTTTTGGTTTTTGACAATGATTTGGCTTTGCTTTTTTAATCTTATTAGTTTTTCTTTTTTTAATCTATAAGCTATTAAATCTTCTATTTTTCCAATTTTAAGTTTATGTTTTTGTGCGAAATCGAATAGATCTTGGCCTTTAGCCATTGTACCATTTTCATTCATAATTTCACAAATAACTGCTGAATTATTTTTTTTTGCTAATTTTGATATATCAACAGAGGCTTCTGTGTGACCTGCTCTTACAAGAACCCCTCCATCTTTAGCAATAATTGGAAAAATATGACCAGGTGATACTATATCTCTTTTATTAACATTTTTTTTTGAAGCGATCTTAATTGTTTTAGCTCTATCTTTAGCTGATATACCTGTTGTGATCCCCTTTTTTGCTTCTATAGAAATAGTAAAAGCTGTTTTATTTCTCGATTGATTTACAGGAGACATTAAAGATAGATTCAATCTTTTGGCTTGTAAACTGTCCAGTGCTAAACAAATTAAACCACGACCATGTTTTGCCATGAAATTAATATTTTTTGCTGTTGAGTCTGATGATGAAATCACTAAATCACCCTCATTTTCTCTTTTTTCATCATCAACTAATATGAACATACCTCCCTTTTTAGCAACACTTATTATTGTTTCTATAGGTGCAAAATTATTTTTTTTCATAAAAATAATTTCTAACGTATTTAGACAAGATATCTATCTCAATATTTACTAAATCATATTTATTAAGTTTTGATAAATTAGTTTCTTTATAGGTATGTGGAATTATCCAAATTTGAAAACCTTTTTTGGTTACTTTTGAAATTGTAAGTGATATTCCATTTACACAAATTGAAGCCTTTTCAATGAGATGTTTTCTCTCTTTTTTAGGTATCTCAAAGTCAAAAATAAATGATTTATCAATTTTTTTTATACTTAAAACTTTCGCAACTGTATCAACATGACCTTGGCAAATATGTCCTGAAATTTTTGTTCCGTACTTTAATGGTAACTCTAAATTAATTATATCTTTATTCTTTATATATTTAAATTTAGATCGGATTATCGTTTCTTTTGAAAGATAAAACTCCATCAATTGTGATTTATAAGAAATTAATGTTAAACATACACCATCACAGGCTACCGATAATCCAATATCTTT
>CACKKE010000009.1 GCA_902600635.1 uncultured Pelagibacteraceae bacterium | reverse complement strand
AACTTTTTATTGATTAATCTTCCATCTTCAACAAAATTTAATTTTAGATTTCTCACATACATTTTTTCTTCGACAATTTTTTTTAGATCAACGTTTTTACCTTTGAAAATTTTGAAATATCTATATGGAACATAATTCATCTCTTCACAATGATGGATTACTAACCAGTTAAAAATTTTTTTATCAATATTCAAACCTATGCCAAGTGCTTTATTTTTAGTTAAAAAACCTATAACAGAATCTTTTCCCCATGCAGTGCTTTGCTTTAGATTTATTATTTTTTTTGATTTTGGTCCAATTACTCCATAATTGTACATTGGTCTTGAAGTTCTTAAAAATTTATACTTTTTAACTAAATATTTATTTAAAAAACCTGTTTGAATATATTTTTCTGAAAAACCAGTCTTTTTTGTTTTTGGAAAATTCAAATTAAAAGTGGGAAGTATAATTGTTTTTTTATTCTTAATTAAATGACTAATTATCAGATCTAAATCTTTAATAATTCTCTCTGGATTATGTTTAAAGAAAAGTTGGAAAAGATCAGAAAAAATTATGCAATATTCGAATTTTCTGTCTAATTTTTTTAACATTATTTTTTAATATTTTGATTTATAGAATACCTTATCTACTTTTCCATTTTTATTAAACTTGAGCTTATTTTCTAAAATTATTTTTTTTGGTACCATATAATTTGGAAGATGTTTTTTTAAATAATCTAATATCTTTTTTTCATTTATTTTCTTTGAATTAATCAAACAAAGTAAAACTAAATAACTCTGTTTGGATTTATCACTCAAGTAACAATAACAATAATTAACACCTATCATTTTTTTAGCATGAGATTCTATTTCAGTTGTATCAATTCTATACCCCCTCAATTTGACCTGAGTATCACTTCTTCCTACACAAAAAAAATAGCTTTGAATTTTTTTTACAATATCTCCAGTGCAGTAATATCTCTTTTTATTCTTAAAAATGAACTTAAGCTTATTCTCTTTATTATTTTGAAAATATCCTTTTGAAATCATATCACCGTTTATTAATAATTGTTTATTGTTATCCATAAGTATTTTGGTTCCTTTAAAAGGATTACCTATAGGAACTTGACCAACACTTTTAATCAATTTCTCATCTTTTTTTTTATATCTATAGAAAAATACCCAAGGTGATGTTTCTGTTGAACCATAAAGATTAAAAAGACTTTTATATTTAAAATGTATTTTTATAGAAGATAGAATATTTGCAGGAAAATTTTCTCCACAAAGTATTAAATTTTTGATTTTAATTTTTTTTTTTTTAGAAAGTTGATTTTTCATAAACAGAATAAATGATGGAACTGTTATGATTGTTGTGACCTTATTATTAATTATATGATTAACTGGAAAAATTTTGTCATTAAAATCAATTAATGGACTTATAGAACAATTCAGATAAACAGCTGGAAAAATTACAACTAGGCTCATTACAAATGAGGCATCATGATAATCTGAAAAGACTTGTTTTTTATCTGAATTATATAAGCTCCTAATTTGATGAAATAGGCAACTGGAAAAATTTTTGTAGGAAATTTCTACTCCTTTAGGAATTCCTGTTGATCCAGAAGTAAAAAAAATCATTGCAGTATCATGTTGTTTTATTTTTGGGATAGAAATTTTAAGTTGATCATCTCTTTTACTGATTGTCTCTAAATCAAATATTTTAATCTTTAATTTTTTTAGTGATTTATCGTTACCAAAACTTCTATCATAAATTCCATATTTAACTTTTGCAATTTTACAGATTTTTTGAATTCTATCAAAAGGCATGGTTGGTGAAATTTGTATCCAAATATTTCCAGAAAATAGAACTGACAAAACTGCAGGATAGTAATTTAAGCTTTTGTCAGAAAATATAACAATTTTTTGTTTTTTAATTTTTTTTAAACAATATAGAATTTTTTCAACTTTATCTTTTGCATCTTTATAAGAAAGAATTTCATCATTATTTTTTACTAAGTCGAAACTTGAATTGTATAAATTTTTTTTAACTCTATCAAAAAATTTGTAAGTTTGATTAATTGGTTTCATTTCTTGATTTGTATTAAATTATTGAAATAGTATATTGTTGCTATAATGTAATTTTAAATATTAATACTTATAATAATGCAAACAAAAAAATTTAAAATAGGATTATTTGCTTTTAATGCAAGTAGCGGAGTCACATTAACGAAAGATCCAAAGAGATGGGCGCCTAGTTGGGAGGATATTAAAAAGATATCTCAAGATGCTGAAAAAATGGGGCTTGATTTTTTATTGCCTATAGCAAGATGGAATGATTGGGGTGGAGAAACAAGGCCCCATAAAATGGCTTTCGAGACTTTTAGTTTAATGTCCAGCATTGCATCAATAACAAATAAAATATATTTGTTTTCAACAGTCCATACTGCTTTTGTTCATCCAATTTATGCTGCTAGAGCATCCACCACAATTAATAATATAAGTAACGGTAGGTTTGGAGTTAATATCGTTTGTGGATGGAATAAATCTGAATATGAAATGTTTAATGTGGAAAAAAAAATCTCATCGATCAACCGATATAAATTTGGCGATGAATGGCTGAGTATCTATTTAAAGTTGTTGAATAAGAAAAATGATAAAATTTCTTATAAAGGCAAATTCATTCAAGTTAAAAATGCTCAATGTTACCCAAAAATGGTTGATGAAAAAAACTTTTTAAAAATTTCAGCAGGATTCTCCAAGGATGGACGTGAATTTGCGGCAAAAAAATTCGACATATTATTAACTATGTTTAGTAAACTTGAAAATTTAAAAAAAAATAATCAGGAAATCATAGATCTTGGTAAAAAGAATAATAAGAATATACAAATATTCTCACCAATCCATATAATTTGCAAAAATTCAAAAAATGAGGCACAAGAATTTTACGATATGTATAGTCAAAATAAACAAGATTTTAGATCAGTTAATAACTTTATTAGCAACCTTGCTTGGGCAAAAAAAGATATTTTAGCCAGTTATTTGAAACAGGTAAAAAAACAAGTTGCAGGATCCTTGGGTGGATTTACTATTATCGGAAATAAAAAAGATGTTGCCGAACAAATAAATGAAATTTATAAGTCTAAAACATCTGGTATAGCATTAACTTTTTTTGATTTTAGAAAAGATTTAAGTTTTTTTAAGAAAAATGTTTTAAAAAAGATAAAAAGATTTTAGATGTCTATGAAAAATTATAACAAACAAGATTTCTACAAGAATGGATTTTATGTAATTAGAAACCTTTTAAATGAGGATGAGATCAAAAAATATATCAGTTGTATAAAAAATAAAAGGGACTCACTTTTAAAACAAAATGCAGCCAGTATAGACGAAAATGGTTCCTTTAAAATTAAAACATCTGATACTGGAAAATTTAAAAATTACTCTGAGTATGATGATGAAAATCTTTGGGATTATGTTTCTAATAAAAAACTTCTAGATAACATTGATAGTTTATTAAATGAAAAGTCATATTTTGTTCACGATCTTGGTCTTTTAGATCCAGGTTCAAATCCAGAAAATGAAGTTAGTTGGCATAGAGACAATCCGTGTAGAACTGCTGGGGTAGGTCCCGATTGGGATGCAAAAATAAAGTACAATGTAGTAACTGCCATAACTTATCTTCAATCGAGCGATGACTGTGGTACAGGTTTAAATGTAATACCCGGTTCTCATAAATTAAGTTATAAAAAAAGTCTATCGAACGTCTTAAGATTTATTCACTTAAAAACAAGAAACAATAATAAAATTAAAATAATTAGAAACTTAATATCAAAAACAATTGGAACAACAATAAAATATAATGCAGGTGATTGTATTGTCTTTTTATGTACCCTTTATCACGCTCCAATTACAGTAGGTAATTCAAAATCAAATATTAAAAGGCAATGTATAACTGCTAGATATGGCGGTGAGGGAAAACATTCTAATACTTATATTGACTATGTTACTAACAAAAGACCAGAAATGAATAAATATATCAATTCCAAAAATAAAGAAAAATTTTTAAATTATATAAAAGAAAAAAGAATATTTCTGCCTTTCGTAGCAAACAATAATAGTGCTAAGGGAATGTTCATAAAAAATAAATGATTAGTTTTAAAATTCCAAAATTTGCTCAAAAAATAGAAATTAAAAAATTTTTTATTAAAAAACATTTGCATGATCTTTTAAATGCCTCAAATGAGAAAGAAAATAAATCTGATAAAATGGAAAGATTTAAACCGTGGGCGCCCAAGTTAGAACAGCTTTATTTCGTTTATAAAGTCGTAACTCTAAACAAAAGACTTACAATTTTAGAATTTGGGTCTGGATGGAGTTCATTAGTTTTTATTTCTGCACTTAATGAATTAAAAAAAAAATATCAAACCAAAATAAAATTATTACGTAAAAGCAACCCGTTTAATCTTTTTGCAGTTGATAACGAAAAAAAATATTTATCAGTTTCAAAAAAAAGAGCAATTAATTTTATGAAAAAAAAAAATTTTATATCAAAATGTAACTTTTTATATTCGGATGTTATAATGACGAAATATAACAATCATATTGTAACTGAATATAAGAAACTTCCTTTATGTAATCCGGATCTAATTTTTTTAGATGGTCCTGGGCAATTTAAAGTAAAAGGAAGAATTAATAATATTACAACTACTCACAAAGACGTCATGCCAATGTCATGTGATATTTTAAAAATCGAATTTTTTTTAGTTCCAGGCACAATTATATTGGCAGATGGGAGGGGTGCAAATTGTGAATTTTTAAGACTTAACTTTAAAAGAAAATGGAAATATAAGTATTTCAAAAAGATTGATTTACATCTTTTTTGTTTGATAGATAGAAAGATAGGCAAATACAATTCTGAGTTAATTAAGTTCTATGGTATAAAATAAGATGAAAATTTTTTTAGCAGATCTATTTCATACTTGGACTAAAGGTGGGATATGGACTATTCCACTTAATATTGGATACGTCGGCTCATATACAAAAAAAAAATTTAAAGAGGAAAATATTGATTGTGAAATTAAACTCTTTAAAGACGCAAATGTTCTTTTAGATAAGATTAAAGAAAGTCCTCCAGACATAGTGGGTTTAGGTTATTTTGTTTGGAACGAAAATTTAAATAATTTTGTTGCTGATTATATAAAAGAAAATTTTCCAAAAATTTTAGTTGTTGGTGGAGGTCCAAGATTCACAAATATAAATGCAAATTTTAAAGGGGCACAAGATTTTTTTTCAAAAAATAAGACATGTGATATCTTTGTAGTTAATCAGGGAGAAAAAGGATTTTATAAAGTTGCTAAAAAATTTTATGACTTTAATCATGAAATTCCATTACTTAAAGCTTCAGAGATTCCTGGATGTCTTGTAAATAATGTTGAAAACAATAAAGGTATTATTTTAAATACATGTAAAGATCATATTCATGTAGGTGAAAATATTGGAACACTTGATGATTTAAATGAAATACCATCACCATACCTAAATGGTATGCTCGATGAATTCTTTGAAGACAGATGGATGCCAGTTTTGGAGACAAATCGATCTTGTCCTTATAGATGTACTTTTTGTGCATGGGGTATTGGTACACAAAAACTGATGAAATTTAGTGAAGAAAGAGTTTTAAGTGAAATTGAGTACATCGCCGAAAGATGTAAAAAAAGCAAAACTCTAATTATCGCAGATGCAAATTTTGGAATATTAGAAAGGGATGCATTGTTCGCAAAAAAAATGTACGAAATGAGTGAAAAACACAAATTTCCGTTTAGTGTAAATGTCCAATGGAATAAAACAAGACCTGACAGAGTATTCAAGGTTGCAAAAGAATTCAAAAATATTGCTGCAGTCGGTGCATCCATGCAAACTTTAAATCCTAAAGTTCTTGAGTCAATAAAAAGAAAAAATCTCACAGTAGATCAAGTTTTAGAATTACAAAAACAACTTAAAGCAATAGGGATTGGTGATAAGTCATTTACAGAATTAATAGTTGGTTTGCCTGATGAAACAAGAGAAAGTCATATATACGCAAATAGAAAATTAATTGATCTAGGTTTTGAAGTGTGGAATTATTTTCTTCACTTATTGCCAGGCACTGAAATGGATGAAGCAGAATATAGGAAGAAATTTTTTAAACAAACTGGATTTAGACTTCATGATAATTCTTACGGAATTTACAAGGGGAAAAAAATTTTTGAAGCACAAGAAACAATTTTAAAGACAAATAATTTAACTAATCAAGATTTTAAATTTTTTAGATTTTTTCATTTTTTGATACAAATGATGTGGAGTAAAAAATGGTACTATTATCTTCTCATTTTTTTAAAGAAAAATTATGACATTCATCCAATTGATTTTATAATTGAAATTACCAAAGACATAGAGAAAGAAAATGGTCCAATTAAGAATTTATATAAAGAATTCATGAATGACTATCTCGATGCAGAGTGTTTTGAAAGTGAAGAAAGTTTATTCAAATATTGGTCTAAAGAAAAAAACTTTGAGAGATTGAAGAGTGGTGAATACGGTAAATTAAATATGCTTTATACATACAAAATTGTATTAGGGTTAAGAGAAGAATTCTCAGAGTTTTTAATTAAACTTGTTAAAAAATTACAGTTAAAAATGAAAATTAATGATGATATGTTTGTAGAAAAATGTAAGGAAATATTAAAATTTCAAAACTGTAAATTTATACAATTCAATTCATCAAATCTGCCAAAACTTGAATTCGACGAAGCATTTAATTTTGACATATTAGATTGGATTGAGAAGGATTATAAAATTTTGAATAAATATGATGATGAAAAGAAATATAATTTTTACTTTACTAAAAATGAAAAAAATGCCCTCGAAACTCAACTAAAATCGAATAAATCTTCAAATTTAAATTCCAAGCTTAGAGATATGACGGTTTATACATCCACTAAAATGTTTTTTTATAATGTAAAAGAATTATAGACAATTAAATCATTTGACAAAATATAATTAAAATAATAAATCAAACTTGTACTGAAATGCATGGTGGGAAATCAGTGTGAAATTCACTGGCTCTTCCTGGAACCGTATAGTCGGAGCGCCACCCAGTATAGTCCGCTGTTGAATGATGGCCAGGAAAAGTCTAATTCTACAATTTTAATTAACATCGGCATTAAGTAAATAAACTTCTAAATTATAAGAAGTTAAAAAAAATGAATTGACGAATGTTAAAAAGATTTTTTTTTATTTTATTTTTTATAAATTTTTCCTCAATTGCTTTTGCTTTGGAAAAATGTAAATGGAATAATCAAAAAGGAGTTCCTTGTGTAACAATAACTAAAACACCAAATACTTCTTTATATAATTCACTAGGAGTAAATAAAAAAATTTTCACTAGACAACAAATTATTGAGTCTGGAGCAACTACTGCAGTAGATATTCTTAAAAAAGTAAATGGTTTAGATTATTATCAAACTGGTCAAAAGGGACAACAAGCAGCTATTTTTATGAGAGGCTCAGAATCTAACCATACACTAGTGATGTTAAATGGAATTGCAATTAACGATCAGTCTGCAACTAATGGATTACATGATTTTGGTCAAGATTTCATTCAAACCATCCAACAAGTAGAAGTTTATAAAGGAGCCAATGGTGCACATTTTGGACCTGATGCAATCGGTGGAGCTGTAAACTTTGTTACAGATGTTGATTATATTAATAATTATTCGATTAATGGTTTTAATTTTAAAAATAATTCTGTCAATTACAATACAACAAAAATTACTGAAAATGGATGGCATCTTAATTTTAAAGGTACATCAAATCTTAGCAAAACTAATAGTGCTAAAGCTAAAGGTCATGAAGCTGATGGCACAAAAAATTATCAAGTCAATTTAAATGGAAACAGATGGTTGAGTGATAATTTAAAGTTCAAATCAACTTTTTACTACAGAGATACTAAATCTGATTACGATTCCTCAGACACAAAAGAGGAGTCTGTTACATCAGATAATAAGATGTACGCTCTTCAAGCTGGTATTGAGCAAAAAACTGCGAGTCTATTAGATAATCTAATGTTTCATTATCATAATTATGATAGGAAATATTACGTTCAAGGTAGAAAAGATAAATACTATAGTGAGTCTTTAGTTGCAAAAGCAGAGAGAGAAGTTCTATCAAACCAAAAATTCTCATACGGTTTTGGAAGTGAGTATAAGTATGATTGGGGTCATTATCTTACAAAAACATTTTCATCCCAAACAAAAGGACATTTAAGTAATCTGGGTATTTTTGTTAATGCAGGATATAAAGTTAATAAAAATTTACTACTCTCATTTCATGGTAGAAATGATGATCACAAAGAAACTGGTGGTAATCAAACTTATAAAATTAATTTTACTCAACTGATAGGTCCACTTAAATTAGGAGCTACACATAGTACAGGTTTAAAAAATGCAAGCTTATATGAACTTTACGGCAATACAGGTCAAAAACATATTGATCCCGAGAAAAGTGAAACAAATGAATTAGTTGGTGAATATAATTTTTCGGAAAATATTAAGTTAATTTCCACAGTATACAGGACAAGAATGAAAGATAGAATTAAGATAAAGTCTGACTGGAGTGCTTACGAGAACAAAAAAACAGACACCACCCAAGAAGGTCTTGAGAGTGAAATAACTTTTACAGGTAAAAAACAAAAAATTAGTATTACTTCTCACTTTGCTAAAAGTAGAACTGCTACTGGAGGTCCAAATTCTCGTAGACCAGATCTATCATATGGAATTGATTATTCAAAAAAACTTAACTTTGTGAATTATGGTGTATTTGATTTTGATTTAAATCACAGATTCATTGGTGATCATATAGATTGGACTGGTTCAAAAAATGAATTTGTTAAAAGTGTTGACTTGGTCGATATATCTTTAAGAAAAAATTGGTATGGTAATGTAATTTCTTTAAATTTAACAAATTTACTAAATGAGCGTTATGAAAAACCAGGAACATATTCACAAGATGGTAGAGCTATAAGTTTTGGATTTAAAAGAACATATTAACTTAAATAGATATAAAATAATAAAACTTATATTATAGTGCTTGTATTGTATATGTGGTCAATTAAAATAATTAAATGAAATATTTCAAAATTTTAATTGGAATTTTTGCTGCTTTAGCTGCAAGCCGCTTTGTTCCCCACCCACCTAACTTTACAAGTTTATTAGCTCTTAGTTTTTATGTGCCAGCAATTTTAGGTATAAGATACTTACCTGCTTTATTAATAAGTTTTGTAATTACAGATATTTTGATTGGAATTCATAGTCTAGTGATATTTACTTGGGGAAGTGTGATGTTTATTGGACTTTTATCACAATATTTTACAAAAAATTTTAAATTAAGAATTTCAGGCGCACTGTTAGGTGCGTGTTTTTTTTACTTGATCACTAATTTTGGAGTATGGTCAATGGGAACTTATGGATATAGTTTTGAAGGATTGATATTATGCTATACCTTAGCAATTCCTTTTTTTGGATATAGTTTAATTTCAACATTTATTTTTTCTGTAGTCATAGAATGTTTACTTAAATTAAACTTTTTAAATTTGGGAATAAGTAAATAATGTATGATATCTTTAAATTTTTTTCAGTGCATAAATCAAGCCAATTGAGCTATTAGTACTGGTCAGCTGCACGCATCACTGCGCTTCCACATCCAGCCTATCAACGTGGTGGTCTACCACGGCTCTATAGGAAGAACTAGTTTTGAGGTGAGTTTCCCGCTTAGATGCTTTCAGCAGTTATCTCGTCCATACTTAGCTACCCGGCACTGCAGCTGGCGCTACAACCGGTCCACCAGTGGTATGTTCAACCCGGTCCTCTCGTACTAGGGTCAACTCCTCTCAATTCTTCTACACGCATAGCAGATAGGGACCGAACTGTCTCACGACGTTCTGAACCCAGCTCACGTACCACTTTAATTGGCGAACAGCCAAACCCTTGGGACCTGCTCCAGCCCCAGGATGTGATGAGCCGACATCGAGGTGCCAAACACTGCCGTCGATATGAGCTCTTGGGCAGTATCAGCCTGTTATCCCCGGCGTACCTTTTATCCGTTGAGCGATGGCCCTTCCACTCAGAACCACCGGATCACTATGACCGACTTTCGTCTCTGCTCGACTTGTCAGTCTCACAGTCAGGCAAGCTTATGCCATTGCACTCTACGAACGATTTCTGACCGTTCTGAGCTTACCTTCGCACGCCTCCGTTACTATTTGGGAGGCGACCGCCCCAGTCAAACTACCCACCATACAATGTCTTGGTGCCGGATAACGGCTACCAGTTAGATATCAAGAAAAACAAAAGAGGTATTTCACTGACGACTCCACAAAAGCTAACGCCTTTGCTTCAATGTCTCCCTCCTATACTAAATATGTTTTTCCTAATACCAATGTAAAGTTGCAGTAAAGGTGCACGGGGTCTTTCCGTCTAACTACGCGAACTCCGCATCTTCACGGAGAATTCAATTTCACTGAGTTGATGTTGGAGACAGCGGAGAAATCGTTACGCCATTCATGCAGGTCGGAACTTACCCGACAAGGAATTTCGCTACCTTAGGACCGTTATAGTTACGGCCGCCGTTTACTGGGGCTTCAGAAATGAGCTTACACCCATCGCATTAACCTTCCAGCACCGGGCAGGCGTCAGACCCTATACATCCACTTACGTGTTAGCAGAGCCCTGTGTTTTTGATAAACAGTCGCTTCTCCCTGGCTTGTGCCACCCAAATTTAGTTGCCTAAAAAAGGGTCTTCCTTATTCCGAAGTTACGGAAGCATTTTGCCGAGTTCCTTCAACATCATTCTCTCAAGCGCCTAAATATACTCTATTAATCCACCTGTGTCGGTTTAGGGTACGGTCTAATGATGGAGCTATTTCTTGGAACCTTTTCGCGGCAAATTCAATCCATTAAGAATTTACAACTTTTAAGATCCGTCACTACCATCTGGTCAAGGAATATTAACCTTGTTTCCATCGACTACGGCTTTCGCCCTCGCCTTAGGTGCCGACTAACTCTGCGCGGATTAACCTTGCGCAGAAACCCTTGGATTTTCGGCGAAGAAGTTTTTCACTTCTTTTATCGTTACTTATGTCAGCATTCGCACTTCTGATACCTCCAGGATCCCTCACGGGTATCCCTTCACAGGCTTACAGAACGTTCCGCTACCAGATATAATTTTCGAAAAAATTATAAATCCACAGATTCGGTATATGATTTTAGCCCCGTTACATCTTCGGCGCAGAAACTCTATTAGACCGGTGAGCTGTTACGCTATCTTTAAAGGATGGCTGCTTCTAAGCCAACCTCCCGGCTGTTAAGGAATTTCCACATCCTTTCACACTTAATCATAATTTTGGGACCTTATCTGGTGGTCTGGGCTCTTTCCCTCTCGACCATGGACCTTAGCACCCACAGTCTGTCTGCTGAAGAACAATGTTTAGCATTCGGAGTTTTATTAGGTTTGGTAAGAATCTCTTCCCCCTAGCCCATTTAGTGCTCTACCTCAAAACATCTATTTATTCAACGCACTACCTAAATAGTTTTCGCGGAAAACCAGCTATCTACGAATTTGGTTGGCCTTTCACCCCTTACCACAAGTCATCCAAAGACTTTTCAACGTCAACTGGTTCGGTCCTCCGGCAAGTGTTACCTTGCTTTCAACCTGCTCATGGTAAGCTCATTCGTTTTCGGGTCTAATTCATTAAACTAATCGCCCTATTAAGACTTGCTTTCACTACGCCTACACCTAGATGGCTTAAGCTTGCTTAATAAATTAAGTCACTGACCCATTATACAAAAGGTACGCCGTCACTCTAAAAAGAGCTTCGACTGATTGTAGGCATGCAGTTTCAGGTTCTATTTCACTCCCCTAATAGGGGTTCTTTTCACCTTTCCCTCACGGTACTTGTTCACTATCGGTCACTGAAGAGTATTTAGGCTTAGAGGGTGGTCCCCCTGTATTCGAGCAGGATTTCACGTGTCCCGCTTTACTCAAGAATTTTGTTAAACATTACTTATACGGGACTATCACCCTCTGTGGTTAGCATTTCCAAACTATTCTAATTTTTTTAACAAAACTACTGGCCTGTTCCGCTTTCGCTCGCCACTACTAACGGAATCTCAATTGATTTCTTTTCCTCTGGTTACTTAGATGTTTCAGTTCTCCAGGTTATCTCTTTAAACCTATTTATTCAGTTTAAAGTACCACATAAAGTGGTGGGTTTCCCCATTCGGAAATTTTCGGATCAAAACTTACATACAGCTCCCCGAAACTTATCGCAGTATATCACGTCCTTCATCGTCTTTCAGTGCCAAGGCATCCGCTACACGCCCTTAAACGCTTGATTTATGCACAGAAAAAAATTCTGTGTTGAATCAAATTTTTTTTGAACATTAGTTAATAACATTTCTAATGTTCGGATATAGATATTGATATTAATTTTTCATTTTTACTATTTTTGATAACTAAGTGTTTTGGTGGAGGATAGCGGGATCGAACCGCTGACCTCCTGAATGCAAATCAGGCGCTCTCCCAGCTGAGCTAATCCCCCTTAATTGTTTTTTGGTGGGCCGAGAAAGACTCGAACTTTCGACCCCACCCTTATCAAGGGTGTGCTCTAACCAACTGAGCTACCGGCCCCCATTCAAGAGAAACACTAAATATTAAGAAGAGAAATGAGGACGGTCAACATTAACCTGTTTATTTTTTAGAATAAAATTTCACTTTTATTCATCCTTAGAAAGGAGGTAATCCAGCCGCAGGTTCCCCTACGGCTACCTTGTTACGACTTCACCCCAGTCGCTGACTATACCGTGGTCAAGGGTTTAAAACCTTGCCTTAAGGTAGAACCAACTCCCATGGTGTGACGGGCGGTGTGTACAAGACCCGGGAACGCATTCACCGTGGCACGCTGATCCACGATTACTAGTAATTCCAGCTTCATGCACTCGAGTTGCAGAGTGCAATCCGAACTGAGGTATCTTTTGAGGATTTGCTTAACGTCGCCGTCTTGCTTCCTGTTGTATATACCATTGTAGCACGTGTGTAGCCCAACACGTAAGGGCCATGAGGACTTGACGTCATCCCCACCTTCCTCCAGCTTATCACTGGCAGTTCTTTCAGAGTGCCCAACTAAATGATGGCAACTAAAAGTGAGGGTTGCGCTCGTTGCGGGACTTAACCCAACATCTCACGACACGAGCTGACGACAGCCATGCAGCACCTGTGTTTCGTCCGGCCGAACCGAAAACTTTAATCTCTTAAAGTCGCGACGAACATGTCAAGTGTTGGTAAGGTTCTGCGCGTATCTTCGAATTAAACCACATGCTCCACTACTTGTGCGGGTCCCCGTCAATTCATTTGAGTTTTAACCTTGCGGTCGTACTCCCCAGGCGGTGTGTTTATCGCTTTCACTGCGACACTGAAAATAAATTTCCAACGTCTAACACACATCGTTTACGGCATGGACTACGAGGGTATCTAATCCTCTTCGCTACCCATGCTTTCGTTCCTCAGTGTCAGTAATGATCCAGAAAGCTGCCTTCGCAATTGGTATTCTTTCTAATATCTACGAATTTCACCTCTACACTAGAAATTCTGCTTTCCTCTATCATACTCTAGCTGAAAAGTTTTGATGGCAGTTCCAGAGTTAAGCTCTGGGATTTCACCACCAACTTTTTCAACCACCTACGAACTCTTTAAGCCCAGTAATTCCGAACTACGCTAGGTCCCTTCGTATTACCGCGGCTGCTGGCACGAAGTTAGCCGGACCTTCTTATTCGGGTACAGTCATTTTCTTCCCCGACGAAAGAGCTTTACAACCCAAAGGCCTTCTTCACTCACGCGGCATCGCTGCATCAGAGTTTCCTCCATTGTGCAAGATTCCCCACTGCTGCCTCCCGTAGGAGTTTGGGCCGTGTCTCAGTCCCAATGTGGCTGATCATCCTCTCAAATCAGCTATTGATCACAGTCTTGGTAGGCCATTACCCCACCAACAAACTAATCAAGTGCAGGCTCATCCAATGGTGCATAAAGCTTTCTCCGTAAAGACTTATCCAGTATTAGCACAAGTTTCCTCGTGTTATTCCAGGCCATAGGGTAGATACCTACATGTTACTCACCCGTCTGCCACTAAGTATTGCTACTTCGTTCGACTTGCATGTGTTAGGCGTGCCGCCAGCGTACGTTCTGAGCCATGATCAAACTCTCAAGTTTAAAAACGGCGCACACTAGCTTCCATATAAATTCTAAGAATAAAATTTATATGATGTTGAAGTGTGTACGACAAATTTTGGTAACCTTAACCGTCCACACTTCTCTTCTTAAATTTTCACTTTTAAAATAGCTAATTGAGCAAAAAGCTCAAAAAATCTCACTTATTTATTATGATTACAATAATTTAAATGAGAAAGTTCAGTGCTTATAGGCTAAAATAATAGGAAATCAAGCAATTATGATTTAAAATTCGTTAAAAAACCCCCAATTTTTGGGGTTTTTTTTGATTTTTTGTAATTGTTAAACTAATAATTGATATTTCAAAAAATATCTATGTTTAAAAAATTAAATATAAAACTCAAGGTAAAAACTGAAATACTAGCACTTGCATTACTAATCATAATCACAAGTATATTCACAATTTACTATAATCAAACCAAAAACAGAATTAACAATAATTATAAAAAAGTTATTGAAAATTTTTACTTCAAAAAAACAGTAAATCATTTTTTTGAAAAACTGGAACCAAGATTTAAAAAAATCTCCCATAAGGTCAAAGATGGTGAAACTTTTACCAGCATTCTCGATTATTATTCTTTGGACAAAAAAGAAGCATCTTTAATCAAAAATAAGATTAATAATAAAATTAATTTAGATAAATTAAATACAAATCAAAAAATTCTATTTACAATAGATCAAAGTGATAATTCAATAAAAGAGTTTATTTTTCAAATATCTAATAAAGAGAGAATTATTTTAACACAAGACTCTGAAAATAAAAACTTTACACAAGAGATTGTCCTTACAAAATTAGAGAAAGAAATAGTTTACAACGAGAGTTCAATTTTGAGAAGTCTTTACAGATCAGCTAAAGATCAAAAAGTGCCAAATAATATAATAATAGAATTTGCAAGAATTTATGGTTTTCAAGTTGATTTTCAAAGGGACATAAGAAAAAAAGATAAATTTCAGATTATGTACGAAGCATATGTTGACGAAAATAAAAGATTAATTGAGACAGGAAATATTTTATTTGCAAACTTAATTTTAAGTGGAGAAGATAATTCACTTTTTTATTTTGATGATGAAAAAAATGCTGGACACTATGATAAAAATGGTAAAAGCGTTGAAAAAGCCCTGATGAAAACTCCAATTAACGGTGCAAGACTTTCTTCTCCCTTTGGTATGAGAAAACATCCAATCGATGGATTTAATAAAATGCATAAAGGAACTGATTTTGCGGCTCCAACAGGGACACCAATAATGGCATCAGGTTCAGGTGTGGTAAAAAAAGCTGGTTGGTGCGGTGGTGGTGGAAATTGTGTGGTCATTAAACATAATTCAACCTATCAAACAATCTATGCACACATGTCAAAATTTGCGAATGGAATAAGAAGTGGAGTTAGAGTTAAACAGGGACAAACTATTGGATATGTTGGTTCAACAGGAAAATCAACGGGACCGCATTTACATTATGAGGTCCTAATTAATGGAAAAAGAGTAAATTCCCAAACTTTAAAACTTCCTTCTGGAAAAATTCTTAAAGGGGAAAATAGAAAACTATTTGAAACAAAAAAGATTAAATTAAATGTTTTAAAATCCGAAAAAATAATTGGTCTAAATTAATACCTCCACTGGTTATTATTTGATTTGGGATATTATTTTTTTTTCTTCGACGTTGTTTTGCTCTTTATTAACATCAACAACATTTTGCTGAGAATTATTCGTGTTACTAGAAGAGTTAAGCTTTCTTTGAGCATCCTGATCATTTAAAATTCTAGTGAAGTGATCTGCATGTTGAAAATAGTTTTCTGATAAAATTTTATCTCCATTAGATAAAGCCTCTCTTGCAAGATTACTATACTTTTCAATTAATTTTGATGCATTATGATTATTTCTACCCGGGGACTTTCTCTGAAAATTCTCATTTTTTGAAAAATTAGAGCCATATTTGGGTCTATCGCTGTTTGATTTGAAACCTCTATCATTTCTTCTGAAGTTATTTCTTCTTACATTATTATTTCTGAATGTGACCATAAAATTAATTTTTTTTTGTACTAATTATACATCGATCATTATTTGCAAAATCTTTTAAAATTCTATTAACATAGAAATTGTTCTCAATTAACATTTTTTTAACCGGTTCTCTCTGATCATAACCAATTTCTAAAATTAGCTTACCATGTATTTTTATCAATTCAGACGATTTTTTTATAACTTTTCTAGTAACTGATAAACCTTCTAATCCACCATCAAGTGCCAATTTTGGGCCAAAATTCTTTACTTCCTTATCTAATTTATTTAAATCTAACTTTTTTATGTAAGGAGGATTAGATACAACCAAATCATATTTGCGAAAAATTAAATTGTCAACATCTGATTTTAATAATTTTATTCTATTACTAACACCAAGCTTGTTTGCATTATATCTACATATATTTATGCAATCTTGACTCAAATCAACACCTGTGCCTAAAAAAGACTTTTTTTCTTTTAATATTGATAGAGCTATACACCCTGAGCCAATACCAACATCTAAAAAATTAATATTGCTCTTATTTTTATAAATATCTAAAATCTGCTCTATTATTATTTCCGTATCTGGTCTTGGAATTAAGACCTTTTCATTGACTTTAAAGTCATACTTCCAAAATGATTTTGAGCCAGTTAAATATGCAAGTGGTTTCCCTTTTGAACGTCTAATAATTAGATCTTTAAAATTTTTTTGATCAATTTGATTAAGTTCCTTATCAGGATTTAATAGGATAAACTTTCTATCTTTTTTGATTACTTTAGATAATAAGAGTTCACTATCTAATAAAGGAGAACTAATCTTATTTTCTTTGAGCTCTTTGCAAGCATTTTTTATTGCAATTTCGATATTCATCAATTCTAAATATTTAAAATCTCTTCTTGTGCTTGTAGAGTTAACGCTTCAATCATTTCATCAAAAATCTCACCCTCTAAAAATTCATCAAGCTTATGAAGAGTTAAGTTAATTCTATGATCGGTAACTCTCCCTTGTGGAAAATTATAAGTTCTTATTCGTTCTGATCTATCACCTGAACCTATCTTGCTTTTTCTATCTTTTGATCTCTCACTTTCAATTCGAGACCTTTCAAGCTCATACAATCTGGCCCTTAAAATTTTCATTCCTTTAGCTTTATTTTTATGTTGAGATTTTTCGTCCTGTTGAGAAACAGAAATTCCAGTTGGGATGTGCGTGATTCTTACTGCACTATCCGTAGTATTTACTGATTGACCACCCGGCCCACCAGCCCTGAAAACATCTATTCTTAAATCACTCTCATTTATCTTTAGATCGACTTCCTCTGCCTCTGGTAGGACTGCAACTGTTGCTGCAGAGGTATGAACTCTTCCTTGAGTTTCTGTATCAGGCACTCTTTGTACTCTATGAACACCACTTTCATATTTTAAAGTTGAGTAAATATTATTTCCTTTTATTGAGGCGATTACCTCTTTTAAACCACCAGCCTCGCTTCTAGAAATTGAAATCAATTCAAGGCTCCATTTTTTTTTATTACTTACTTTTTCATACATTTTGAAAAGATCCGAGGCAAATAAACTAGCTTCTAAACCACCTGTTCCAGCTCTAATTTCAATTATTGCATTTTTTTTATCTGCTTCATCTTTTGGTAATAAAAATAATTTTAACTTTTTTTCATTTTTTTCATTTTGAACCTCTAAATTATTCAATTCTGTTTCGGCCATCTTTATCATATCAGGATCAGAATTTTTATCCTCTAAAATTGATTGGATTTCTTTTTTATTTTTTTCAAAAGAAATATAAACTTTAGCAATTTTAATAATTTCGTTAAGGTCAGCATATTCTTTAGATTTTACAGCAAAAGAATTTTTATTAATTTCTCCTGAGGAAAGTTCTTTCTCTAGTAAAGCATGTTTGTTAATTAGATCATTAACAGTTTTTACAGGTATCATTTTGAATTATCCAATTCAGATGCTTTTTTCTCAACTTCACACACAACCTTTTCAATCATATCGCTTGTTAAAACTTTTTCAGACTGTACTCCAGACAAATAGAGCATATTATTTCCCTTTTTACCTCCAGTTATTCCAACGTCTGTTAAAGCTGCCTCTCCAGGGCCATTAACGACACAGCCAATTACAGATAAAGTGATTGGTGTTTTTATATGAGAAAGTTTTTTTTCCAATATTTTTACAGTTTTGATTACCTCAAAACCTTGTCTTGCACATGAAGGACAAGAAATTATTTTTACCCCTCTTTCTCTGAGGTTTAAGGATTTTAATATCTCATTTCCAATTTTAACCTCCTCAACTGGGTCATCAGATAAAGAAATTCTAATAGTGTCACCAATACCCTCCAAAAGTAATGTCCCTAATCCGATAGAAGATTTAACACTACCAGGTATGAATCCTCCTGCTTCAGTAATTCCTAAATGCAATGGATAATCAGTAGATTTTGACAATTGTCTGTATGCTTCAACAGACAGGAAAACATCTGATGACTTAACACTTACTTTTAAATTTTGAAAATCTTCATCTTCTAATATCTTAATATTTCTTAGAGCACTTTCAACTAACGCTTCTGGACAAGGTTCTTTAAATTTTTCTAGAATATCTTTTTCTAAAGATCCTGCATTAACTCCCACTCTAATTGAACAATTGTGATCGATTGCTGCTTTTACAACTTCTTTAATTTTATCTTTACTCCCAATATTACCAGGATTAATTCTTAAACAACTTGCGCCATTCTCAGCAGCTTCAATCGCTCTTTTATAATGGAAATGAATATCAGCAACTATAGGTACATCAACATTTTTGATTATTTCTTTTAACGCTTTGGATGATGATTCATCAGGACAAGAGACTCTTACAATGTCGGCTCCCTCAGAGCTAATTTCATTTATTTGGTTGATAGTAGATTTTATATCAGTGGTAAGAGTATTAGTCATTGATTGTACTGTTATAGGATTTCCTCCTCCAACTTTTACTTTGCCAACATTAATCTCTCTTGTTTTTCTTCTTTTAATGTCTCTAAATGGTCTAATACTCATTTTTTTGATCTAATTTAAATTCTTTATGAAGCGCAATCAAAGCTTTTTGTGTGTTTTTTTTATCAATTAAAACTGAAATTTTAATCTCAGATGTTGAAATTACTTTTATATTTATTCTTTTATTTGCCAATGATTGAAACATTCTAAATGTAACTCCAGGTGTTGATATCATACCTACTCCAATTACTGAAATTTTTGAAACACCTTTTTCAAAAAGTAATTTTCTAAAATTAATAGTCTTGTTTTGTTGAATAATTTTTTTTGTTTTATTTAAGTCATCTGTTTTAATTGTGAATGTTAAATCTGTTTCTTTACCATTAGCAGAAATATTTTGCACAACCATATCAACATTTATTAAATTTTTAGATAATGGTTTAAAAATTGCTGCAGCAACTCCGGGCTTATCCTTTACACCTATAAGAGAAACTTTAGAGTCATTTTGAGTTGAGGAAATTCCAGTAACAATTTTATTGTTAACAATATTTGATCTTTTCGTGATCAATGTTCCTGATTTTTTAGAAAAAGTTGATTTTACTTCAATATTTATTCTATTTAATCGTGCATCTTGTATTGAAATAGGTTGCATAACTTTCGCACCCAATGATGCCATTTCTAACATTTCTTCATACGAAATTATTTTAATCTTTTTTGCATTTTTCAATTTGTTAGGATCAGTTGTGTATACTCCTTCTACATCAGTATAAATTATGCATCTCTCTGCTTTGAAAAACTTAGCAATCATAATTGCACTTGCGTCAGACCCACCTCTTCCGATGGTTGTAATTCTATTTTCATCATTTAGTCCCTGAAACCCAGTAACTATTGGTATGCCACCCTTTTTCAAATATTTTATGATATTTCTTTTATTTATTAGATTTATTCTCGAGTTTTTATATTTTCCCTTAGTCAAAATCGGAACTTGCCAAGATAACCAGGATCTAGATAGATGCCCCTCATGAATTAATCGTCCAGCTATTAAAGAGCATGCAACTTGTTCACCTGAAGAAACTAAAACATCATGTTCTGACTCAGAAAAACTATCACTAATTTCAAAAGACTTTTTTATTAATTCATTTGTCACACCACTCATAGCTGATGAAACTACAATGACTTTGTAGTTTTTCTTTTTGTAATCAATAATTATTTTAGCAACTCTTTTTATCTTTTTGATGGTACCAACTGATGTTCCTCCAAATTTCAATACGACGATTTTCATGATAAAATAATCTTTTAAATTTAAAAAATGTTGAATAAATACATGTTGAATATAAAGTCAACTTACAAATGAAAAATAACACAATAAATAAAAAAGAAATAGAAAAATTTTCTAAAATTGCAGAAGAATGGTGGAATCCTGATGGTAAATTTAAACCATTACATAAATTTAACCCTATTAGAATCTCTTACATTAAAGAAAATATTATTAAGACATTCAAACTCGATAATAATAAGCATCCTCTTAAAAATATCAAAATTTTAGATATAGGATGCGGTGGAGGTTTGTTATCAGAACCTATGTGTAGATTGGGTGCCAAGGTAACCGGTATTGATGCATCTGAAAAAAATATTCAAGTAGCAAAGCTTCATTCAAAAAAAAATAATCTTCAAATAGACTATTTCTGCTCATCACCTGAAAAATTTAATGCAAAAGATGAATTTGATGTTATCTTAAATATGGAAATTGTAGAACATGTTGAGGATGTCAATTTTTTTTTAAAATCATGTAGTAAACTATTAAAAAAAAATGGGATTATGTTTGTTGCAACCTTAAATAAAACATTAAAATCTTATATTTTTGCAATTGTGGGGGCTGAATATATATTGCGTTGGCTTCCAATAGGAACTCATGAGTGGGAAAAATTTATAAAACCTGAAGATTTAATTTCAATACTTAAAGAAAACGATCTGAGGCTAGATAAGATAGATGGAATGAATTTTAATTTAATTAAAGATAAATGGAGTGTAGGTAATGATAAGTCAGTGAATTACATTGCCAAGTTTATCAAAAATTAATTATTTTCATTCTCAAACCACGGTATCATCTGAGCATCTATACCTTCTTCTTTAAGTTCCTTTAAATCCTGTTTTGATGCTGTTCCATAGATACCTTTTTGTTTTTTCTTATTATTATAATGTATTGATCTCGCCTCATAAGCAAAGTTTTTACCAACGTAATCAAAGTTATTCTTAATAAATTTTTGATATTCACTTATGGTTTTTTTAATTTTTTGATATTTCATCAAATCTTTTTTTTCATTTTTAAGATTAAAATTTTTACTTATTAATTTAGGTGCCATTAAATTTTTTTCTACTTTTATAGATCCACAACTATGACAATTGATTAACTTTTTCTTTTTGAGCTTGTCATATTCTTTTGAGGATGCAAACCAGCTATCAAATGTTATTTCACATTTTTTACATAATAAATTGTATTTAATCATTATGCTTATTTAATTACTGTGATATGAGATTTCAACATAGCTAACTTCTATAATCTGAATTAATTTTGATATATTCATTGGTTAAATCCATAGTATAGACTGTAAAGCTTTTTTTTCCATTTCCAATGTCAACACTAAGATTAATATCTAAGCCTTTCATATATTTTGCCGCTTCATTCTCATTATACTGATTATGAATTTTTCCCTTATTTACAATTACCAAATCGCCAAATTTTATTGATAATTTATTTAAATTTATATCTACATCAGATTTCCCGATTGCCATAATTATTCTCCCCCAGTTTGGATCTTCTCCTGCAATTGCAGTTTTTACCAGCGGAGAGTTGGCAATAGAAAAACCAATTTTTTTTGCATCTTGCTCAGTTTTAGAGTTTAACACATTTATTGTTATAAATTTTGAAGCTCCCTCTCCATCAGCCACGACCCTTTTTGCTAAATTTAACAATAGACTGTTCAGGGCTTCATCAAACGATTTGATCTTTTTATCATTTATTGTCTTTATTAAAGTATTTTTTGCTTTACCAGTGGAAAAAATTGATATCATATCATTGGTACTAGTGTCACTATCACACGAAATTGCATTGAAAGTATTCTCAATATTTTTCTTAAGTAATTTTTTTAGCACATCGTTAGAAATATCAGCATCAGTAAATATATATGCTAAAGTAGTTGCCATATTAGGCTGTATCATCCCTGAACCTTTTGCTATCCCATAAATTTTTACAGCAGTATTTCCAATTTTACATTCTTCCATTGCTATTTTTGGCTGTGTATCGGTTGTCATTATTGCTAGAGCAACCTTCATCCAAATATATTTGTTTTGAGTGTATTTAATGTTTTTAATTAGTTCTGGAATTTTAATGGTAATTTTCTCTTCAGGAAATTTTTCTCCTATTGTTCCAGTACATCCAAAAATAAGATTCTTTGGTTTGATGATTTTTGGATCATCCTCATCTTCTCTTTGTTTTTCTGTTAATTGTTTTGAAATTAAATCTGCCAGATTTTGCATGCTTTTATAACCATGCTCACCTGTGAATGAGTTTGCATTTCTGGTATTAACTATAAGTGAAAAGATTTTTTGAGTTTTTTGACTTAAATTCCATTTAATATTTTCTGACAAAATTTTAGACTGGGTATAAAGTGATGCAAAATTTGCACCGTCGCGAAAATAGAACATTGCTAAATCATCTCTTTTAGAATTATACAAATTAGCACTAACTGAAGACACTGATAAACCATCTAAGTGATCAAGGTCTTGATATTGCCCCATTTTTCGATCGTGTGATTTTGAGGCTAAAAAATTTGATAAATTAATTCTCATTATATTTAAAATTTTAATTAAATAACTATATTAAAAGTTGTAATTAAAATGTATATCAAAAACTAATGTTTAATCCTCTAAACTTTATTTCTAAATTTATTAAATCTGGCAATAAAAAAGAGCTGGATAGGATTGGCAAAATAGTAAATCAAATCAATCTTTTAGAGGAAAATATCAAAAAACTTAATGATAAAGATTTTCCAGAAAAAACTATTAAATTAAAAGAAGAAATTCAAAATGGAACTTCCCTTGACAAAATTCTACCTGAAGCTTTCGCTCTGGTAAGAGAAGCTTCTTTGAGGTCAAGAAGTGAGAGGCATTTCGATGTTCAAATGATTGGTGGAGTTGTTTTGCATGAAAATAAGATAGCAGAAATGAGAACTGGAGAAGGTAAAACTCTTACAATTGCTTTGGCAGCATATTTAAATGCTCTGGAAGAAAAAGGAGTTCATATTGTAACTGTAAATGATTATCTGGCAAAAAGAGACTCTTTAGAGATGGGTAAAATTTTCAGTTTTTTAGGTTTAACTTCAGGTTATATAAATAATGATCAAAACGATGAAGAAAGAAAGAAAAACTACGATTGTGATATTACTTACGCTACGAACAGTGAATTAGGATTTGATTATCTTCGAGACAATATGAAATATTCAAAAGAAGAAATGGTTCAAAGAGGACACCATTTTGCAATAGTTGATGAAATAGACTCTTGCCTTATAGATGAAGCAAGAACTCCTTTGGTAATTTCTGGGGCTGCGGAGGATAAAACTAATCAATATGTTGCTGTAGACAAAATAGTAAAGCTTCTGAATAAAAATGATTTTGAGGTCGATGAAAAAGATAGGAATATTTTATTAACCAATGAGGGCATTAACCATGTTGAAAGTTTATTCTCTAATGCAGGAGTTTTAAAAAATAACAATTTTTACGATCCAGAAAATCTTGATTTAGTTCATTTTGTTAATCAAGCTTTAAAAGCAAATCATCTATTTAAAAAGGATAAAGATTATCTTGTCAAAGATAATAGTATCAAAATTGTAGATGAATTAACTGGCCGAATATTAGAAGGTAGAAGATTTGGTGATGGTCTCCATCAAGCTATTGAGGCTAAGGAAAAAATTGAGATACAGGCTGAAAATCAAACTTTAGCATCTATCACTTACCAGAATTATTTTAAACTTTATAGAAAGATTTCAGGATGTACGGGTACAGCTGCTACTGAGTCTGAGGAGTTTTTTGAAATCTATAATCTGAACGTAATTGTAATTCCAACTAATAAAGAGATGATAAGAAAAGATTTTAATGATCAAATTTTTCGAACTGAAGCAGAAAAAAATAATGCAATCATAAAAAAAATTACAGAATGCCACGAAAACGGTCAGCCACTTTTAGTCTTCACATCTAGTGTAAGTAAATCCGAGATATATTCAAAATTACTTAAACAAGAAAAAATTGAACACATAGTACTTAATGCTAAGAATCATGAAAATGAAGCAGAGATTATTGCTAATGCTGGTAAAGCCAAATCAGTGATAATTACAACAAGTATTTCTGGTAGAGGTGTAGATATTCAGCTGGGTGGAAAAAAGGGATCAATTGAGGACGATCAACTTAAAAAAAATAAGGATTATATTAAATCCATAGGTGGTTTATTTGTTATTGGAACTGAAAGAATGGAGTCTAGAAGAGTAGACAATCAGGCAAGAGGAAGATCGGGCAGACAAGGAGACGAGGGAAGCTCTATTTTCTATGTAAGTTTAGAAGATGACCTTATGAGAATTTTTGGATCTGAGTCAATGAACAATATTCTTCAAAAACTTGGTCTCAAAGATGGTGAAAGTATTGATCATCCCTGGATAAACAAGGCTTTAGAAAGAGCACAACAAAAAGTTGAGGCACGAAATTTTGATATTAGAAAAACTCTTATAAAATTCGACAATGTTTTAAATGATCAAAGGCAAGTGGTATTTTCTCAAAGAAAAGATGCTATGGATAGTGAAAAAATTTTTGATTATTCAGATAATTTTTTATCAGAAATAGTCGACGACTTAATAAGCCTAAAAATTCAAAAGTTATCAAATCCTAAAAATAATGAGTTTAGCAATAAATTAAAGACTATTTTTGGAAAAAGTCTAAACGATGATGAGTATGATGAATTAATGTCTTTAAGTGATACAAAACTAAGGGAAAAAATTTTTGAAAAATTCAAATTTGCTAGAAAAGAAAGATCCAAAATTCTTGGGGAAAATCAGTCAAAAGAAATAGAAAAAAGAATTCTTTTACAATCAATTGATTTTAATTGGAAATCACACATCCAATACTTAGAACAATTAAGACAAGTTGTGGGTCTTAGATCGTATGGTCAAAGAGATCCTCTTATAGAATATAAAAAAGAAGCTTTTGATTTATTCTCAAATTTACTAGAAAAATTAAAACTAGATTATGTTAAAATATTGATGAATCTTAAAGTTTACAATGAACCAACTGAAAAAATAAACCAGAGACAATTAAAAGAAAAATTTAAAAATCTTGGAAAAAAAACGAGCAGAAATGATCCTTGTCCATGTGGATCTGGTAAAAAATTCAAGAAATGTTGTGGAGCTCTATAAAATAAATAAAGTCAGTGCAGCTACAATAACTAATGTCGCTACAGCAATTACAATATTTTTTTTAGATTTAATTATTTCTTTGAAATCTAATCCAGATGTTTGAATTGCACTTAGACTTTCAGGACTAGATATAAATCCTTTACTTCTTCCAATTTTTAAGAATTTATCTTTTCGATGATTAAGAATTTCCTCGGCTGTTAAAGTTTTAAAAAAATCTAAATTTTGAGAAATAGAATTCCTTATATTTTCAAGAATCATATCTCTGTCTCTATGAGCGCCACCTAAAGGTTCTGGAATTATTTCATCAATAATATTTAGCTCTAACAAGTCTTTAGCAGACAGTTTCATTGCTTTTGCAGCATCGAGCATTTTTTTTGGATCTCTCCACAATATTGTTGCACATCCCTCAGGTGAGATTACTGAATAAATTGCATTCTCAAGCATTAAAACTTTATTTGACGATGCAAGAGCTATGGCTCCACCTGAACCACCTTCACCTATTACTATAGCTAAAGTTGGAACCTTAAGTTTCATACAACACTCAATTGACTTGGCTATTGCTTCTGCTTGTCCTCTCTCCTCTGCCCCCACTCCTGGATAGGCACCTGGAGTATCAATAAAAGATATAATAGGAATATTAAACTTATCTGCTAGTTCCATTAACCTAATAGTTTTTCTATAACCCTCTGGTCTCATCATGCCAAAGTTTCTCTCAATTCTAGTTTCTAAGTTTTCCCCCTTCTCTTGACCAATTACTAATACTGATCGACCATTAAATTTCGCAAAACCAGTAATAACCGACTTGTCTTCTCCATAATATCTATCACCTTCCAATGAGATAAAGTCATCAAACAAGTTATCAATAAAAAACTTTGATTTAGGTCTATCCTCGTGCCTTGCAACTAGTGTAATTTGCCAAGGATCTAAATTTTCATAAATGTTTCTTAACTTTTCATCGATCTCTTCCTGAGTTTTAGAAATTTTTTTTGTATCAACTTCTGATAAACCTTCTTGATTAAAAGGATCTTTTAATTTCTCTAACTCATTTTCAAGATTTTTAATATCTGTTTCAAAATTTAAATAATTCTTCATCTTTATATAATTATACTTATATAAGAAAAATGACAATAAAATGTCTATGTTACTATTATGTAATTGACTTAAATTAGCTAGAGTTTAAATATTCCTATATGACATCAAAATATCATTCTATTAATAATCTTAAAGTATCAGAGGAATTATTACTTTTTGTTAATAATGAGTTATTTAATGATACTGATATTTCTCCTGAAAAATTTTGGAAAGATTTTGATAAAGCGGTTCATGAATTAGCTCCTAAAAATAAAGAATTAATTGATTTTAGAGAAACACTGCAAAAAAAAATTGATAAATGGCATATTGATAACAAGGGAAAAAATATTCAAATTAAAGAATACAAAAATTTTTTAAAAGAAATTGGTTACTTAAAAGATGAAGGTCCAGATTTTAAAATTGAAACAAGTGATATTGATGAGGAAATCGCTACAATAGCCGGGCCTCAATTAGTTGTTCCAATTATGAATGCACGTTACGCTTTGAATGCTGCTAACGCAAGATGGATGAGTTTGTACGATAGTTTATATGGAACTGATGTGATCGAAGCATCTGAAGATAGTACTTCAGAAAGATATGATCCCGAAAGAGGAGAGATTGTAATTAAGTATGGTAGAGAATTTTTAGATAAATATTTTGCTTTAAAAGATTTTAGCTGGAGAAAAATTACAGGAATAGCAATTCAAAATAAAGAATTAAAGGTTTTAAAAGGTGTTGATGTAACAACTCTAAAAGATAAAAATAAATTCGTTGGTCATAGAGGTGAAGCAGATAATCCGTCAGCAATAATATTAAAAAATAACAATCTACATATTGAAATATTAAAAAATCCAAGAGCATTTAGCGCTCAACAGGATCATGCAGGCATAAGTGACATAATACTGGAATCTGCTGTATCTACAATATGTGATAATGAAGACAGTGTTGCAGCAGTAGATGCTGAAGATAAAGTGATTTGTTATAGAAATTGGCTTGGATTAATGAAAGGAGATCTCGTAACAAGATTTGAGAAAGAGGGAAAAACATTGGAGAGAAAACTTAATCCAAATAGAAGTTATATTTCAAAAGAGGGAAAAGGATTAAAATTGCATGGTAGAAGTCTTTTATTAATTAGAAATGTTGGTCATTTGATGACTAATCCCTCAATAATATTGAAAGATGGAAGTGAAATTCCAGAAGGATTGATGGATGCTTTCATAACAACTGCAGCAGCACTTCATGATAAGAAGAAAAAAGGAAATTCAAGAGCTGGCTCAATATATATTGTAAAACCAAAGATGCATGGTCCAGAGGAAACAGCATTTACCAATGAAATTTTTACTAAAGTTGAAGAGGTATTAAAATTAAAAAAATACACATGCAAAATTGGAATAATGGACGAAGAGAGAAGAACTTCATCAAATCTTAAAGAGTGTATTAGAACCTTAAAACATAGAGTTTTCTTCATAAACACAGGTTTCCTTGATCGTACAGGTGATGAAATGCATACATCAATGGAGGCAGGACCAATGATTAAAAAGGGTGATATGAAATCTTCGAAATGGATTGGAGCTTATGAAAATAACAATGTTGATATAGGTTTGGCTTGTGGCTTTTCAGGAAAAGCACAAATAGGTAAAGGAATGTGGGCAATGCCTGATAAGATGAAAGACATGTTAGATCAAAAAACTGGTCATCTTAAAGCTGGAGCAAATTGTGCTTGGGTACCATCTCCAACTGCAGCAGCTTTACATGCTTTACATTATCATGAGATAAATATTTTTGATGTTCAAAAAAAATTGTCTACAAGAGATAAGGCTAAAATTGATGATTTACTTACTATTCCTATCGCAGATAGACCAAACTGGTCAGTTGATGAAATCAATAAAGAAATTTCAAATTCTGCCCAGACATTACTTGGTTATGTTGTAAGATGGATCGATCAAGGTGTGGGTTGCTCTAAAGTACCAGATATAAATAATGTCGGGTTAATGGAAGACAGGGCAACGTTGAGAATTTCTTCGCAACATATTGCAAACTGGGTACATCACGGTGTTACAACTAAAATGCAAGTTATTGAAATAATGAAAGAAATGGCAAAGATTGTGGATAAACAAAATGAGGATGATCAAAATTATGTAAAAATGAGCTCTGATTATGATAGGTCCATAGCATTTCAAACTGCATGTGAACTTATTTTTAAGGGAAAAGAACAACCTTCCGGATATACAGAACCTTTATTACATTTAAATCGATTAAAAAAAAAATCAGCTTGAATTAGAATTTATTTTGGATCTATTTTTAAAAGCAGAAAGAAGTGTGCCATCATCAAGATTTTCAATTTCTCCACCAACAGGCAACCCCTGAGCTAATTTTGTGATCTTTACATCTAAATTTGATAAACTGTCCTGAATATAAAATGCTGTCGTTTGGCCCTCAACTGTTGCACTAGTAGCTAAAATTATTTCCTCAATTTTATCCTTTTTTACCCTTTCAATTAAAGAATTAATTAATAAATCCTCTTTTTTGTGACCAACAGAGGAGATAGTACCTCCTAAAATATGAAAATATCCTTTGAAAATATTTGAATTTTCAATCGACCACTGATCAGCTATGTTTTCAACAACACAAATTTGATTATACTTTCTCTGTATAACCTTACAATTATCATAAGAACACTCAACAGCAGATGATTTTAAGACGCCACAAATTTTACATCTAGAAATATTTTTATAAACTTCTGCTAAAGTTTTTGCTAAAGGCTTTACAAGTTCATCCCTATTATTAATTAGTTTTAAAACTATTCTTTTAGCTGATTTAGGGCCTAAACCAGGCAACTTTGATATTAATTTAACAAGTTCTTCAATCTCAGAAGTATTTTGCATTTACTATAATGGCCATTTAAATCCAGGTATTCCGAGTCCACCTGTTGCTTTTGAAATTTCTTCAGCTGTTTTTGTTTTGAGTTGTGACTTAGCACTATTATGAGCGGCAACAATAAGATCTTCAATTATAGTTTTATCTTCCCTCATAATTTCCTCTGATAATTTGATTGATTGCATCTCCCCCTCCCCATCAAGTATAACCTTAACTGAATTTGAGCCTGAAATTCCCTCAACTTTTATTTCTTTTATTTTTTTCTGACTTTCTTTCATTTTTGACTCAAGTTCTTTTGCTTTATCTAAAATTTTTGTAAAATCAGTCATTAGGTTCATCCTCTCTTTTTAAATTAATATCAGTTAATTCAGCATCAGGAAAATTTTTAATTACATCTTTATAAATTTTTGAATTTTTTGCTTCATCTATTAAAGATCTCTTTATTTTTTGTTTTTTCTCCCTCATTGAAACATCGCCTTTTAATTGACTAAATGAAATAATCCATCTTTCACCTGTCCAATCAAAAAGTTTTAAAGAAAGATCTTTAACGAAATTTTTATCTAAATTTTCATTAAAAGATATCTCAATCATATTTTTTTCGAACTTTACGAGATTTACATTTTTTTCTAACTCATATTTTAGTTTAATTTCTTTTTTATTGAGACAGGTCTGTATTAATTTTTCTAAACTATTAATAAATATTTTTTTTTCTGATTTAACTTCTTTATGAATTTCTGGTTTACTTTTTTCCTCTTGATAAATATTCTTGATTTGATCTATCGGTTTTGATTGATCATTAATTTCTTTATCTATAACAGGATTTTCACTTACAGAATTTATATCAGTATTTTTCTGTAATTTTATCGAACTTAAATGAATCAACCTTAACAAAAACATTTCCATTGATAAATGTTGATTGGAAACTATAGCAAGTTCATCAAGAGTCGAGATAGTAAATTGCCAAAATAAAATCAATACGCTTGGATCAAGATTTTTATTTAAATCTTTGATCTTTTGAAATTCTTGATCATTTAATGAGAAATTTGTACTTTCTAAGGTTAATGACTCAATATTTTTAAAGTAATAAAGTAATTCTAAGAAATCATTAATAAAAATTTTTGGTTCAACACCTTGGTCATAAATTTTTCTATAAATCTCTATAACTTTAATCTCATCTCCTTTAAGAATAAATTCAAATAAATCGATTAATTGTGATTTATCAAAAAAACCAAAAATTTTCTGTGCTGTTTTTAAATCTAATTCAGTTTTTGGATTTAAAGTTAATAAAGCTCTATCTAATAAGGATAGTGCATCTCTTACTGACCCTTCAGAAATTTTCACTATTAATTTTAATGCTTCATCAGTAATTTTACCTCCCTCTTTATCCTTAATTTTTTTAATGTAATTAAATAATTCAGACGATTTAATTCTTAATAAATCAAATCTTTGACATCTTGATATAACTGTAACTGGAATCTTTTTAATTTCAGTCGTTGCAAAAATAAATTTTAGATATTCTGGAGGTTCTTCAAGAGTTTTCAACAAAGCATTAAATGCTTGTTTACTTAACATGTGAACTTCATCGATAATAAAGATCTTATACTTTGACGATGTTGGTCCATATCTAGAAAACTCAATTAATTCTCTAACATCGTCAACACCAGTTCTGCTTGCAGCATCCATTTCTAAAACATCGATGTGATTTGAATTAGTTATAGCATCGCAATTATCACATTTAACTTTACACTTATTTTCAATTCCATTTGAACAATTAAGGGCCTTAGCAACTATTCTTGCTATAGTGGTTTTTCCGACTCCTCTTATTCCAGTGAATAAATATGCATTGGGAACTTTATTAGCTATTATTGAATTAGTTATAGTTTCTACAACTACATCTTGACCAATAAGATCATCAAAATTTTGTGGTCTATATTTAAGTGCTAATACTTTTGAATCATTGCTCATATATACGAGGAGACTAGAACCTGAAAAACTGTCTTTACGACTGCTTCCGTTAAGATCTGGTCGGGTTCAAGCAGCATCCACCTCTAGCCTCCGAAACTATTATAACAGTAATAATTTCTTATCTACAAGAAAAGTTATTTATTTATTTCTCTTTGTTTGTCAGCTTCAAAAACACCTAGGACGTGAAAATCTTGACAATGCAATCCTAAATCTTCTAGTGATTTTTGTACTCTTGGTTCTTCAATATGACCGTCTAAATCACATAAAAAGAAAAAAGAGTCGAAAGAATTTTTTTCAGGATAACTTTGCAACTTTGTAAGATTTACTCCATTAATAGCAAACCCTCCTAAAGATTGATATAAAGCTGCAGGTTTACTTTTTAATTTAAATAAAAAAGAAGTAATGTATTTTTTTTCGCTAAATTCTGGTTGTGATATATTTTTACCCATAACAAGAAATCTTGTTAAGTTTCCTTTTTCATTTTCAATATTATTTTGTATAATTTCTAAATTATATGTTTTAGCACTTAATGATGAAGCTATTGCAGCTTTAGTTTTGTCTTTACTTTTTGAAACCATTTCTGCAGATCCAGCTGTGTCAGCTCTTACATGTTCGGTAAGTTTATTTGATTTTATAAATTTTGAACATTGTGATAGTGCTTGGGCATGAGAATAAACATTCTTGATTTCTGAAACTTTTGCTCCAGGTAAACCTAGTAAATTATGTTCTATTTTTTGAAAATATTCAGCATAAATATTTAACCTATATTCAAAAATTAAATATTCAATTCCTATGTTGCCAGTAATTCTATTTGACTCTGGAATAATAATTTTTGAATTTGTATCTTTTGATGCTTGAACAAAACAATCATCAAAAGTTTTACAGGGCACTACTTCAGCATTAGAGTCGATAGATAGGGCTGCTAAGTGTGAATAAGCTCCGAATGTTCCTTGAAAATAAATTTTACTCATTAAGACTTATATTCCATTATTTTTTTTATAGCCATAA
>CACKKE010000008.1 GCA_902600635.1 uncultured Pelagibacteraceae bacterium | reverse complement strand
TTCAATAAACTCAGAATGTGAAGCTGACCCGAGTGTTAAGAAAAAAATTATAATATTAGGCGGAGGGCCCAATAGAATAGGACAAGGAATAGAATTTGATTATTGCTGTTGTCAAGCCAGTTTTGCCTTAAAGGCTGCTGGTTTTGAGACTGTAATGGTTAATTGTAATCCAGAGACTGTCTCAACAGATTATGACACTAGCGATAGATTATATTTTGAGCCTTTAAAGGAAGAATATGTTTTCAATATTATAAAAAGAGAAAAGGATAAAGGAAATTTAGTTGGTATAATTACGCAATTTGGTGGTCAAACTCCAATTAAATTAGCAAAATTTTTACATGATAACAATCTCCCAATTTTAGGAACTCAATACTCATCTATTGATCTAGCAGAAGATAGAGATAGATTTAGAAAACTTTTAGAAAAATTAAATTTAAATCAAGCTGAAAGCGGAATTGCAAAAAATTTTAAACAAGCAATTGAAATATCTGAAAAAATTGGTTTGCCTTTAATGGTTAGACCCTCTTATGTTCTTGGAGGAAGGGCAATGGAAATTGTTTATGAAAAAAGCCAATTAAAAAATTTTGTAGAGGAAGCATTTAAAGCAGCAGAAAAAAATCCAATTCTTATTGATAAATTTTTAGATCATGCAATGGAGGTAGATGTTGATGCTATATCCGATGGTAAAGAAGTGTATGTAGCTGGCATCATGCAACATATTGAAGAAGCAGGAATTCATTCTGGGGACTCGGCTTGCAGCCTACCACCTGTTTCCATAAAACCTTTTTTACTCAAAGAAATTGAGAAACAAACAAAAAATTTAGCCCTGGCTCTGAAAGTAAAAGGTTTCATGAATGTTCAATTTGCAATAAAGAAAGATGAAATTTTTGTTATTGAAGTAAATCCAAGAGCTAGTCGGACTGTTCCATTTGTATCAAAAGCTAAAGGAATACCATTGGCAAAGATAGCCTCGAGAGTTATGGCTGGTGAAAAACTTTCAAAATTTAATTTAAAAGATAAATCTAAAGGAATGTTTGCGGTGAAAGAGGCTGTTTTTCCATTTAATAAATTTCCAAACAGTGATTTATTGCTAGGTCCAGAAATGAAATCAACCGGAGAGGTGATGGGATTTGACAAAAATTTTGGAATGGCATACGCAAAAAGCCAGATAGCATCATCTAATTCGCTACCTATAAATGGATTGGCTTTTTTATCTTTAAAAGATTCTCATAAAGATGAAGGTTTAGAGCTTGCAAAAGAACTCTTGAAACTAAAATTCCATTTGTGTGCTACAAAAGGAACAGCTGAATACATTAAAAAACATGGCATGAGTTGTAAAATTATAAATAAAGTAAGTAGTGGATCGCCTCATATTGTTGATGTTCTCGACTCCAAAAAAATAGCTTTGGTAATTAATACTGGTGGGGGCAATACAGAACATAGATTAAACGATGCTATTGCTTTAAGAAGAGCAACGCTTAAAAATAAAGTTCCCTACTGCACTAATATGTCAACAGCGCTTGCATGTATTGAGGGTATTAAATCACTTAAAACAAAAAAATTAGAGGTGACGTCTCTACAAAATATTTAATCAACCTTCCAATCAGTTTTAAATGTAACATAATTGACTTGAATACATCGTCTTTCTTTAACAATTTTTTTCTTTTCCATCCCGTGCCATGTATTTGGTCCGCTTGTAAATAAATAACCATAATTATGTTTGTAGGGAACTGTTTTAACTTTTTCTAATTTTTCATTATAAAAATCAGTACCTAGTTCCTCTGATTCATTTGCATTATTTACAAAAATAAGTCCTGACATTAATTTTTCTTTAATGTCACAGTGAGGCTTTAACCAAAAACCTTCACGATCACAAATGACTTCAAGTCTGACATATGAACCAGATAAATCTTTATTAATCATTTTGGAGATCGTTTCGCATGTTTCTTTAGATTGAAGTTCATTAATTAATTTTACTAAATGTGGAAATTGAGAAGCATTTTCTTTTGTAACAAAACATCTAAATTTTATTGCCTTACCGCCTGAAGCTATGCCTTCTCTAAATTCGGCGGCACCACCATCAATTGCTCTTGTACCATCATAATTGAGATTATGTTTGCTTACATCGGGAATGTCTGCACCTTCTATTTCTTTAATAGCTTCTTCACTTAAAGCATTATTATATTCCCAGTGATTAAATGGGAATTCATACTTTTTTGATTTTTTTAATATAGAATTAAGAAAAGTCATAATCTTTAAATTGTTTCTCTATATATCCCGATATTCTATCAGTTTCATTAAGTTTTTTATAATTCCATTCTTCTACTCCATCCCCTAAGTTTTTAATTATTTCTAGGGACTCAAAAAGCTCAAAAAATTTTTTGAAACGAATATTTTTTTTAATAGCTGGCATTTGAGCCACATATATTGGTCTCCCCGACATGGCTGCCTCAGATATCATAGATGTAGAGTCGCAAGTTACAATAATATGATTAGCTAGTTTAAGTGATGACAAATAGGCTTTCTTATCAATATCTTGAATTATAATCTGATCATCATCAAAAAAATTTCGAGCTTTATCTATAATTCTTTTTGGTGTTCTCATTGAAGGTATAAAAATTAGCTGATAACCTTGATTTATGAAATTTTTTTTGGTTTTAACAAAAATTTCCTCAATTATTTCATCATTAAAATCATAATACTTATTTGGACCACCAGCGATAAACACAATTACTTTTTCTTTTTTAATTCTAGGTTTTAAATAATTAACGTTTTCCTCTAACTCTTTTTCGGTAAGATAATGAATTGCTCCTTTGGTTTTAAGAACATTTTTCCCCTCAAGACCATCGTGCTCTGGCGCAATAACAAAATCAAAATTATTTAATGATACTTTTGGATCTTGAATATGAATGTTCATAATTTTACCTCTAAATTTTTTTTTTAAAAAGATGGATGGGACCACACTTTTTCTCCCACATGAAATTACTACATTAAATTTTTCTGATATATTATTTTGGAAAACAAAATCTTTTACGGGTGTTAATTTTGGAGGAATCATTTTCCAAAAATTATTTAGTTCAATTTTTTCGTGTATAAATTCAAGATTAAGAGCTTTAGCAAGCCCCTCAACTTGGCTAATCATGCCATGCATACCCTCAGTCAATAATAAACCTTTTAATTTAGTCATTTATCACTATATAGCTTTCATATGAGTCAAAATCCAACTAAACACACAAAAGTGTTGATAATTGGGTCTGGTCCTGCTGGATACACTGCTGCAGTTTATGCGGCGAGAGCAATGTTGAATCCAATTTTAGTTTATGGGGCGGAGCCTGGAGGCCAATTAACCACAACAACAGATGTTGAAAACTTTCCTGGATTTGCTGATGTTATTCAAGGTCCATGGCTTATGGATCAAATGAAAGAACAAGCAAAAGCAGTTGGAACAGAAATGATTGAAGATCATATAAGTTCAGTAAACTTAAAAACAACACCTTTTGAGGCTATAGGTGACACTGGTCAAAAATATACTGCTGATAGCATAATAATTTCCACAGGTGCCCAAGCTAGATGGTTAAATATTAAATCTGAACAAGAGTTCAGAGGATTTGGTGTATCGGCATGTGCAACTTGTGATGGTTTTTTCTTTAAAGATAAGGAAGTTGCTGTTGTAGGTGGAGGTAATGCGGCTGTTGAAGAGGCAATGTTTCTTACAAAATTCGCTTCAAAAGTAAAATTAATTCACAGAAGAGATAGTTTAAGAGCTGAAAAAATGCTTCAAAAAAAACTTATGGAAAATAAAAAAATTGAAATCATTTGGGATACAGTTGTTGAGGATGTAATTGGAGATAAAGATCCAAAAAATGTTAAAGGAATTAAAGTTAAGAATGTGAAAACAAATAAAATTGATGAAATAAAATTAGACGGTGTTTTCATTGCTATTGGTCATGACCCTGCAACTCAATTATTTAAAGATCAACTTAGTATGGATAATGAGGGTTATTTGATAACAAAACCAGATTCAACAGAGACTAATGTACCAGGTGTTTATGCGGCTGGAGACGTAAAGGATAAAACATTTAGGCAAGCCGTAACTGCTGCTGGTATGGGTTGTATGGCAGCACTAGAGGCTGAAAAGTTTTTATCTCATTAAGGTGAAAAATAATCTCCATGTTTTCTTAGGCGCTACAGTTGCAGATGCAGCAGCCAGACCATTACATTGGGTATATAATCAAAAAAAATTAGGTGTTTATATTAAAGGAAAAAAGGACTTTTCTTTCTTAAAAAAGAATAGAAGTCCCTTCTATAATATCAAAACCGGAAAAGTCTCTGGTTACAATGAAATTAGCCAAGTGATGTTTCACACACTACTGGATGGACATGAGAATATAGAGAAACGTTTCAAAAAAAAAATCCTTAAAAACTTTGGCCCTGGAAGTAAATACTGGAAAAATTTAAAACTGAGATCTAAATATAAAAAAGTCAAAGACTGGCGTGGTATAGTTAAGGGACCATGGATACATCAAAATATTATTGAGACGGTAAAAAATATCAAGTTGAAAAAGAAGATCTCTGGTGGTGTAAAAGTCAATGAGTCAGATGGTTTTTGTGCTACTCTTCCATATTTTCTCTATGGCTTTGATTTTAAAAGTTTAGAAAAAATTTTCAAAATTGTGACAGTTTCAAAAATAAGTTTTAAATATGCTATGGCAAAATTTTATTTAATAGATTTTGCGTTAAAGGGAGCTGAAGACCCAATCAAAGAATTCATTAAAAAATTCAATAGAAATTCTTTTTTTAAAGGAATTGTTAATGACATTAAAAAAATAAGAAAATTTGGAACAAAGTTTGATCCAACTAGGATAAAGAAACTTGGTATGGCCTGTAGCTATCCAGGAACTTTTAATAGCTCAATATATACAATTATTAATTCAAAAAATTATAAAGATGCTATTTTAAAAACAATAAAGGCAGGTGGGTGCAATTGTTCAAGAGCAAATTTTACTGGAGCATATTATGCAGCTTTAAAAGGTATAAATTCTATTCCAAATAATTGGATTAAAAAAACAATCCCAGCAAAAAAAATTTTAAAGCAAAAATAATTATTTGTTTAGAGCTTCACAAAAAGATTTGATTCTCGACATTGCTTTTTTTAAATTCTTCATAGATGTAGCATAAGAAATTCTAAAATAGCCATCTAAGCCAAAAGCAGAACCTTGAACAACAGCAACATTTTCTTTCTCAAGCAATCTTTGAACAAAATTAGTGTCAGTTTTTAATTTTGTTTTTTTATTTAACAATCCTTTACAGCTTGGAAATACGTAAAATGCTCCATTTGGGGTTAAACAACTTATGCCTTTTATACTATTGAGGCTTTTTACAACAAAGTTTCTTCTGTCTTTAAATGCTTTAGCTCTGGTCTTTATAAATCCTTGTTTTCCATTTAATGCCTCAACAGCTGCAGCTTGACTTATTGAGGAAGGATTTGAAGTTGATTGTGATTGGATTTTTCCAATAGCTTTTATTATTTCCTTAGGACCAGCAGCATAACCTATTCTCCAACCAGTCATAGCATATGATTTACTTACTCCATTCATTGTAAGTGTCCTATCTTTTAACTTAGGAATTTGCGCAATTGTAAAAAAATTAAAGTTGTCATACCTGACATGTTCATAAATATCATCACTCAGAATAAAAATTTTTTTGTTTCTGGTTAAAATTTTTGCTAAATCGTTAATTTCTTTTTTTGAATAACCTGCTCCTGTTGGATTTGATGGAGAATTAAGAATGATCCATTTAGTTTTTTTAGAAATTGCTTTTTTTAATTTTTTTGGAGTAAGTTTAAACCCCTCCTGTTCAGTACATTTAATTATTTTTGGTTTTCCTCCCGCTAACAAAACCATATCTGGGTATGATACCCAAAAAGGTGCTGGTATAATTACTTCGTCCCCTTTATTAAGAGTTGCCATAAAAGCATTGTAAAGGACTTGTTTTCCTCCTGTGCCAACAGTGATCTGATCTAAAGAGTAGTTGAGTTTATTTTCTCTTTTAAATTTCTTAATTATAGCTTTTTTAAGTTCAGGTGTGCCATCTACAGCAGTGTATTTTGTGTCTCCTCTTTTTATAGCTTTGATCGCAGCTTTTTTTATATTTTCTGGAGTGTCAAAATCTGGCTCTCCAGCTCCTAGACCAATTACATCTTTGCCAGCTGCTCTTAATTCTCTAGCTTTCTGAGTAACTGCGATAGTTGGCGATGGCTTAATTCTTTTTAAACTGTCTGATATTATGCTCATTGAAATATAAATTAATTCTACTACGTTCTTTAATATATGGAAAATACATATCAAGATTTAATTACTGATATTCAGAGTAAAAATCCAAAAATCAGTGGAAAACTTGAAGGTGGTAAAAAATTTAAAATTAAATCTGATTTCAAGCCAGCGGGTGATCAACCAGAGGCAATCAAAAGATTAGTAAATGGTGCAAATAAAGATGAATTTAATCAAGTTTTGCTTGGTGTTACTGGGTCTGGAAAAACTTTTACAATGGCAAAAGTGATAGAGGCAACAAATAGGCCGGCCTTAATTCTTGCTCCTAACAAAACTCTCGCTGCACAACTTTATGGAGAGATGAAGACATTTTTTCCTGATAACGCGGTTGAGTATTTTGTGTCTTATTATGATTACTATACACCAGAAGCTTATGTCCCAAGATCTGACACATACATTGAAAAAGAGGCATCAATTAATGAACAAATCGACAGGATGAGACATTCAGCAACAAGATCACTTTTGGAGAGAGATGATGTTTTAATTGTGGCCAGTGTATCATGTATTTATGGTTTAGGCTCTGTTGAGGCATATAGTAAAATGACTCTTACACTCCAAAAAAACTACGATTATAATAGAGAACAAATAATAAAGTCTCTAGTTGCGTTACAATACAAAAGAAATGATCAAAATTTTTATAGAGGTACTTTCAGAGCTCGTGGTGAATATTTAGAAATCTTTCCGTCTCATTTAGAAGATAGAGCTTGGCGATTAAATTTGTTTGGTGATAAACTGGAGAAAATTGAAGAGTTTGACCCTCTCACAGGTGACCAAGTTAGAGAATTAAGTTTAGTTAAAGTTTATGCAAATAGTCATTACATAACTCCTAAACCAACTATTGAGCAAGCGATTTTAAATATAAGAAAAGAATTAGAAATTACTCTTAAAAAACATAAAGCAGAAAATAAATTGCTTGAAGCTCAAAGACTTGAGGAAAGAACTAAATTTGACCTTGAAATGATTGAGGCAACTGGATCTTGTGCTGGAATTGAAAATTACTCAAGATTTTTGTCAGGTAGAAAACCAGGTGAACCACCCCCAACTTTATTTGAATACTTTCCAGATAATACTTTGATTTTTGTTGATGAATGTCATGTAACAGTCCCCCAGCTTAACGGCATGTACAAAGGTGATAGATCAAGGAAAAGTACGTTAGCTGAATACGGATTTAGACTTCCATCTTGTATGGATAATAGACCATTAAAATTTGAGGAATGGGATTTAATGCGAACACAAACAGTGTTTGTTTCAGCAACACCAGGACCTTGGGAATTAGAACAAACAAAAGGGAAGTTTATTGACCAAGTTATAAGGCCAACCGGATTAATTGATCCACCAGTGGAAATAAGACCTGCTAAAAACCAAGTAGATGACTTAATGCATGAATGTAAAAAGGTAATAGAGAAAAATCATAGAGTTCTAGTTACAACTCTTACTAAAAAAATGGCAGAGGATTTAACTGAGTACCTCCATGAAAATGGAGTGAAAGTTAGATACCTTCATTCCGATATTGACACTCTTGAAAGAATAGAAATTATGAGAGACTTAAGGATGGGTGTTTTTGACGTGCTTGTAGGCATAAATCTATTAAGAGAGGGTTTAGATATTCCTGAATGTGCTCTAGTTGGAATTTTAGATGCAGACAAAGAAGGATTTCTAAGATCTGAAACATCTTTGATTCAAACTATCGGAAGAGCTGCAAGGAATGTTGATGGCAAGGTAATTTTGTATGCTGATAGAGAAACAAAAAGTATCAAAAAAGCTATACAAGAAACAGAAAGAAGAAGAAAAATTCAGTTAGCTTATAATAAAAAAAATAAGATCGATGCGAAAACAGTAAAAAAAGAAATTAACGATATTCTAGAAAGTGTTTATGAGAAAGATTATGTAAAAATCAGTGAGGGTTCAAACATTGGTGGAAATTTAAAAAAACATTTAAAAGCTTTGGATAAAAAAATGAAAGTAGCAGCCTCCAATCTTGAGTTTGAGGAAGCAGCAAAAATCAGAGATGAAATTAGAAAATTAGAGAGTACTGAGCTAGAAATAACATTAAATCCAAAAATAAGACAGTATGATGTTAAAAATAAACTTTATCCCAAAGGAAGATCCACTATGGGTATGCCTGGTACAAAAGTTACAAAAAAAAAAGATAAAAAATGGAAGCACGCAAAATAATCATCACAGGTGGAGCAACAAGAATAGGTGCGGCAATTGCAAAAAAACTGTCAGGCCCAAATAAAGAGTTAGTTCTTCATTTTAATAAATCAAAATCTAAAGCAGAAAATCTCAAAAAAAAATTAGAGTATTATGGAGCTAAAGTTTATTTAGCCAAAGGTGATTTAAGTAAAGAAAAAGATATTATCAAAATTATCAAATTAGCAAAATCTAAATTAAAATATTTTGACTGTCTTGTTAATAATGCTTCATTATTTGAAAATGATAAATTAGCAAATTTTAATAATAAAAGTTGGGGAAAACATATATCAATTAATTTGAAAGCACCTGCACTTTTAACTAAAGAATTTTCCAGAAATATTAGAGGAAATAATAACAATATTATTAATATAATTGATCAAAGAATTTTTAAACTAACTCCATATTTCTTTTCTTACACTATAAGTAAATCTGGTCTTTATACTTTGACAAAAACTAGTGCTATGAGTCTTTCTCCTAAAATAAGGGTAAATGGTATTGCCCCAGGACCTACTATAAAAAATCAAAGACAGACTGAAAAACATTTTAAAAAACAATATCTTGCTACTCCATTAAAAAGACAGGTTGATGTTAATGAAATTTGTAATGCTGTTGACTTTTTTATAAAAAGCAGATCTATTACTGGTCAAGTGCTGGCAATTGATAGTGGCCAAAGTTTAAACTGGCAAACACCAGATGTTCTAGGTAAGGAATGAAAAAAAATAATTTTAAGATTGTTAAAATTGATAAAGGAAAATCTCTTTTCAATTATGAAAAAAAGATCCTTATAAACGAGTTAATACTGGATTTAAAACTTGGATATTATGATTTTGAAAGAGAAAATGCTCAAAAAGTAAAATTTAGTCTTGAAATAGATTATCAAGATAAAAAACCGTCAAATGATAAAGATTTAAAATCAATAGTTAATTATGGAACTATTGTTAAGCTGATAAGAAAACTGGTTAAGAAAAAACATTATAACTTTTTAGAAACTCTTGCAGAGGCTGTTTTTGACGAATTATTTAAAGATAAAAGAATTGCTAAGATAATGCTCAAAATTGAAAAATTAGAGATTTTAAAAGAATGCTCATCTGTTGGTATTCAAATTACCAAAAAGAGAAGTCATGATAAGTTCTGATATTGGAAAAGAAATAATAAAAAAAGAACTGCCCTTAATCCCAAAACTTCCTGGTGTTTATAGGATGTTGAATGAAAAAGAGGAAATTCTTTATGTTGGTAAAGCCAAAAATTTACCAAATAGACTTAAAAGTTATGTGGCTGAAAAAAATCATATTATTAGGACCGAAAGAATGTTGTCACAAACTAGAAAATTAGAGATAACAACTACTTCTAATGAAAGTGAAGCTTTGCTTTTAGAGGCAAATTTAATCAAAAAACATAAACCAAAATTTAATATTTTACTAAGAGATGATAAATCTTTTCCATTTATATTTATTAGCAACAAAGATAAATGGCCACAAATAAAAAGACACAGAGGAAAAAAAACTACTGAAGGTTTTTACTTTGGACCTTTTGCATCCGCAGGATCAGCTAACTGGACAATAAAAATGATCCAAAAAATATTCCATCTTAGAGTTTGTGATGACACAGTATTTAAAAATAGAGAGAGGCCATGTATTTTATATCAAATTAAAAGATGCTCTGGTCCTTGTGTTGGTTATATAGAAAAGGAAGAATATAAAAAGACTGTTGATGATGCTATTGAATTTGTTTCTGGTAAATCGAGAAAAATACAAAAAAGCCTTTCAGAGCAGATGGAAATAGCTAGTGAAAATTTAGATTTTGAAAAAGCAGTAATTTTAAGAGATCGAATAAAATCCTTGAATATTATTCAATCATCACAAAGAATTAATGAAGCTAATCTTATAGAAGCTGATGTAATCGCGGGATATAAAGAGTCTGGCAAAGCATGTATTCAAGTTTTTTTTTATAGATCAAAACAAAACTGGGGTAACCAATCTTTTTTTCCAAAACATGATCCTGATGAAAATTTAAGCAATATAATTAATTCTTTTGTTACACAATTTTACGAAAATAAAAGTGTCCCCTCCTCAATAATATTATCTGAAGAGATAAAAGAAAAAGTTTTAATCGAAAAAACACTCTCTCTTAAAGAAAAAAAACAAGTTACTATATCTATAGCTAAAAAAGGTTCAAAATTAAAAGTAATTAATCAAGCAATAAAAAACGCTAAAGAGAGTTTAAATAGAAAGCTTTATGAAAGTCAAAATAATAAGGAATTATTTGAAGCTGTGGCAAGTAAATTTAATCTAGAGACCAATATTAATCTAATTGAGGTTTATGATAACAGTCATATACAGGGAACAAACAGTGTAGGCGCATTGATAGCTTATGGTGATGATGGATTTATTAAAAAAAGATATAGAAAATTTAACATCAAGCTCAAAAAGAATGAACAAGATGATTATGGAATGATGAAAGAAGTTTTGAATAGAAGATTTAAAAGGGCAATGCAAGAAAAAGATAACTATTTAACTTTTCCTGATCTAGTAATGGTAGATGGAGGAAAAGGACAATATTCAGTAGCTAGAGAAACTTTAAATGAACTTGGACTTCATGATATTCCTATTATTGCGATTGCTAAAGGTAAATATAGAAATAGTGGAAATGAGACTTTCTTTCATAATGGTAAGGAATTTAAATTCTTTAAAAATGATCCTACTTTATTCTTTCTTCAGAGAATAAGAGATGAGTCTCATCGTTTTGCAATTAGTGCTCATAGAGCAAGAAGGAAGAAGGGTATTAGTAAATCGCTGTTAGACCAAATTGACGGAATAGGTTCCATAAGAAAAAGAGCTTTATTAAACCATTTTGGATCAGCTAGAGCAGTTGAGTCTGCAAGTCTAGATGAAATTAAATCTGTGGAAGGAGTTGAAGAAAAAGTTGCGAAAAAAATATATAACTTTTTTCATGAATAAAAAAAATTATGCTTAAAAAAATACCAAATATTTTAACTATAGGAAGAATTTTAATTGTTCCTTTTTTTGTGTTAGCATTTTACTTGCCAGGTTTTTATGGAGATTTGACAGCGTTAATTTTATTTATAGTTGCATCTTTCACAGATTTTTTAGATGGAATGCTAGCAAGATTTCTTGGGGAAGAGTCTAAACTCGGAGAATTACTTGATCCTATTGCAGATAAAATTATCGTCGCAACTGCTTTAATACTTTTGGTAATGGACGGAACTATAAGAAATTACGAGGTAATAGCAGCTATAATTATCTTAACTCGAGAAATTTTAATATCTGGATTAAGGGAATTTTTGGCTAAGGGAAAAATTAAACTACCAGTTTCAAATCTAGCAAAATTAAAAACTGTATTGCAAATGGTTGCTATTGCGCTTTTACTTTCTGGTGAAACAGGAAACAAAATTATTAATTTTCAAGATTATAATGCTCAAACTATTGGAATAATTCTTTTATGGCTTTCGGCTGCTTTAACCCTTTTTACGGGATATGAATATATGCGAAAAGGTATTGATCACGCTATCTCAGAAGATAATAAAGATTAAGCTGCTTTTTTCTTTCTAACAAGTTTCTGATAACTTTCATTAAGACCAATAATTAAATCACAAACTTTAAATTCATTTTCAGCAATACAAGAAACTGGAGTTACCTCTGCTGCAGTTCCGGTTAAAAAACATCCAACAAAATTCTTCAACTCTAAGGGGTTTATTTTTCTTTCATAAACTTTAATATTTTTTGATTTTGCAATTTCAATTACTGTTCTTCTAGTAATTCCATCTAGGAAAGAGTCTGGTAACGGCGTGTGTAACTCACCATTCGAGTCTTTAAAAAAAATATTTGCACCAGTAGCTTCAGCAATATTACCTTCATGATCTAGCATTAAAGAATCTGTATAACCATTTTTTTCTGCTTCATGTTTTGAAAGAGTGCATATCATATAAAGACCTGAAGCTTTCGTGTCCCATGGTATTGTATTAGGAGCTGGTCTTCTCCAATTAGAAATATTTAATCTAATCCCCTCAACTTTTAATTTTGGATCAAAATAAGACCCCCATTCCCATGTTGCTATTGCAACATGAATTTTTGTCTGTTGAGCTGAGATCGCCATCATTTCACTGCCCCTCCAGGCAACAGGTCTTACGTAACCATTTTCAACTTTTTGGTTTTTAATTATATTTTTTGAAGCAGTGTTTATTTCTGTTTCAGTGTAAGGAATTTCAAAACCCATTCGTCTTGCAGAGTGAAAAAATCTTGAAGTATGTTCCTCTAATTTGAAGATTGAACCATCATAAACTCTCTCTCCCTCAAAAACACAACTAGCGTAGTGTAATCCATGGCTTAAAACATGCACTTTAACATTTGACCAATCAACTAATTCGCCGTTGTACCATATTTTACCAGATCTTTTATCGTAAGGTATCATGTATGAAATATAAAATTATTACTGAAAAATATCTGTGTATATATAATATGTCAATATAACTTACCTGTGATGAAAGAGCTTTTATATTTAAAAGATGAACAATTAAAACATTTAATTGAAAAATTATTTATAAGTTATAGAGAAACTTTTTCAGACTCAAAAAAAATTCTCAATAAATATCATATTGGCTTAGCTCATCAAAAAACTATTCATTTAATATCTATGTATGAGGGAATATCAATCTCAGAGCTAATGAAGAAACTCAAAGTATCTAAACAAAGTCTAAATAGAGTTTTAAAAGATTTAATCAAACTTGAAATGGTTTTTTTTAATAAAGATGAGAATGATACAAGAATTAAACACATCTTCCTCAATGAAAAAGGAAAAAAAATTTTTAAGGAGATTTTTGAAATACAAAAAAAAAGAATTTATAATGCATTGCTTAACTCGAGCTCTCAAGAAGTTCTTAATTTTGATGAAGTTTTAAAAAGAATAATTAATGGATAATTTTCTAGCTCATATTTTAGTGGTTGATGATGATGAGGGAATAAGATCTTTGGTTAAAAAATATTTAAATGAAAAAAAATATTTAGTCACCACAGCTGATACCGCAGAAAATGCGTCTGAAAAAATAAAGGTTATTAAGTTTGATTTAATAATTTTAGATATCATGATGCCTGGAAAAAGTGGGCTTGATTTTTTAAAAGAACATAAAGAATATATTGATACTCCAATAATATTATTAACTGCTAAAGGTGAGCCGAATGAAAGAATAGAGGGATTAGAAGTGGGAGCAGATGATTATTTACCTAAACCCTTCGAGCCCAAGGAACTTGATCTTAGAATTAAAAACATAATTAACAAAACAAAAAAAAATAATTCTAAAAAAATAATAGAATTTGAAAATGTAAAAATAGATTTAAATAAGCAGATAATTTTACACGGTAATTCAGAATTTAAAATAAACAACACTGAGAAAACAATATTAGAGAAAATGATTAATAACCCAGGAAAAGTTTTTGAACGGGAAGAAATTGGAAGATTAATTGACTTAGATAAAGAAAGATCAATTGATGTTATCATAACTAGATTGAGGAAAAAAATTGAAATAGATCCAAAAAATCCAAAATTTCTTCAGACTATAAGAGGAGCTGGCTATGTTTTATGGATTGAATAAATTTGTAAAAAATTTATTACCGAAAAGATTATTTTATAGAGCTTTGCTAATAGTTGCTATCCCAGTAATTTTAATTCAATTAATAATTACAATAGTTTTTTTTGATAGTCTTTGGATAAAAACTAACAAAGGAATGACAAGAGCATTGGTTAGCGAAATACAAACTTTCATCGAGGTTTATAGTAATGATAATTATGAAAAAGATGAAATAAAAAATATTTTTTCATTATATCAAGATTTGAATATCGAATTTGTAGAGGATGAAAATTTTAATTTCTCTTACAATGAAAGATGGTTTAGTCCAATTGACAGAACACTGAGAAGAGAATTAAAATCTAAATTTGGATTAGAAATATTTTGGTTTGATACTACAAGTTATAAAGAGTTAGTTGATTTAAGAATTAAATATCAAAATGGTTTCTTCAAATTTATAGTCCCTAAGGATAGACTGACAAGCACTTCTGCAAGACTGTTTGGATTATGGATAACTGTACCTGCATTCGTAGTAGTAATTATTTCGCTTATATTTTTAAAAAATCAAACAAGACCAATCACAGCTTTAGCTAAAGCTGCTGAAAAATTTGGAAGAGGGGAAAATGTAGATGAATTTAAGCCCTCTGGTGCAGCTGAGATACGTCAAGCAGGTTATGAATTCGATAGAATGAGAAAAAGAATTATGAGACATCTAAATCAAAGATCCGAAATGCTATCTGGGATTAGTCATGATTTGAGAACACCCTTAACAAGAATGAAATTACAAACCGAGTTTATAAAAGATAAATCCATAGCTAAGAAGTTAACCGAAGATATAAATGAAATGGAAAAAATGCTTAATGAATATTTGCAGTTTACAAGTTCATCATTTATGGAAAAGGATGAGCTGTTCAATCTAAGCGATTTAATAGATGAGATTATAGGTAAGTATAATAATGAAAACATTACAAAAGAAATATTACCAGAGGTTTATTTAAATGGTCGAAAAAATCTAATTAAAAGATGTCTTAATAATCTTTTAGAAAATTCAATTAAATATGGGAATAAAATAAATATTGAACTTCAAAAAAAGAAAGCAAGCATAATAATAAAAGTTGAAGATGATGGTCCGGGAATAGCAGAAAGTGAATATGATAATGTATTTAAACCTTTCTACAAAATAGACAAAGGAAGAGCAGACTCCAAATCAAGTGTAGGGCTTGGTCTGTCAATTGCATCTGACATTGTACGTTCTCACGGTGGTAATATAAAGTTGAATAAATCCAATTTGAATGGACTTGAAGTTAAGATTTTTTTACCCGTTTAATCTTTTTTTTTAAAACCTTTTTTTTTTCAAGTTCTTTCTCTAAATTTTCTACTCTTTTAGTAAGGATATCAAATTCATCCTTACTCGTTAATTTCATTTTGAATACGATTTCATCTCTTTTTGATTTTAAAATGTTTACTATCTCATTTTTTAAGTCTCTAGATGAGACTAAACCTTGTTCCAGAAGTTTAGTAAATTTATCAAAAACAAATTTTGAATTTTTCATATATTTATTAAATAAGTTATTATATCTTTAATCTATTATTATAATTAAAAATGTTCATTAATAATTTTGACCCAGTTGCATTTAGTTTATTTTCATTAGAATTTAGATGGTATTCTTTATCATATATATTTGGAATTCTTGCTGGATGGGTTTTGGCAAAAAGAATTTTTATAAAAGATGATAATTTAAAAGAGAAATTTGACGACTACATTACTTATATAATTTTAGGTATTATAATTGGTGGAAGATTAGGTTACGTAATATTTTATAATTTAGATTACTATTTAGAGAACATTTTTGAAATATTTAAAATTTGGAATGGAGGAATGTCATTCCATGGTGGACTATTAGGTGTAATTGTGATGAGCGTATGGTTTGCAAAAAAACATAATCATAATTCTTATATTTATCTTGATATTGTTTCGTCGGTTGCGCCAATAGGAATTTTTTTTGGACGTATTGCAAATTTTATAAATTCAGAGCTTTATGGCAAAGAAACAACTTTACCATGGGGAATTAAATTTGAAAAAATTGATGAAATATATCGTCATCCATCTCAACTTTATGAGGCTTTTTTTGAGGGACTGTTATTATTTTTTATATTGATATATTTTCGAAAAGCGTCCTCAGCTAAAAATCCTGGTTTCTTATCTGGAATATTTTTAATATTTTACTCTGTTTTCAGATTTTTTATAGAATTTTTAAGAATGCCAGATCAACAATTAGGTTATGTTCTATTTAAATTGAGTATGGGGCAAATTTTATGTTTAGTTTTTTTTATATTTGGTTCTTATTTGACTTTAAAAAAATATGACCTTCAAAAATAATTTTGAAATCTCTTTAGATAAATTTATCAATTTTGCTCTATATGATAAAAAAAAAGGATACTATATGCAAAAAAACCCTTTCGGGTTAAAGGGCGATTTTATAACTGCACCAAATATTTCTAGAATGTTTTCTGAAATGATAGCTGTATGGATTTTAGGTTTTTGGGAAAATTTAGGAACCCCAAAAAAAATTAATTTAGTGGAACTTGGTGCAGGAAACGGTGAAATGATGAAAATATTTTTAGAAACTTTTAAAAAATTTCCAGCGTTTTTAGGTTCGTGTAATATTTTAATTCATGAAAAAAGTCTAAAATTAAAGAAAATTCAAAAAAACAAATTAGACAAAGAAAAAGTTATTTGGATTTCTGATCTGAAACAAATAAAAAAATTTCCAACTATTTTTATTGCAAACGAGTTTTTTGATGCAATAGCAATAAAACAATTTATTAAAAAAAAAGATCTTTGGTTTGAAAGATATGTAAATTTTAAAAATCAAAAAAAGCCTTTTTTTTGTGAAAGAGAGTTTAATATGAAAAAATTTGAAAAAAAAATTGATTATAATATTTCAGAAGACCAAAAATTTATTGAATACTCCTTAGTTGGAGCAAATTATTTAAAAAAAGTTGCTGGAATAGTTAAAAAAAATGATGGCGGTCTTCTAATGATAGATTACGGATATATGGAAAAGAGGATGAAAAATACTCTTAAATCGATTTCAAATCATAAACATAATAGTGTTTTAAAAAATATCGGTACTTCAGATATTACCCATAATATTAATTTTTTCTTATTTAAGAAAATAATCAATCAATTAGGTGGTTTAAAAGACTTAATAACAACTCAAGGAAGCTTTTTAGTAAAATTAGGAATAAAAAATAGAGCTGAGATAATATCAAAAAATCAAAGCTTTTCAAAAAAAGCAGATATTTATTTTAGGTTAAAAAAACTCATAGATGAGAAAGAAATGGGAAATTTATTTAAGGTAATGTTTATCAAAAAGAAAAGCAATAAATATAAGTTGGGGTTTAATTGATAGTTTCAAAAAAATTATCTAAATTTAAAGAGATCAGTCATGGTTTTTTTAATAAAAAAGGTGGATGTTCGAGAGGTATTTATAAAAGCTTAAATTGTGGACCAGGTTCTAACGACTACAAAACAAAAATTATCAAAAATTTGAGTATTGTAAAAAAGAAAATCAATAAAAATTCAAAAAATATTTTTTTACTCCATCAAATACATAGTAATAAATTTGTTTTCATCAATAAATATTCTAAGTACGTAAAAAAAAAGAAAGCAGATGCAATAATCACTGATATTCCAAGATTACCAATTGGAATTCTTACAGCTGATTGTGCACCAATATTAATTTTTGATAAACAAAAAAAGATGGTAGCTGCTATTCATGCTGGATGGAAAGGTGCATATAAAGGAATTATTTCAAAAGTTATAAATTTCATGATTAAAAAGGGCTGTGAAAAAAAGAATATGATTGCTGTTATAGGTCCTTGTATTGCTCAAAAAAGCTATAACGTAAAAGAAGATTTTAAAAGAAAATTCATAAAAAAAGATAAAAGAAATAAAGTTTTTTTTAAAAAAAGAAAAAACTTAATTTATTTTGATTTATCAAAATATGTTAAATTACAACTCAAATTAATGAAAATCGCAAATATAGAGACGATAAATATTGATACTTTTCCCAAAAAAAATAATTTTTTTAGTGCAAGAAGGTCTTTGCATTTAAATCATGATGATTATGGTAGAAATATTTCATTAATTATGATTAATTAGAGTTTCTCAATGAAATTATTAACTGGAAACAGCAATAAAGTTTTAAGTAAAAACATTGCTAAATACTTAAAAACAAAACTTGTAAACTCAAGTATTAGAAAATTTGCTGATGGTGAAATTTATATTGAAATAAATGAAAATATAAGAGGAAATAGTATTTTTATTGTTCAATCTATCTCTTCTCCAGCAAATGATAATTTAATGGAATTATTGTTATGTATCGATGCTTTAAAGAGGTCATCAGCAAAAAATATAACAGCGGTAATACCTTATTTTGGATATGCAAGACAAGATAGAAAGGTTGTTCCAAGAACCTCCATATCTGCAAAACTTGTTTCAAATTTAATCACTAAAGCTGGTGCTGATAGAGTGGTTACTGTAGATTTGCACGCAGGTCAAATTCAAGGTTTCTTTGATATTCCTGTTGATAACTTATTTTCTACTCCAATATTTGCAAGACACGCTAAAAAGAAAATTAAAAGTAAAAAAATTATTTGTGTTGCACCTGATGTAGGGGGAACAGAAAGAGCTAGAGCACTTGGAAAACTTTTAAATGTAGGACTAGCTATTGTTGACAAAAGAAGACCTAAACCTGGACAATCACAAGTTATGAACGTCATCGGTGATGTAAAAGGTCAAACCTGTATTATAGTTGATGATATAATTGATTCAGGTGGCACAATTGTTAATGCGGCGAAAGCTTTGAAATCTCGAGGAGCAAAAGATGTTTATGTTTACATTACTCATGGGGTTTTAAGTGGAGATGCAATTAAAAAAATTAAAAGTTCAGTAATTAAAAACTTAGTTATAACAGATACAATAGACAATGTTCATAAAACTAAAAATGTTAAAAATATTGAGGTTTTGCCAATATCAGGTCTTATGGGTGAAGCGATAAAGAGAATTTCGAATTCAACATCCGTATCAGATTTATTTAAATAAATTCCTTGATTATTTGTAAACATGAGTTAAAAAACTCTGTTTTATGAATTCAATAGAAGCTAACATTAGAGATAATTCTACTAAAGGGCAGTTAAACGCTATAAGAAATAGTGGAAATGTTCCAGCCATTATCTACGGTGGTAAAGATAAAAATCAAAAGATATCTATTTCTAAAAGATTACTTAAAACTTTTATTGATAAAGAAAATTTCTTCTCAAACATAATTACTCTGAAGGTAGATGGTAGTAATCAAAATGTATTACCAAGAGAAATAAAATATCATATTTTAACCGATGAACCAATTCATGTAGATTTTTTAAGAGTGCTACCAGGTGTAAAAATAAAAATAGAAATTCCAGTAAATTTTATCAATCACGAAAAATCTCCTGGTCTTAAAAAAGGTGGGGTGCTAAACATTGTGAGAAGAAAAGTAGAACTAAAATGTCCAAGTGAAAAGATACCTGAAAATTTAACATTAGACTTAGATGGTGTTGATATTGGTGAGAGTTTTAAAATCTCTTCAGTTAAATTAGATCCAGAAGTTGTTCCAACAATTCAAGGAAGAGATTTTGTAATAGCAACATTAGCAGCTCCTACAGTTATGAAAGAACCTGAAAAACCTGCTGAAGCAGAAACTGCAGAGGGCGAAGAAGGTGCAGAGGGTGCAACTGCTGCTGCGGCTGATGGGGATAAAGCTGCTCCTGAGAGTGATAAAGGAGATAAAAAAGAGGGTGATGATAAAAAACCTGCTGACAAAAAACCTCCTGAAGAAAAAAAATAATCAACTAAATTGAAAATTAATCACTAGATCATGCTTTTATTTGTAGGATTGGGTAATCCAACACCAGACAGCGAAAATAATCGACATAATGTTGGGTTTAAAATTATAGACGCAATAAACAAAAAATTTAGTTTATCAAAACAAAAACCAAAATTTAAAGGCCTGTTAACTACTGGCAATATAGGAAATGTTAAAGTTTATGCTATCAAACCTTTAACATTTATGAATAATTCAGGAATTTGTATTAGAGAGCTTATTGAATATTTTAAAATTGATGCTCAAGACGTAATAGTTTTTCATGATGATCTAGATGTGGAATTTGGAAAAATCAAAGCTAAGTTTGGAGGATCAAGCGCAGGACACAATGGAATTGCCTCGATTGATAAGTTTATCGGAAAAGATTATTCTAGAGTTAGAATAGGTATTGGTAAGCCCAAAGGAAACATCGAGGTTGCAGATTATGTTTTACAAAATTTTGATGAGGATGAGTCATTAGGTATTGAAAAAATATCAAACCATATAAATGACTCAATTTCTTTTCTTGTTGAAAAAAAATTAGATCTTTTTTCTAGTACAGTAAATAATAAATAATGAGTTTTAAGTGTGGGATCGTTGGTTTGCCAAATGTAGGTAAATCTACTCTCTTCAATGCATTAACCAATTCAAATAAAGCTCAAGCAGCTAACTTTCCATTCTGTACAATTGATCCAAATATTGGCATAGTTAGTGTGCCTGATTATCGATTAAAAAATTTAGCCAAAATTTCTAAATCAAAAAAAATTATACCTACTACTATTTCTTTTGTTGATATAGCTGGCCTTGTAAAGGGTGCATCTAAAGGTGAAGGTTTGGGAAATAAATTTCTATCTCATATCAGAGAGGTAGACGCTGTAATACATATGATTAGATGTTTTGACTCTAGTGATATTCAAAATGTAAATCCTACAGTTGACCCTGTTAGAGATCTTGAAATAATTGAGACAGAAATGAAGCTTGCAGATTTAGAGTCCATTCAAAAAAGACTTGAGAAAAATAACAAAAAAAATATTGATGAGGATCAAATTAAAATTCTTCAAAGTTGTTTAGACTTGATTAATAATGATCAAGATTTAACAAGTTTAAAATCAGAATTTACTAAAAAACAACTTAATTTAAGTGGTTTGTTGTCTTTGAAGCCCAAAATATTTGTTTGTAATGTTGATGAGAAAAGTGTCCAAAATGGAAACGGTTACACTAAATCATTCTTAGAAAAATTTGGTTTAGAAAACACTTTGATTGTATCGGCTGATATTGAAAATCAAATCAATGAGTTAGATAGTGAGGAAAGAAAAAACTACATGGAAATGATTGGTTTAAAGGACACTGGCTTGGATATGTTGATACAAAAAGGTTATAAAATTTTAGAATTAGACACTTTTTTTACCTCGGGTCCCGAGGAAACAAGAGCCTGGACTATTCAAAAAAATTGTTTAGCTCCAAAGGCTGCTGGTGAAATACACACTGATTTTGAAAAAGGATTTATTAGAGCTGAGACTATTTCTTATAATGATTTTGTCGAAAATGATGGATGGGTAAATTCTAAAACGAATGGAAAAATGAGATTAGAAGGTAAAGACTATATTGTTAAAGACGGTGACGTTTTAAACTTTCGTTTCAATACGTGACCAGATTCTCTTCATACTAAAATAAACTAAAACTGTTAATATAATTAAATAAACTATTGCTTTAAAACCCATTTTATGACGTGTTTCTAAATGAGGTTCTGCAGTCCACATTAAAAAAGTTGTAACATCTTTTGCCATTTGTTCTACAGAAGCATTAGTTCCATCTGAGTATTCTACTAAACCATCAGAAAGTTGATTGGACATTTTAATCTTATTTCCATACATATATTTATTATAGTAAACACCATCATCTAAAGTCACTCCAGCTGGTGGATCTTCATATCCTTGAAGGAGTGAATAGATATAGTCAACTCCACCGCCTCGCGCTTTTACTAAAACAGTCATATCGGGAGGGTATGCTCCACCGTTTGCAGCTTGAGCAGCTTTTTCATTTTCGTAAGGCATCACAAATTTATCCGACAACCTTCCTGGTCTCATAAACATTTCACCATCTGCATTTGGACCATCTTTTACCTCGAAAGATGCTGCAATGGCTTTTGCTTGTTCCACTGAAAATTCAGGCCCACCCTCTTCCACTAAATTTCTATAACTTAGATATTTCATAGAATGGCAAGAAGAACAAACTTCTTGATAAACTTGATATCCCCTTTGAAGTGCAGCTCTGTCAAACTTTCCAAAGGGACCCTTAAAACTCCAATCAGTTTTCAGATATTCAGCTTTCTCAGCTGCATTAGAGTTAAATTGAAATCCAAAAAATAATGCTATTAAAAACGATATTCTAAAAAAATTTTTCACTGATTTTTAAAACTATCCTTTTTTTTCAACGCTGCAAGATTAGGTGATCCACCCAAAATTGGTTCGGTAATACTCAGGGGAACAGGTGTGGTCCTTTCTTTGAATCCTAAAACTGGCAATACAACTAAAAAATGAAGGAAGTAATATGCTGTTGCAATCCTAGCAATTAATAAGTAAAGACCCTCAGCTGGCATAGCTCCGACATATCCTAAAATTAAAACATCCGCCACTAAGATCCAATAGAACTGCTTATATAAAGGTCTAAAGACTGCGGATCTAATTTTTGAAGTATCTAACCAAGGAAGTGCAGCTAATATTAAAATAGCAGACAACATCGCTATAACACCTAGAAGTTTATCCGGAACTGATCTCAGAATTGCATAAAAAGGTAACAGATACCATTCAGGAACAATATGAGCTGGTGTCACAAGAGGATTTGCTTCAATATAATTATCAGCATGACCTAAAATATTTGGTGTATAGAAAACAAAAAAAGCGAAAACAATCATGAACATCAACAACGCAAAACCATCCTTGATAACTATGTAAGGATGAAATGGGACTGTGTCTTTTGAAGGTTTTTTTATATCAATTCCAATTGGATTATTATTTCCAGGCACATGAAGAGCCCAAATATGTAAAACAACTAAACCTAAAATCAAAAAAGGAATTAAGTAGTGTAGAGTAAAAAATCTTGTAAGAGTTGGGTTATCAACCGAATACCCTCCCCATAACCATGTTACTATTCCCTCGCCTACCAAAGGAATTGCACTGAATAAATTTGTAATAACTGTAGCTCCCCAAAAACTCATTTGTCCCCATGGTAAAACATAGCCTAGGAAAGCTGCTGCCATCATAAGCAGATAAATAATTATTCCGATAATCCATATAACTTCTCTAGGTGATTTATAAGAGCCATAAAATAAGGATCTAAAAATATGAATATATACTGCTAAGAAAAACATTGAAGCTCCGTTTGCATGTATATATCTTATTAACCATCCATAGTTCACATCTCTCATTATGTGTTCAACACTTTGGAACGCCATATCAGCATGTGCGATATAGTGCATCGCTAAAACTAATCCGGTTACAATTTGAGTAATCAAACAAAAAGTGAGAATCCCACCAAAAGTCCACCAATAATTTAAATTTTTTGGTGTTGGATAATCGGTTAAATGGTTTGCCAAAGTTAAAAGAGGTAATCTGTCGTTAAACCATTTTCCAACTTTTGATTTTGGTGTGTATTCGTGTTCACTCATAAAAAATTATCCAATCTTAATTGTGTTAGCATCAACAAATTTGTATTCTGGAATTTCCATATTTGTTGGGGCTGGACCTTTTCTAATTCTTCCCGAAGTATCGTAATGAGAACCATGACATGGGCAGAACCATCCATTGTAATCACCTTTTTGATCCAAAGGCACACAACCTAAGTGCGTGCATACTCCAAGCATAACAAGCCACTCTGGATTTTTTGCACGATCTTCATCTTTTTCAGGATGCTTTAAATCCTCCAACTTAACAGATTTGGCTTCAGCTATTTCCTCTTGAGTTCTTCTTCTAATAAAAACTGGCTTTCCTCTCCATAACACAGTTATGGTTTTTCCTGGATTGACTGCGCTCACATCAACCTCAGTGCTTGCTAACGCTTTCACAGAAGCATCTGGGTTCATTTGATCTATCATAGGCCAAATCACTGCACCCGCTCCAACTGCTCCAACCGCATATGTAGCTGTAAATAAAAAATCTCTTCTTTTAGTTTTCTTTTCCACTGTTTATAGGTTCTTATAATTCTATATGTTGATTTAGGTAGTTAATATATGATTACATATAATAAAAAAGTATTATTTTTCTACTGATAGAATGACACATAATCTAATTAATGATGGGCCAAAAATTGCACTATTTGAACCTGATATCCCTCAAAATACTGCTGCGATCATAAGAACTTGTGCCTGTTTGGGGGCGAAATTAGAAATAATAGAGCCTTGTGGATTTTTATTAAACGATAAGAGGTTTAAAAGAGTTGTGATGGATTATATGGATGAAAAAGAGATTAGATATTATAAAAGCTCTGATCAATTTTTTGATGAGAAACAGAATCAAAGAATTATACTTATGACTACAAAAGCCTCTAGCCCATATACAGAATTTAAGTTTAAAAAAAATGATACAATTTTATTTGGAAGAGAAAGTGCGGGAGTGCCTGAATTTGTGCATAAAATGATAAATAATAGGTTAAAAATTCCGATGCGAAATAATAAGCGTTCTTTAAATATTTCTTCTTCTGTTGCTATAATATTGGCCGAGTGTTTAAAACAAAATAAATTAATTTAAATGGATATAGAAATAAAACAAAAATTGACAAGTAATTGGTTTAAATCTTTGCAGGAAATGTTCTGCAAAACTATTAGTGATTTTGAAAAAAACAAGATCAGTTTTAAGTCGACTTCATGGAAGAGAAGTTTAAAAAAAGATGAAGGTGGTGGTGAATATAGAATCCTAAAAGATGGAAAAATTTTTGATAAAGTAGGTGTTAATTTTTCGGAAGTTTATGGAAAATTTCCAAAAAAATTTCAACAAAATATACCTGGCGCTCAAAAAGATCCTAGGTTCTGGGCATCTGGCATATCAGTTGTAATGCATATGAAAAATCCTTTAATTCCTGCGATGCATTTTAATACTAGATATATTTGTACAACTTTTGATTGGTTCGGTGGAGGTATTGATGTTACCCCATCAAAAAAAGATAATAAAGAAAAAGAACAGTTTCACAAAACTCTTAGAGATATGTGCAATCGACATGACAAAAATTATTATAAAAAATATAAAAAATGGTGTGATGAATATTTTTATCTACCTCATAGAAAAGAGCCCCGTGGAATAGGTGGTATTTTTTTTGATTATAAAAAAAACAATTTTGAAAAAAATTTCAAATTTGTCAGAGATGTAGGTATTACCTTTGAGACTATTTTTCAAAAAATTATAAATAAAAAAATTAAAAAAAAATGGACTTCTAAAGATAAAGAAAATCAATATATTAAAAGAGGAAGATATGCAGAATTCAATTTACTATATGACAGAGGTACAAAATTTGGATTACAAACAGGTGGTAATGTTGAGGGGATATTAATGTCATTACCTCCTCATGCAAAATGGAAATAATATGGATAAAGAACCAATTACCTTGAATGGATTAAATAAACTAAAGGAAGAATTAATTTTTTTAAAAGAAAAAAAAAGACCAGAAATAGTTGCCGCAATTGCTGAAGCAAGATCACACGGAGATTTAAAAGAAAACGCTGAGTATCATGCAGCAAAAGAAGAGCAGTCTCACAACGAAGGTAGGATAACAGAAATAAATGATATTATTGCAAGAGCAAACGTCATTGATATTACTAAAATAAACAATGATGGCAAAGTAATTTTTGGTGCAACAGTATTTTTGGAAAATTTAGACACTGGTGAAAAGATAGATTATAAAATAGTCGGAAAAGATGAAGCAGATTTAAAAAAAAAACTGTTATATTTTCAATCGCCAATAGGTAAAGGTCTCATTGGAAAAAATAAAAATGATCTTGTGGAAATAAATACTCCCGCTGGAGTAAAAAACTTTGAAATTAAAGACGTCAAATATCTTTAACCTTTTACAATACTATCGATTTGTTTGTCAGAAATTTTGAAATCATTCCTGATCCACTCCTCCTCGATCAATTTCAGCATACTTCCCAACTGTCTTCCCTCTGGTATTTTGTATCTACTCATTAATAAATTAGCTCCAACAGGCAAACTTGGCGTGATCTTATTTTTGTATAATTCTAGTAAGCTCAACAATTTCTTATCTAATTTCTTTGTTTTTATAATCTTAAAATTTATAATATCTAATACTGCTTGCTTTCCATCATAATATAAAACTTTATTTAAGTTCACTTCATTGAAAGTTTTTGACCCATTCTTTTCATTATAAAAGTTACTAATAGCATAAGCTCTTTTTTGATCTTTTTTTGAAATATTATATTTGTACAAGAAGTATTCTAAATTGTCTGTTTCATCTATTATCATTAAAAATAAAGTAAACATAAAATCCAGATCAACAAATAGTTCCCTCTTTACTTTAATTACATCAATAATACTTTTGATATTCTTTAGCTCTGGAAAAATTAACAATATTAGGTCGATGCTGAATTTATCTTTTGATAAATTTTCTAATTTATTTGATTTTAATAATTTTTTTAACTCATCTAATAGTCTCTCTTTAGATATAATAGAAATACCACTTATATTGATTTTTATTACTTTAATTATTTCCTCTTTGTGAGGCTGCTTTGAGTAATTTAAAAAAAATCTTAAGTATCTTAATATCCTTAAATAATCCTCTTTAATTCTTTTTTCAGGGTTGCCAATAAAACTAACCTGACCTATTTCAATATCTTTTTTTCCATTGTAAGGATCGAATAAATTTCCATCCAAATCAGCATAAATAGAGTTAATAGTAAAATCCCTTCTCGCAGCATCTTTTTTCCAATCTTTGGAGAATTTTACTTTAGCGTGTCTACCATCAGTAAAAATATCTTCTCTTAGAGATGTTATCTCATACTTATGATCATCTATGATTGCTGTAATTGTTCCATGTTCAATTCCCGACTCATAAAAATTAATATTATTTTTTTTTAAGATTTCAGTGACTTCTTTAGGATTTAAATTTGTCGCTAAATCTATATCATCAACTTTCTCATTATTTAATATTTTTCTTAAACAACCTCCCACGTACCTAATCTCACTTTCAGATGAGTGAGAATTTATAGCCTCAAAAATTTTTTTCACAGGTGTTGTTAATGAAAGTTTTTTGATATTATTCTTAAATGAGTAAAGGTTTTTTGAGCTCGAGAAAATTTTATTTAAAAAGTTTTTCATATTTGGCTGGGGCGCTAGGATTCGAACCTAGGATGCAGGTACCAAAAACCCGTGCCTTACCGCTTGGCTACGCCCCAATTTAATTTCGTATAACACAAAAAAAAGAATTTATATAGTTTTTGCAACTTTACACCAGCAATTTTTATATTTTCTACTAAATTTTTTTTTAACATCATCGCATAATTTTTTAGATTTAAAATATGCGACAATTGCAGAACCTGATCCTGTCATTCTTACGAAACTCTTATTTGAGGATTTTTCAAGAAAACTTTTGATATTTTTTAATTTGGGAAACTTAGATAGAGAAATCGCCTCAAGAGAGTTATTGAGTTTTTTCAAATTCTCAAAGATAAACATTTTCTTAGAGGGTTTATTAAATCTGGGTTTTGTGAATTTTTTAACACTTGAATATATCTCTTTTGTCGAACACCCAAAGCTAGGTTTAACAATAAGTGCATAAAATTTTTTGCAGTTTTTAAACTCTTTAATCTGATTATTAGATTTAAGAATTGTAAAAGTAGAATTAAGACCCAGAACTACATCTGAACCTACTGATTTACAAATTGAACTTAATTGTCCTTTGCTGGGATTGATAAACTTTTTTTTAATCAAATATTTCAATATATTTGCAGCATTCATTGATCCACCTCCTAATCCAGATTTTGATGGAATATGTTTGTTAACTTTTATCTCAAACTTATGACCTGAAATTAATTTTTTTTTCTCTAGAATATTTAATAACTTTGAAATTGTATTTTTCTTATGAATATTTTTTGAATATTTTCCATTAAATGAAATAATATGTTTCTTAGATTGAATTTCTTTAATAAGAATAACATCGTATAACGAGACAAAACCTACGATACTCTCAATCTTGTGTAATCTTGAGTTTTTTCCAGTAACGTTAAGAGCTAAATTAATTTTAGCAAATGACTTTATCCTAAAATAGCTCATCTTAGAGTCCTTTAATTATTTTTGAATTTATTTTTTGTAATAATTCTTCATCTACATCCTCCATTTTAAATACACTTTTCCAAAAGTACCTTGCTTGAATTTTTCTACCCAACATCCAAAGAATATCTCCATAGTGATCATTTACTATCGCATCATCTGGCATTAATTCTACAGCTCTTTTTAAATATGTTTCTGCTTTTACGTAGTCTTTTGTTAAATAATATGCCCAGCCAATTGAGTCTATTATATATGGATCATTCTCAGTTAAAGAATATGCTCTCTCTAACATTTCCATTGCCTCTTCAATTTTGTAATCCCTCTCCAACCAAGAGTATGCTAAATAATTAAGAACATAAGCATCATCAGGATCAATTTCTAAAGAAGAAAGCATGTCTTTATCTGCTTCTTCATAATTTCCCATTCGTTCATTGCTCGCTCCTCTTCTATAAAATAAATCTGATTTAACTTCTAAATCGTCGCTAACTATTCCTAGGACTATTGTGTAATATTTTATAGCTTGTTCATACTCTTTTGCATTTTTATAAAAATTAGCAATATCAAATAGGATTTTTTCATTTGGTTTTTCAATTTTTTCAAAGTTAGACTTAATAAATTTTAATGAATCTTTTGTGCTACTTTCTTTTGAAATAATTTGAGCTTCTTTTTTTAATCTATACCAATAATAGAAATCATCTTCTTTTTCAAATTCTTGTAAAATTTTTTTAACTCGATCAAATTCTTCATTTGAATATAGATTTTCAGCGACTAATGATAAATTATAATGAAATTTTGGATTTAAATAATTAGATAAATATGAATAAAAGTTAGAATTTATAAAATCGTCTTGAGCAGAATGTAAATTAGATATTAAAAATAAAAATTCACTTATTAAGTCATTATGGTTTTTGCATGAAAAAATGGAATTCATTTTTCTTTGATCGCCTTTTTCAATCCAACTTTTTCCTTGAGACAAAAGTAAAGAAGTATTGATAAATTTAATGTTATCAGTTATTTTTTTTGCTTCCTCTATTTGGTTATTTTCAATTAAATATGCTAAGTAAAAAAAAGTGTACCTAGTTAAGTCTGTATCGTCATTACCAACCAGCTTAGAGAAAAAAGTTTTGGTTTTTGCATCTCCTAAATAACACCTTTGAAAGGTTGTTGAAATTATTGATAGATTTCCGTAATTTTTTATGTCATTGGGCAATCTTTTTTCTTTGAATACAAAAATGTAGTCTCTCAAATTATCTAAAATTGCTGAGTTAAATCGGTTAAGTTTAATGTATTTTTTAGACTTAGATATGTAATCCAATGCCTTTGAAAAATCCTCTCGTCTTATACTATCTATTGTTAATAATAAGTATTTTTCAAAAAATTCTGATTTATTTTTATTTTGTTTAACAATATTTATAGCTTGATTTACTTTATTTTCTAAGACTAGAGAGTAAACATATCTCTTTAAATAAGGCTCATGTTTATTTAATAAAATCTTGGAAGTATTAAAAAAATTTAACGCCTTTGAGTTATTTTTATTTTCAAATGCTACAATTCCAGAAAAATATTTTGATAAGTTTCTGGAGTCAAAATCATCAAAACTAGCACTTTTAGAATGCAAGGGATTTTGATAAAGTAACAATAATATCAATAAAAATTTTAAATTTTTGACAAACATAATTGCACTTTATGACTAAAAAGATGTTAAATCAAAATGCCAAATATGATCAAAGATTTTTAGATAAAGTAGAGCCAAAATTTAAATTTAGTAATAAGCCAATAAATAGACTTAAAATTGTAAAGGAAAATAGCGTTCAAGATAAAAAAGGGAAAGAAGAGAGAATATTAAGACTAAAGAAAAAAATCAATTCAATTGAAAATTGTAATTTAAGAAATAATTCTAAAAATCTAGTTATGGGAGATGGTGACATAAATAGTCCTATAATGTTAATTGGAGAAGCTCCTGATGAAAAAGAAGATTTGGAAGCTAAAACATTTTGTGGAGATGTTGGCGTGCTTTTAAATAAGATGCTTTTAGCAATTAAAATTAAAAGAGAGAAAGTGTACTCTACTTACTCAATAAATTTTAGACCACCTAATGATAGAAAGCCAACTACTCAAGAGATAAAGCGATATTCAATTTTTCTAAGAGAACATATTTCAATTATAGATCCTAAAATTTTGATATTGATGGGTACCACTGCAATGGAGGCAGTAACGGGTCTTGGTAATCAAATCTCAAACGAAAGAGGAAATTGGAAAGAAATCATAATTGGAAACAAAACAATTCCAGTAATTATCACTTTTAATCCATCTTATTTAATTAGGTATCCAGATAAAAAGAAATTCTCATGGGAGGACCTTAAAAAAATAAGAAAAAAAGTAGAAGATTTAAATATTATAATTTAATGAAAATAATTGCTGGTGTAGATGAAGTCGGTCGAGGAAGTTTGGTTGGACCAGTCTATGCAGCTGCAGTTATTTTAAAAAAATCTATAAATACAAAATTACTAAAAGACTCAAAAAGTATATCAAGCTCTAGACGTAAAGTCTTATTTAGCCATATTAAAAAAAATTCAATTTGGGCAATTGGAAAGGCATCATTGAAAGAAATTGAACAATTAAATATTTTAAATGCCAGTTTATTAGCAATGAAAAGAGCAATCAAAAAACTTAAGAAAAAACCCTCACATGTATTAATTGATGGAAATAAATTGCCTGAATTAAAAAATTACAAACTTAAATCTATTATTAAAGGTGACCAAAAAATTCCATCTATTTCTGCAGCATCAATTATTGCAAAAGTTACACGTGATAAGATGATTTCAGATTTAGGTAAAAAGTTTAAAGGCTATAATTGGCAAAAAAATTTTGGATACGGTACTAGTCAGCATTTAAAAGCTATAAAAATCTTAGGAATTACAAAGCATCACAGAAAAACTTTTTCTCCTATACACAAATTGAAATAGTTTTCACGTAAAAACACCATATGTAGTTGTCGCAATACAAAGTCATACAAAACTATTCTAAATAATTCAATCCTAGGTTGACCCAAGAATCTTTTTGGAGTCTAATTTGTTTTTATAAAATGAATTTGAACTTAAAAAATAAATTAATTAATGGAGATAGCCTTCAGGAACTTAAAAAAATTCCTGATGAAACTTTTGATTTAATCTTTGCCGACCCTCCTTACAACCTGCAACTAAAAAGTGAATTAACAAGACCTGATAGATCTAAAGTAAGTGCAGTAAATGATAAATGGGATCAATTTGAAAATTTTAAAAAGTATGATGACTTTACATACTCATGGTTAAGCGAATGTAAAAGAATTTTAAAAAAGGATGGGGCTATCTGGGTAATTGGTAGTTATCACAATATCTTTAGAGTTGGTACAGCAATTCAAAATTTGGGTTTTTGGATTCTAAATGATCTCATTTGGAATAAAAAAAATCCCATGCCAAATTTCAGAGGAACACGTTTTACGAATGCCCACGAAACTTTAATTTGGGCATCTAAATCTGAAAAATCAAAATACACCTTTAATTATCAATCTTTAAAGTGTTTAAATGACGATCTCCAAATGAGATCTAACTGGGAATTGCCGATTTGTAATGGTTCTGAAAGACTAAAAAAGAATGGTAAAAAAGTGCACTCTACCCAAAAACCTGAGGCTCTACTTCACAGAATTTTATTAGCAACGACAAATAAAAATGATTTTGTTTTAGATCCTTTTTTAGGATCAGGAACAACAGCAACGGTTGCAAAAAAATTAGGTAGAAATTATTACGGGATTGAAAAAGAAAAAAACTATTTTAAAGCTGCCGAACAAAGATTAAATAAAGCAAAATCTATAGAGGATGATAATTTAGATACTATTCAGAACGGTAGATCTAAACCAAGAATACCTTTTGGTTCTTTGGTTGAATTAGGAATAATAAAACCAGGAACTACTATTTTTGATAACAAGAAGAAAATTAGTGCAAAAATTAGGGCTGATGGCAGTATCAAACATGCTCAAACTGAAGGCTCAATCCATAAAGTAGCAGCCAAAATCTTAGGTGCTGAAAGCTGTAATGGATGGACCTATTGGCATTATAACTTGAATGGAAACGCAGTTCCTATCGATCATTTAAGACAAAGATTAATTTCTAATACTTAGTTTTTATATATTTTACCAAGATAGCCCTCTAAAAACTTTTTATTTTTTACTAATCTTTTCAAAAAAATATTTCTTAATAATGTTGTTAGGGGATTAGATAAATGAAAAGCAAATTGATTAAACTTTGAGCGATTATTAACCATTTTTGTTTTATTAACTCTATTTCTAAAAAAATTACTTTCAGTATTATTCTCAATATTCTCAAATAATTCATATGCACCTTCTATTGATTGTGATGCACCCTGAGCAAAAGATGGTGGAAAAGCAAAAAAAGCATCTCCTATTAAATGAATATTATTGTTTTTAACTTTGAAAAAATCATGGCTGATAAATACTGGGTATATCTTTAGATCCTTAATATTATCGAAAAATTTCTTATTTATGTCCGGAACTTTTTCTAAAATATTTTTAATAAAAATATTGTCATTAAACAACGAGTAATTTTTTTGCTCATCCTCTGAAAGTTTATATTTCATTACAGCTATAAAGTTTAAATCTCCATCAGGAGATACTGGATAAATAACATAGTGAAAATTTGAACCTAAAAACAATGAGATGTTTTTTTTATCAGCTATGTTTGATGAACTTGGTATTACTCCTCTTATGGCTAACGTATCATCAAATTTTGGTTCAATTTGGTTTTTTGACAACAGATTTTTACTCTTTGAAAAGACACCATCTGAAATAATTAAATAATCAAATTCGTAAATTTTATTATTTTCAAAAGTAATTTGAACAACTTGATCTTGATGTTCTATCTTTGAAATAGTGTGATCAAATTTTATTTCTTTTTCTAAATCGTTTTTTAAAAAATTAATTAGTGATGACCGTTTAAGAGTAGTATATTTACAATTTTCAGTGTTAAAATCTGATATATTTAGCTCACATATCTTGCTAGAATTTTTGACTAAGTAAAAATTGATTTTATCTGGATTAAATTTCTCGTTATTTTCTAATTTATCAAAATGAATTTTATTTAATAGTTTTATACTGTTGACAGATAATTGAATTCCGTAACCTTCTTTTAAATCGATTAAGCTATTTCTCTCAAAGATAGTTACTTGATACTTTTCATTTCTCTTAAATAAATTCGCAATGAATAGCCCTGAAATACCAGCACCAATTACAGCTACTTTTTTCATTATTTTTTTTCTAAATATTTAACAACTTTCTTGGTAAATGTTGGAAGCATATAATTATCT